>JBMFUY010000092.1:0-9244 GCA_049966275.1 bacterium
AAAGTCTTTGTATCTTAGGTGGATCGCAGGGTTGAACGAATGAGCAAACTTTCCTATTGCATTTTTCGGGTTAATCTCAGAGGATAACCGGACTATAGGGAATGGTTATCTCGTGGATGGTGTTAAGTCTGTTACTTTTTTGTTTCCACATCGCTTTTCCTCTTATTACTCAAGCATCATTGGAACGATATCATTGTAATAATTATCACCCTATATTGTGTAAAATTGTCTTTAATATGGATTTATATACATGTGTGTCAGTCTCTGTCCTATTGAATCCTGTTTCCTCTACAATGATACCTTTGTTAAGCAGTGATTTAATAGCCTGGACATTGGTTTTTTGAGCTACATTTCTTTTCTTTTCCACATTGTTGATGATCAAACCTGATAAATCTAACTTATGTGCTTTTATATAATCAATTGTAAGCAAGACATGATTAATGACACCTAATTTATTTGGAGCAATTAACAGAATATGAAGTGAGAGGTCCTTCGCGAGGTCAGCATAAGAAAAGTCTTTTGTAATTGGAACAAGCAATCCACCAGCGCCTTCTACAATAACGAGTTCATTTTCCATAAAAAGTTTGTTATATGCATTTTTTATACGTGCAATGTTTATACGCTTATTCTCAAGCGTTTGAGCTACATAAGGAGCAACCGGATATTTAAATCTATAAAGATTTACCTGATCAATGTCATTCATATTGGCTGTTTTCATTAACATGAAAGCATCTGAGGGTATAAGCTTATTATTCCTTTGTTTACATCCTGTTTCTACAGGCTTCATAACGCCAATCTTTACACCTTCTGCAATAGCGGTTCTTATAAGACCAATTGCAATATGCGTTTTACCTACATTTGTATCAGTGCCTGTGATTAATATTCCTTTTCTCATTTTTTCTCTCTCCTTTAATTTTTTATAATTAGCAAAGATGTTGATTTTATACAATCACTTGACTATACAAATAAAATGTATACTTAATAGTTGAGTATACTACTAATGATTGGATAAGGAGGTTGATGATGAGTTTTGTTAAGGGCTTGAGGTGCAGGGAATGTGGTGAGGTGTATCCTGTAGCACCAATACATGTTTGTGAATTATGTTTTGGACCACTTGAAGTAGTGTATGATTATGAAAAGATGAAAAAGGTTGTATCTAAAGAAGCAATAGCTTCAAGAAAGAAAAGTATGTGGAGATATAAGGAACTTCTGCCTATTGATGGTGAGCCCACTGTTGGTATTGATGCAGGGTTTACGCCTCTTATTAAATCAAATAGACTTGCAAAGGTTCTGGGTGTAAAAGAGTTATACATAAAGAATGATACCGTGAATCATCCAACGTTTTCTTTTAAAGATAGGGTTGTTTCTGTTGCTATTTCAAAGGCAAAGGAATTCGGTTTTGACACTGTTGCATGCGCTTCAACAGGTAATCTCGCTAATTCTGTAGCTGCCAATGCAGCATCATGTGGGATGAAGAGTTATATATTCATACCTTATAATCTTGAGCAGGCAAAGGTTCTGAACACGCAGATTTACGGTGCTAATGTGATAGGCATAAAAGGGAATTATGATGAGGTAAACAGGTTGTCTTCTGAAATAGCAGGTAAATATGGTTGGGCGTTTGTTAACATCAATATAAGACCTTATTACGCTGAGGGCTCAAAGACACTGGGGTTTGAGGTTGCTGAGCAACTTGGCTGGCGTGTGCCAAAACATATAGTTATTCCCATGGCGAGCGGTTCACTTTTAACCAAGGTTTATAAGGGGTTTAAGGAGTTGTATGAACTTGGCCTGGTACCAGAACTCAATGTTAAGCTGTATGGTGCACAGGCTACAGGTTGCTCTCCAATATCTACTGCTGTTAAGGCGCATCAGGAACTTTTCAAACCCGTTATTCCAAAAACCATAGCAAAATCACTCGCCATAGGTAATCCCGCAGACGGCTTTTATGCAATAGAGGCTATTAATAAAACAGGTGGTTGGGCAGAAGATATAACAGATGATGAAGTGATAGAAGGAATAAGATTGCTCGCTGAAACAGAAGGAATTTTTGCAGAAACAGCAGGCGGTGTTACTGTTGGTGTGGCTAAAAAACTTATAGAACAGGGTAGAATACCAAAAGATGAGTCTATCGTAATATTGATAACAGGTAATGGGCTTAAGACCCAGGAGGTTCTGCTGGATCATGTAGAGCCACTCAAGGTTATACCGGCAAAGCTTGATGCATTTGATGAGCTTGTAAGAGGTAAGGAGAAAGCAAAATAGTTTATGAAGTTAATGAATGTAGATGTAGATAATATAATAAAGGGCACTATATTGGAGATGATTGGCAATACGCCTCTTTATAGGTTACGACATTTTTATCAGAAGAAAACAAATTCCAATATCTATGCAAAACTTGAGAAATACAACCCTGGTGGGTCAGTGAAGGATAGACCTGCATTAAAAATGATATTGGAAGGTATAAAGTCCGGACAACTTACAAAATCAAAGGTGATCCTTGAGTCAACATCCGGTAATACTGGTATAGCACTTGCAATGATTGGTGCTGTGCTTGGATATAAGGTGAAGATCTATTTGCCAAAGAATGTGAGCGAAGAACGTAAAAAAACATTAATAGCATTTGGAGCAGAGGTTGTTTTCACAGATCCTGTTGAGGGCTCGGATGGGGCGTACAGAGAGTGTGTTATGGAGTATGAAAGACACAGTGATAAATACTTTAAACCGGATCAGTACAACAATCCGGCAAATCCACTTTCACATTACGAAACCACAGCTCCTGAGATCATAAAACAAACAGGTGGTAAAATAACGCATTTTGTGGCAGGTATAGGAACCGGAGGCACACTTGTAGGTACAGGTAAAAGACTAAAGGAGTTTAACCCTTCTATAGAAGTTGTGGGGGTTGAGCCTGATTCACCTTTTCATGGTCTTGAAGGACTCAAACATATAGAAAGTTCCATTATGCCAGGTATCCTTGATAAAACTTATTACGACAGGATTATTCATGTTAAGACAGAAGATGCATATAATCTTGTTAGAGAGATAGCCAAGAAGGAAGGTATACTTGTAGGGGAATCTTCTGGTGCCGCGTTATGGGCGTGTTTAAAGATTGCTAACGAGACAAAGGATGCCTCTATAGTTACAGTATTTCCAGATGGCGGTTCAAACTATTTCAGCACGAGACTCTGGGAGTAATATGAAACTGAAAAGGTATGTAATAGAACAGATGAAACAGCACCTTGAAAGCACCTATCCATATGAAGGTTGTGGTGTGATGCTTGGTAAAAATAATACGGTAACCGATATATTGAGAGGCACCAATATAAAACAGGATAGGAAGGAGGATAGGTTTGTGCTTGATCCTTCTGACATCCTGAATGCTGAAAAATATGCAAAGGAAAGAGGTATAGATATCCTGGGTTTTTATCATTCTCATCCGGATCACCCTGCAAAACCATCACAAACAGATCTGGAAAGCGCCTGGGAAGATTATTATTATGCAATAGCTTCTGTTGATAAAGGAAGGATGAGCAAGATAGGTTTGTTTAAATTATCTGATAAAGGAAATAGTTTTATAGAGGAAACTATAAATATAGAAGATTAATTAGGGAGGTAAATATGGCAATTACTGTAAGAATACCGACACCTTTGAGAAAATACACCGGGGGTAAAGACGAAGTTTCAGTAGAAGGAAACACCCTTAGAGAACTTCTACAGAATTTAGAGAAGCAATACAATGGAATTGGCGCAAGGATTATGGATGAGAAAGGAGCAATAAGGAGGTTTGTAAACATTTATTTAAATGATGAAGATGTAAGATTTAAGGATAATCTTGATACTAAATTGAAGGATGGTGACGTTGTATCCATAATACCTGCCATAGCTGGTGGGACACCTTCTTCAAAAGAAAAGGTAAAAAAAAAGGTGTATCTTACCTATGAAAAAAAACTTTTGAACAAACCCTTTATATGGGAGGCATGCAGAAAGTTTGATGTAATCATAAATATAGGAACTGCTTCAGTATCAGCGAATATAGGGCTTGTTGGTGTAGAGCTGGAGGGTTCCAATGCAGAAGTAGAAGCGCTGATAAAGTGGTTTAAGAAAAAGGGCGTTAAGGTTGAACCAATAGAACAAACAGTACTGGAATGATTTAAATGTTAACGGATCAACAGGTAGAGAGATACGCACGCCATATTATTCTTGAAGGCGTGGGTGGAAAAGGGCAGGAAAAACTGCTTAAGGCTAAGGTGTTGGTTATAGGAGCTGGTGGTTTGGGTTCTCCGATCGCAATGTATCTTGCAGCGAGTGGAGTGGGTACCATTGGAATTGTAGATTTTGATGTTGTAGATATATCAAATCTCCAGAGACAGATTATACATTCTACAAAAACAATAGGAATGCAAAAAGTGGATTCAGCAGAAATAGCCATAAAATCTATTAATCCTGATGTTAATGTAATCAAACACAATGTTAAGCTTACGTCTGAGAATATAATGGATATTATTAAGGACTATGATCTTATCATTGATGGAACAGATTCTTTTCCAGCAAGGTATCTTATAAATGATGCCTGTGTTTTGTCAGGAAAGAAAAACGTGTATGGAAGCATTTTTAAATTTGAAGGGCAGGTTACAGTTTTCTCTTCTACAGAAGGACCATGTCTGCGATGCCTTTATCCTGAACCTCCACCGCCTGGTATGGTACCAAGCTGTCAGGAAGCAGGAGTGTTTGGAGTATTGCCTGGCTTTATAGGTGTTATTCAAGCCACTGAGGCTATTAAGCTACTGCTTGGTATAGGAAAGCCTTTGATAGGCAGGATGATTCTTTACGATGCATTACGAATGGAAGTGAGAGA
This sequence comes from bacterium, assembly GCA_049966275.1. Classification (GTDB taxonomy): domain Bacteria; phylum JAMCPX01; class JAMCPX01; order JAMCPX01; family JAMCPX01; genus JBMFUY01. Next base: position 4,859 of record JBMFUY010000092.1, read on the forward strand.
GGTAAAGATTAGAAAGGATCCAGAATGCCCTGTATGTGGAGAGCATCGAACTGTTACACACCTTATTGATTATGAGGAGTTTTGTGGTTTGAGATGAAGTTTTGTATATTGGTTGCTATGAATGATCAATCATTGGTTGACACACTGTATAATCTTTACAATGAGTATAAATATAACATGCAGATATTCCTTTACAATGATGGAGTACTACTTCTAAATAATCCTTCATTCTTAGAATTAACTAAACGCTTAAGAACAACCCTGTGCAGTGTGAGTGCTGACGAAAGAAATATCAGGAAACAGGAAAATGTATTCTGGGGTAGTTTATACGATCTTTCAACCATGATATCCAATGCAGATAGGTTAATATCCTTCACAAGAGAAGCATGAAGATTGCGATCTTGATAAAAGAAGGTAATCCTCCAAGACTAACAGATGGTATACGCCTTGTTCTGGGACTTACAATAAATCACAGGGTATCATTGCTTATTACAGAAAGTGGAGCAAAGGCGATAGCTGAGGCAATTAAAGATGAATCTTTTAAGAACAAATTTCTTGAATCCATGGAGCTTATCAGTAAGATGTCAGGTATTATAAGAACAGAAAAGGCTATAGAAGGGGCAGAGGCAATTGATGTGATTTCCCAGGAAGCACTTTTAAAGCTACTGCTCTCTTCTGATTCAATAATAGTTTTTTAACCTCTGTTCTAATTCTTCTGGTACTCACAAATTTTTAGAAAAATTTTATTATTTTAACCCAAAAAATGCAATAGGAAAGTTTGCTCATTCGTTCGGGGTACCCATCCAAAGGATGGGTCGTGCGATCCACCTAAGATACAAAGACTTTTTGTTGTAAAGGAGGCTTAAGTCCTTTGTAAGTCTATATGCAATTACATTCCGTTTCTTTTTTTCTAATATTCGAAGAATACCTATATTTGACGCGGGGTTATCACTCATTACACAAACTTCCCTATTTCGCAAATGCATTTTTCGGGTTAACACATTTTCTGGGTTAATTGTCATTCTGTAGGGTATATATGGGCTTTTTATATTCGTATAAAAAATGTCTATTGGGCTTATTGCTTGAAGGGGTGCATGTGTTGTATATAAAACAAAAAACAAAAACTTTGTTTTAAAAATTTAAATAGGTTATAGGCTTATAGTATAAATGGAGCCCATTACATCAGTTCAATACATAAAGGGCGTGGGACCACAAAGAGCACGTCTGTTTGAGAGAAAGGGGATTACAGATCTTCTTTCTCTAATATATTTTTTCCCAATTCGTTATGAAGACAGAAGAAAAATAAGTAAAATAAGATTTTTAAGATTTGGTATGAAGGAGGTTGTCATTGGAGAGGTCTACAAAGTATCACTTAAAACATTCAGGAATAGGCGTATATTTGAAGTAATTGTACGGGATAACACAGGATATCTGTCCCTTGCCTGGTTTAATTTTGAATATGCATATATGGTAAAAAGATTCAGACCTGGTTCTAAAATACTCGTGTATGGTGATGTAAGATTTTATTCTGGAATGCCACAGATGATCCATCCTGATATAGAAGAGTTTGACATAGAAGGTGATGACACATTAAATTTTGGAAGAATTGTTCCTGTTTATTCTTCAATAGAAGGTATACCTCAGAGAATAATACGTAAAATCATGAAGAATGCGCTAGACAGTTACATAGGAAATGTAGACGACTATTTACCATCTGTTGTAAAACAGAGATTATCATTGCCTGATCTCAGGGAATCTATATACAATTTACACTTTCCACACGACAATGCATCACTGGAAGAACTAAACACACAAACTTCTTCTTTTCATAGGAGGATAAAGTTTGATGAATTCTTTTTCTTTGAAGTGGCACTTGCTCAGAGGAAAAAGGAAAGTTTAAAAAAAGATGGTATAGTCTTTTTTAACAGTCCGGACACAGTTAAGATAGACTACGTGAGCATGCTTGAAAAGAACCTCCCTTTTACATTAACTGATGATCAAAAATACGTTATAAAAGAAATCTTCAATGACCTTTCATCAGGGTATCCAATGAACAGACTTTTACAGGGGGATGTTGGAAGTGGTAAAACCGTTGTTGCCCTTTATTCTGCTCTGTTCGCAATAAACAACGGATATCAGGTTGCATTCATGGCACCTACAGAGATACTTGCAGAACAACATTATAAAACTATTGAGGCCTTAACGCGTAACATGAACTTAAGGTATGCACTTTTAAAAAGTGATACAAAAGAGCTCCAGAGAAAACAGATACTCGAAGAATTAGCTGATGGCTCATTGCAACTTATTGTAGGTACGCATGCTATTATACAGCCAGATGTAAGATTCAAAAATTGTGGGTTGATCATTATAGATGAACAACACAGGTTTGGAGTTAAACAGAGGATGGAATTAAAAAATAAGGGTAATAATCCACATATGCTTATAATGACAGCAACACCTATACCAAGAACCCTTGCAATGACAGCGTACGGTGATCTGGATATTTCTGTTATACGACAGATGCCTCCCAATAAAAAGCCCGTAAAAACGTTGCTGTTTTATAGAGCAAATCAGCGGCAGGAGATCTACGATCTATTGCGAAGAGAAATGAAGAACAAACATCAGGTTTATGTGGTTTATCCGTTGATAGAGGAATCTGATACGCTTGAATTAAGAGCAGCAACAAAAATGTATGAGGAATTAAAAGAGGTGTTTAAAGAATTTAAGGTGGAGATCCTTCATGGAAAGGTTAAGAATGATACGAGAGAGCATATTATGAATGCATTCAGAAAAGGGGAGATAGATATGCTCGTGGCAACCACAGTGATAGAGGTGGGAATAGATGTCCCCAATGCCACTGTAATGCTTATTGAGCATGCAGAGAGGTTTGGTTTATCACAGCTTCACCAGTTAAGGGGCAGGGTAGGCAGGGGTAGTGAACAGGCTCTATGTATATTGTATGCTCATAGTCTTACAACCACCGCAAAGAAGCGTCTTGAGGCGATGGTAAGGACAAATGATGGATTTAAGATAGCAGAGATGGATTTAGAGATAAGAGGGCCTGGGGAGATGCTTGGTATAAAACAATCAGGCATGCCTGATTTTAAAATGGCGAATATTGTTCACGACATTGACATACTAAAGCTTGCAAGGGATACTGCTTTTGATATCGTAAATGGCAATATTGACATACCGCAGGAAGAGATAAATAAATTCTTCAAATATTTTTATGAATCCAATAAAAAGAATATTAGCTTTATCGGGGTATAAGCTTTAGCCTTTATGTGATTTGTACCATAAATAAAATTGCTTGCCAATCAACAATTTAAAAGTGTTTTCCATTGTAATAGAATTGAATATTGAGATGGGGTTATATTTGATTGCATTCAAAAGATAAGCCTTAGCCTTATCAAAATCACCAACAGATAAGAAGCCTCTTGATAATCTGAGTGATCTCTCAGCTATGAACCTGTTATCAATCTGAACCCTGTGTTGTTTTGCAAAATCTAGAATGCTGTTCCATGAGAGCTCTGTATCTTTTACCCATTGAACCTTATTTTTTGAATAACTGCCAGCATGTACGTATATATACGCTGTAGGTTTATCTATAAACCCAATATCGCTTGCAAGAGCACATTTAGAAAAGAGTTCCCAGTCTTCACGTAATATTAGTTCTTCTTTAAAGCCACCTATTTTTTTTATAAGACTGCTCCTCACCATGCCTGTTGATGGGTAACCAATTAAAGCACGCAGCATAAGCCCCAGATAAAAATTACCAGTACCAGTACTTACGCCCTTTATCCCTGGTAAGATTTTTTTTGTTTCCTCATTGACTGTATACCAGTTTGAGAAAGCTATACCTAAATCCTTATGCTTACTCAAAAGGTTATACAGGTTAGCAAGGTGATCAACCAACCATTCATCATCATCATCAAGGAATGCAATAAATTCTGCATTAGAAAGTTTTATACCAATATTTCTGCATACGGATCTTCCTTTGTTGTTTTTGTTTCTGGTGTATAGGATAATACCTTTTTCTATTTCTGCACTGAATCTCTTTTGTAAGTACTCATCTGTGCCATCAGTAGATGCATCATCAATTAAGATTACCTCAAAATTCTGCAGGCTCTGGGTCAGCACACTTCTCAATGCCCTTTCTAACATTTTAAAACGGTTGAACGTTGGTATTATTACACTTATCAGTGGTATAGTTTGTTGCATAAATCTATTAAAACATTTTAAGGCAGAAATGCAATCCATAACTAAGAACTTATATTTTTGATTTACGTTGTATAGAAATATGCTTAAACTTAACCCGAAAAATGCATTTGGGAAATAGGGAAGTTTGTGTAATGAGTGATAACCCCGCGTCAGATATAGGTATTC
>JBMFUY010000093.1:0-9220 GCA_049966275.1 bacterium
CCTATATTTGACGCGGGGTTATCACTCATTACACAAACTTCCCTATTTCGCAAATGCATTTTTTGGGTTAACTGGAGAAAGACAACCTGGATTCCTGCTCAAGCATACCTTTGAAAGATCCCACTGGCAGGAATGACAGGGATTTTCCAGGGATTGCTTTACCGCAAAAGGCGGCTCGCAATGACAGAATTGAATACACCGTGTACTTCGCATCCATCCCTTTATTAAAGTGGAATTTGGGGGTGCCATTCTGAACACATTCGTTTCACTCAGTGTAAACTACGTGAAGAATTCGTCCTCTGTCACTCTGAGCAAAGCGAAGAGTCTATGGCTTTAGATTCTTTGGCTGTGCCTCAAAATGATAACTGCCGGGCAGCTTCCAGATCAGGATTACGCTTATGATAAAACCCCTACCCGACTTTTCAAACTGAGAATTTAAGAAACTGGATTTCCGTTTTTCACAGAAATGACAACAACCACCATAACCAATATTACATCACCATTTTTCAGGCACAATGAACTTGTCTGTTACTATAAAGTGAAAGGAATAATATGCTGGCATAAAGATAAACTTCTTGATATCAAAAACATCAAATTATCAGATTTAACAGGTGTGCACTTTTAATTTTTAGCTAACATATTTTACATAAAGCAAGTCCATGACTACAGATGTGATACACCATCATCCTTATGGTTATCGGATTCTTTTATTTGCTTTTCAAGCCATAATTTAACAATATCCTTTGCACCGAAACCAAATGCTATTGCAAGTGCTAAAACCACCCCACCAAATACTATGGAAAATGCAGCCACGATCACGTTTTTGCCTATTTCAAGTAGGTCGAGAGAAACAAAAAGAAAAAACAGTACAACAGCCAACTTTGTTAACCTGCCAATTGCCTTTGCATGTGGAATATGAGAACCCACTGCTGCAAGTACCATAACGCGATCCAGAAAATCTCCAAGCAAATAACCTGATATAAATATAACAATAGCAGCTATTATCTTTGGAAGGTACAGGAAAAAGCTGCTGATCAGATGATCTATAGGCGCTAACTTTAGAGCGCTCAGTCCTATCATGAGAAACACAAATACTACGAACCAATACACAAATTTTTCACTCAAAGTGCTCAATGAGTTTTCACTGAAGATCATACCTATTCCCATTTTTTTACCAAGTTCATCAAATTTTATAAGTCTGAACAATAACCTTGCAATCCTCTTTATAAGCCAGGCAAGCACAAAACCTATCACGATCACAAACAGCATTGTAAGAATATTGGGTATATAATTTAGCAAATCCCGATACCATGCAATAAACGGCTGTACAATTATTGTATTGAGAAATTCCATTGCATACCTCCTTTAATTCATTTTATTCCTTCCAGATCTCCAGAAGGTGCTCTTTCTGTTTTACAAAGCTTCTAACAATTCCCTCCACTGTTTCTTCTGCTTGTTTGGGCGAAGAATAAAGTGTTTTATACACAAATGAAGCAACCTTTCCTAAATATAGGGGTACCATGGCTTTAAGCAATGACATCCTCTCCATTTTCTTCTTATAGAATGTATAAGCAAACTCATAAACAACATCTGCCCACAATGGATCAGGAAACTCCCTCTCCTGCCTTAATAACATAAGCTCGTTGTATGTTTTCTCGTAAAGTATACTTTTAAGTATTGTGTCCATCTCTGATAATGCTTCTTTAAAATGCTTTTGCATCCTCTCAACATCCACATTTATAGGCTCCGGGACTGTTTCATAAACAAAACCGTACAGAGGAACAGAGCTAACCTCCTTTACATTGCGCCACACACTTTTATATGTTTCCATAAGCATAAAAGTTGTTCCTACAACCTGAACAAACATATTTGTAAGATCTATAGCAGGATCCTTAGCCCTATGTATTTTTGTACCAAGATATGATTGACACACATTATATCCCTGAGCAATAGCAAGTGTTGATAACCATATATCTATTCCAAATCTTGCTATATCTGTATTCCATACTGGTTGATCAAGATACAACTCAAGAAGCTTCCTGGATATACAAAAGTCTCCACCTATAGGTTGTCTTAAGGCTTTACCGTACAGTGCTGTTGTAATAGGATAGATAATCATATTTGTTATGGTACCATCATATTTGTATCTTGAATAGTATGGCGCCACAAAATCATAACCATTGTATAAAACAGGACCAAGCAGGTTCTCTACCCATTCTGGTGTTATACTCCTGAGATCCGCATCCACAAGAACACACGCCTTTGCTTTAAATTCTACTGCCTTTTCAAAAATAAGCCTTACTGCACTGCCCTTACCCGGTATGCCTGTATAGGGTATGGATAGCTTATGAACAGGAAACAATGGATGTGTTGTTGAAAGAATATTTGGATTTTTTTCTTTGAATGTTTTAACAATATCCGGTGTTCCATCATTTGAACCACCATCTGAATTTATTATTGCACAACGGTTTGCAGGAAAGTATTTTTCTATTCCAACAGTTACCGCATCAAGTACATGACCAATAGTATCAGCATTGTTAAAGCTTGGTATACCCACCACAATATCAAAATTTCCATGATCATCTGAGACCTTTGCATGTGTTACGGGTTTTGCCATGGCATCAGTTTTAATGAATGATACAGCAGGTGGACGTTCATACTCTTCAAGAGCAATCTTTTCAATCCTGCTAACACCAGCAGAGAATAAGGATTGAAAATACTCGGTGTTGATCTTTTCAAGTAATTCAATCTTCTTATCTTCGCTCAATCTCTTCATGAAAGTTTGAAGTATACCAAAAGACATTTTGCTCAGATCAGTAAGCCTTTGATTTCTGTGTATGCGCATCTCAAGATCAACCTGAGCCATTGCGTCTATTCCAATAAGCTTTAACAGAGAAATAAGCATGCTGATCTCCACGCCGTATCCTGTTGGAAAAGGGATCTGTTCAAATACATTTTTAAAACCAGCATACTCACCTGCAAGTGGCTGAATGAACCCGGCAAGCTCAGGATAAAATGCATTTATAAGAGGTCTTGCAAGCAATTCTGTAACCCTGCCACCGCCAACAGGTTTAATATCATTACCTGACTGTATGGGCCTCATATAAAAACCTTTTGTAAACAGAATATGTTGATTCCTCAGTATAGGACCCACAAGTCCATATACAAACCTTGGATCCATATTTTTTATATCTGCATCTATCCATACAACGATGTCGCCTTGCAGCACAAAAAGGCTTTTAAACAATGCCTCTCCTTTACCTTTGTACGCTCCAAGGACAGGCATAATATCTTTATGAATATAAACCTTTGCACCGAGTTCTTTTGCTATGTCCCTTGTTCTATCACTTGAAGCGCTATCAATAACAACAATCTCGTCCACAAGTCTCACTTCATCATAAAGGGCAGTTTTAAGTACTGAAATAATATTGCCTATGGTTGCCTCTTCATTAAGAGCTGGTAGGCAAAGGCTGATCTTCAGATTTCTCTTTTGTTTTAACAACAAAAGGGTCTGGAGGTTTGAAAAGTCCTGGCTGTGAAATGTATGCGTCTCAAACCATTGTGTAAGCTGGTACTTGGACATAACATAAATAGTATAAATCTTAACCCAAAAATGCAATAGGAAGTTTGCTCATTACACAAAATTCCCTATGTTGCAAATGCATTTTTCGGATTAAACACTCAGCCTCTACTATTGACTCTATTGACCATGCTATTTAATTTTATAATGTAGTGTGCTAACAAACTACGTTACCTTGACATTAGAATCATAGCTTGGTAAGAAAGAAATATCTATATTGTTCGGCATATTTTGAGTAAATTAAGGGTAAAAAAATGGTAGATGATGTTAATAACAAAAAAAATGATGAGAGGGATGAAAAGCTAACAGAAAAACAGGAGCCCAATGAGCATGATGCGCATACAGATGAGAAGCCATCAGATACAGAAGCACAGGGCTCAATAGAAGCTAACAGCGAAGAACAGCACAGTCCAGAAAAGAACTCAGAGGTAAAGGTTCAGGAACCAGAGGAATCCCCTGAGATAATTGAACTCAAAAATCAAATTGATAGGTTAACGCAGGAGGCCGCAACCTACAAAGATAAATGGTTAAGAGCAGAAGCAGAGTTAGATAACTATAAAAAAAGGGTTCATAAAGAAAGGCTTGAACAATTAAAGTATGCTTATGAAGGTCTTATTCGAGAATTGCTTCCAGTAATTGATAACCTTGAAAGGGCTATAGAATACTCTAAAAAACATTCTCAAAAGGATAGCTTATATGAAGGGGTTGAGCTCACTTTAAAACTGCTGAAAAAAGCCATAGAGGGCTTTGGGGTAAATGAGATTGAGTCAGTTGGAAAGGTGTTTGATCCCAGCCTTCACGAAGGTGTTGGCGTAGAAGAAGGCGAGGAATATGAAGACAACGTTATTGTAAAAGAACTTGAAAAGGGATACTTATACAAGGACAGGTTGATAAGGCCTGCAAAGGTCATTGTTGGCAAAAAGGCACTGCCAGCAAACATAAGTGAGCAAACATAACTATATGATGTGTAAGTTTAAACAATTTTACAGGAGCATAAATGGGTAGAATAATAGGTATTGATCTTGGCACATCATATTCTTGTGTGGCATATATGGAGGGTGATACACCTGTTGTAATCCCGAATGCTGAAGGTGGAAGAACAACACCATCCATGGTTGCAATCAATGATAAAGGAACACTCCTTGTTGGTAATCTTGCCAAAAGACAGGCTGTTACAAATGCTGAAAACACCGTCTTTGCTGTTAAAAGGCTCATTGGTAGAAAGTACGATTCTCAGGAGGTTCAACAAACTGCAAAAATAGCTTCTTATAAGATCATAAAGGCAGACAATGACGATGCATGGGTTGAGATCAGCGGCAAGAAGATGAGCCCATCAGAGGTATCCGGATATGTTTTATCAAAGATGAAGGAGTATGCAGAGGATTTTCTGGGAGAAAAGATAGAAGATGCTGTTATTACAGTTCCAGCATACTTTAATGATAGCCAGCGTCAGGCGACAAAGGATGCAGGCAGAATAGCTGGACTGAATGTATTAAGGATCATCAATGAACCCACTGCAGCCTCACTTGCATACGGACTTAACAAAAGTCAAAATATGAGGATAGCAGTGTTTGATCTTGGTGGTGGCACGTTTGACATATCCATACTGGAGCTCAATGATGGAGTATTTGAAGTGCTGGCTACCAATGGTAATACGTTTCTTGGTGGAGAAGATTTTGACAGGATATTATCAAACTGGCTCGTTGAAGATTTTAAGCAGCAAACGGGTATAGATATCTCAAATGATAAAATGGCAATGCAAAGGGTAAAGGATGCAGCAGAGAAAGCAAAAATGGAGCTTTCTACATTAAAAGAAACAGAGATAAACCTTCCATTCATTGCTGCAGATGCCTCAGGCCCAAAACACCTTACAAAATCTATAACCAGAACACAGTTTGAATCCATGGTTCAACATCTATTGGATAAACTTGTAGAACCATGCGAGCTCGCACTGAGGGATGCAAACCTCAAAAAAGAGGACATAGACAATGTCATACTTGTTGGTGGCATGACCAGGATGCCTGCTGTGGTGAAAAAGGCAGAGGAGATCTTTGGGAAATCTCCTGTAAAAGAGGTTAACCCTGATGAGGTTGTAGCCATGGGTGCTGCAATTCAGGGCGCTGTTTTAAAAGGAACGGTAAAGGATGTTGTCTTACTTGATGTGACACCACTTTCTCTTGGCGTAGAAACACAGGGAGGTATCTTTACGAAGATCATACCAAGAAACACCACTATCCCAACCAAAAGAACCATGATCTTTTCAACCACTGAGGATGATCAGGATTTTGTTAATATCCATGTGTTACAGGGAGAAAGAGAACTTGCAAAGGATAACCAGAGCCTTGCAAAATTCCAGTTAATAGGTATACCGCCTGCACCACGGGGTTTACCTCAAATAGAGGTAACATTTGACATAGACGCAAATGGCATACTCCATGTAAAGGCAAAGGATCTTGGCACAGGTAAAGAACAAAAGGTTAGAATTACAGCAGGTAGTGGGCTCACAGAAGAACAAATAAACAAGATTATAAACGATGCACAACAGCATGAATTAGAGGATAAAAAGAGAAAACAGCTTGTTGATCTAAGAAACAAAGCAGATGGCTTGATCTATGCAACCACGCGTTCTCTCAATGAGTATAAAGACCTGCTTTCAAAAGAGGATTACGAAAATATTCTATCTGCAATGGAGGATCTCAAGGCAAAAAGAGACACAGAGGATTTCAGTGTTTTAGAGAATGCAGTAAACACCTTAAGTTCATTCTCTCATAAGATAGCTGAGTTACTGTATCAAAAAGCAGCCAGCGAGGAGAAAAAGGTAGAATGACAAAGAAGGATTATTACGAAATCCTTGGAGTACCAAGGAACGCAACAGACGCTGAAATAAAAAAGGCATACAGGAAACTTGCCCTTCAGTATCATCCTGATAGGACCAATGGAGATAAAGCCTCGGAAGAAAAATTTAAAGAGATAAACGAAGCATACAGTGTACTGAGTAACCCTGAGAAAAGGGCACAGTACGACATGTACGGACACAACTTTGAAAGAATGGGTATGGGCCATGACGACTTCTTTGGTGCCTCCATCTTTGAGGACCTCATAGGTGATATGTTTGGTGATTTTTTTGGCGGTAGACGTTCTACAAAAAGCAGAAAATACAGAGGAAAAGATATCGAGGTTGAACTTGAGCTTGAATTCGAAGAAGCAGTAAAAGGTACAGACAAAGAATTAAATATCAAACGTACAGTTACATGTGAAGTATGCTCAGGAACCGGTGCAAAACCTGGAACAAAACCCATAACATGTAGAGCCTGTCACGGTACTGGTGAGATAAAGTATAGACAGGGATTTCTCACAGTTAGCAAAACCTGCCATGTATGTAATGGAACAGGCTATGAGATATTGGAAAAGTGTAAAGAGTGTAATGGAACAGGCAGGGTTTTGAAAGAAGAAACGATTAAAATTCATGTGCCACCAGGTGTTGATACTGATAATGTTTTGAGGATACAGGGCAAAGGAGGCGAAGGCTATAACGGAGGGCCCGCTGGTGATCTACATGTTGTTATAAAAGTAAATGAGCATCCATTCTTTAAAAGAGAAGAGCAAAATATTGTCTGCGATGTATACATATCCTATGCCCAGGCTGTACTTGGCGACACAATAAAGGTACCAACCCTGTATGGGGATGAAGAATTAAAAATACCAGCAGGAACTAACTCTGGAGAAACATTCATTCTAAAACATAAAGGTATAAGCAGTCCTTATGATTCAAGGAAAGGAGATCAAATTGTGAGGGTTCATATTGAAGTGCCAAAGCATATAACAGAAAGACAGAAACAGTTGTTAAGGGAGTTTGAGGAAATATCCAAACTTTACAATAAGAATTCTGGTTCAAAAGGCATCTTTGAAAGAGTAAAAGACCTTTTCCAGCAATAAAGAGAAGATACAAATATGGTAGAAAAAAATCCAAAAGTTTTTTGTCCCAGCTGTGGAGAAATGGTAGAGCCTTTTGTTATGATAACAGGTGGCGAGGAGCGGATACACTGCTCTGAATGCGGGCTCGATCTCACAAAGAAAGAATTTAAGAAAAAGGTGATGGATAGAATACTTATTGCTGATGACTCTGCAATAATGAGAAAACAGGTTTCTGAACTGGTAATAAGTAAGGGGATCACAAAGGATATCATAGAGAGTGAAAATGGAAGGACATTCCTTTCGCAACTCAGTGATCTACTTAAAGCCAATGCTCAGGTTGATCTGGTGATCCTTGATGTCAACATGCCTGTCATCAATGGCATTGATGCTGCAAGGACTGTCAGGGCAATAGAGGCAGGATTAAAACGAACACGTAAGATTCCTATACTGTTTTTTTCCATTGTTAAGTGTGATGAGAATTTTAAGAAGATAATGAATCTTACAAAGCCCTCTGCATACCTTAACAAAGGAAACAGCTCGGATAAAGAAGAATTCAGCAGAAGGTTACTGGATGTCATTGAGAGGATCCGCGATATTACATAATCCATTGAAGAGAATAAGCAAAACAGAGGCTTTAAACCTATTCCTTTCAGAGGATCTTTTCAAGCTCGGTAAAATGGCTCACGAAGTAAGAATGTCTCTTCATCCAGAGCCTTTCGTCACATTCGTAATGGATACAAACATAAATTACACCAATGTGTGTGATGTTGGATGTTCTTTTTGTGCTTTCTACAGACCCAGAGGGCACCCTGAGGCTTATGTCATTGATACAGAAGAGCTTGGATCTAAACTTGAAACTGCATCCAGACATGGGGTAACAACAGTACTGCTTCAGGGTGGCATGCATCCGGATCTAAAACTTGATTATTACAAACGCCTTGTTTCTTTTATAAAAACCCATTTTCCGGGTATGCATATCCATGCCTTTTCTCCACCTGAGATTATAAGAATAGCCAATGTCTCTGGCATAAGTATAAAGCAAACCCTGTTAGAATTGAAATCCGCGGGTTTAATGTCCATTCCAGGTGGTGGTGCAGAAATACTCGTGGAGAGGGTAAGAAAGGCGATCAGCCCTGCTAAACCACGCGTGCATGAATGGCTTGAGGTAATGGAGGTAGCACATAGTTTGAACATTCCCACCACAGCAACCATGATGTATGGACATGTAGAAACCCCTGAAGAGATCATAGAACACCTTGATAAATTACGTAATCTACAGGATAAAACCCATGGATTTACTGCATTTATTGCATGGGATTTTAAACCAGAAAATACTATTCTTGGTAAAAAGATACAGATAAGATACAGCGCTGAAAAATATTTGCGGATTGTGGCGATAGCAAGATTGTACTTGGACAACTTCAAAAATATCCAGGCATCATGGTCTTCCCAGGGAAAGGATGTGGGTCAATTATCACTGTACTTTGGCGCCAATGATTTAGGCAGCCTTTTATTTGAAGAGAATGTAATGAGACTTGCAGGGCATAGACTTGTTGCTCAGAGAGATGAGATCGTAGGCTTAATAAGGGACGCAGGGTTTACCCCTGTGCAGCGTAATACATTCTATGACACAATAAAGGTTTTTGATACTTAACCCGAAAAATGCATTTGCGAAATAGGGAAGTTTGTGTAATGAGTGATAACCCCGCGTCAAATATAGGTATT
>JBMFUY010000094.1:0-9062 GCA_049966275.1 bacterium
AAGAATACCTATATTTGACGCGGGGTTATCACTCATTACACAAACTTCCCTATTTCGCAAATGCATTTTTCGGGTTCATTTACATGTCAACGTGCAAAACCACCCTTAATCCATAGCCTATTAAAAACGATAGACCGGCAACACCAAAACTTATTGCAACCATCTCAAGGAATCTAATGAAAAAGGGCACCTCCTGCGTTATAGAAATAAAGTACGTGAAAACAAGTATAACAATAGCAGCTATAAGGAGCGTTAATACTATAGCAAAGTAAAAGGTCTGGAATATAAAAAATGGTATAACAAGCAACACTACAGCAATGATGTAAGCTATACCGGTGTACATAGATGCCTTTAATGGATTTTTATCGCCTCTGTCTGATTTTTTTGCAAGATACTCAGAAGACATCATGGATAAAGCTGCTGCAATACCGGTGATTAATCCTGCTATACCTATGAGCTTTGTATTCTGGAACGCAAAAGACAAACCAGCGAGTGTACCGGTTAGCTCTACCAGCGCATCATTCAACCCTAATATCATGGAACTTATATAATTAAGCTTGTCTTCATCAATAAGTGCTATAAGCTCTCTTTCATGCTTTTCCTCATCCTCAAGAACCATGTATGCCTCAGGAAACTCCTTGATAAGCTGTCTGTAACTGGACTGGGCACCACCCTCCCCTTTTTCCATCATCTTGATTGCGAATGTCAGGCTGAACAATTTCACAATTGCAACATAGAAAAAAACTTTTAACAGATCCGGTTTGACATCCATGTGTGTGTACTTCTTCCACACACTGTAATGTTTGAGCTCATCGCTGGAGATCTTTGAAAGAACATCTTTGTTTTTGCCTCTGGCACTATTTGAAAGTTTTTTGTAAACAAGATGTTCTGTAATCTCATTTCTCTGGAAATTTATCAGTTGTTCCTTTAGTTTTACATTAATTTCATTCTCATTCATAACTGTCATCTATTATTATAATAAAACAAAATTGCAACAAAATATAAAACCATTGGTGCAAGAAATTAACTTGAATTGCTAATGTTTTTATTTTATAACAAACATCATGGAGGCGTTATGGCACAACAAATATCTGTTTTTATAGAAAATACAAGGGGCAGGTTAAGGGAGATCACAGAACTATTGAAAAACCAGAATATAGATATAAAGGCTATAACCATAGCAGATACACCTGACTTTGGTGTTGTAAGAATGATAACCAGTGATAATCAGAAGGCTTTAAAAATACTCAAGGAAGGTGGTTTTACCACAAGAACAACCGATGTAATAGCAATAAAGATTGAGAATAAACCTGGCAGCTTATTTAACGTTCTCTCTGTACTTGATAAGCACGGGATCAACGTTGAATATCTGTATTCTTATGCAGCCAGCCCTGAGAAGGAAGCCATTCTTATATTCAGGTTTGATAACAACGAAACAGCTCAGAAGATACTTGCTGATACAAATATATCTATTCTCTCCACAGAAGAACTTTTATAAAAACTAAAAGGAGGGTTAAAATGTCCACACGTAAAGAAGGCTTTACAAAGGCAAAAGACGGCATGCAACTTTTTTACAGATATATTCTTGCTGATAAACCAAAGGCATCTGTATTTATTGTTCATGGGCTTGGTGAACACTCTGGTAGATATGAAAATGTAATAAACACATTAACAGATTATAACCTTTTCTTGCTTGATTTGAGGGGACATGGCAGGTCCGCGGGTAAAAGGGGGCATGTTATGCATTTTGACGAATATTTAGATGATGTAGATGCACTAAGAAATGAACTGAAATCACTGGTTAAAGGTAAGTCTTTTATACTTGGTCATAGCATGGGAGGGCTTATTGTATTACGCTATGCGATCTACAGGTCAGATGGACTTTCTGGTGTTGTTTCATCAGGGCCCTTACTCGGTGTAAACGTAGAAGTACCAAAAATAAAGGCTATGTTGGGCAGGGTTATAGCTGGTATTTGGCCAGCGCTGTCAATGAGCAATGAGATAGATACAAATAAGCTGTCTCATGATAAAGCTGTTGTGGATGCATACAACAACGATCCACTTGTTCACACGAAGGTTAGTGCCAGATGGTACATAGAGATGGTAAAGGCTATGGAGGATACAAATGCAAATGCTGATAAATTAACCTTACCATGTCTGATAATGCATGGTAGTGAAGATGCACTCACCAATCCACAATCTTCAAAAGCATTTTTTGAAAAGGCTGGTTCTAAAGACAAAACGTATAAACTCTACGAAGGTTATTATCACGAAATATTTAATGAGATTGATAAACAAAAACCTTTATCTGATATGCTGGAATGGATAAATAAAAGGGTATAGGAGGGAAGCATGTATAGGTTTAAAACTATAAAAGAGCTTATTTCAAAGCAGGCAAAGGCAATGCCTGATAGGGTTTTTATGTATTATAAAGACCTTACAAGGACATACAAAGAGCTTGATGATATATCCAATAAAATAGGCAATGGTCTGCTTTCACTTGGTGTTAAAAAAGGTGATAGGGTTACAATGCTTATACCCAACAGGCCTGAGTTCATTTATGCATGGTTTGGGCTCATGAAGATCGGTGCAATCATGGTGCCTATTAATACACAATTTAAACCAGATGAGATAAAATATATTATCAACAATTCAGAGGCAAATACACTTATTACAACAGGATCGTTTCAGGAATCAGTGCTAAAGGTTAAGAACGATATGCCACTTTTAAAGCACATAATTGTTATTGAACCAAAGGACAGAGCCAGTATTATCCCTTTTGAAGACATCATCTCCTCAAACACATCAGAACCTGATATTACTGTTGATGAGTTTGATTATGCCTCATTCATATACACCTCTGGAACAACTGGCTATCCAAAGGGCGTAATTGATACACACCGCAATTATATTGCCAATGCACACCAGATTGTTGAAGCAGCTGAATTTACTGAAAAAGATAGAGCAATGCTCATACTTCCACTGTTTCACTGTAATGCACAGGTTGTTACTGTAATGGCACCCATGTACGCAGGCGCGAGCTTTGTTTTGATGGAGGGCTTTTCACCTAAAGAGTTTCTACCAGCAATTGATAAATACAAACCTTCAACATTCAGTGGTGTGCCCACTGTTTACGCAATACTGAACAGCCTGCCTGATGCTGAGAAGTATGACCTCTCTTCATTGAGGTTTGTTATTTGTGGTGCAGCCCCTATGCCGGTGGAGGTTTTTACAACCTTTGAAAGAAAATATAAGGCATTTATACTCGAAGGTTATGGACTATCAGAGGCGACATGCGCAAGCATTATAAATCCGCTTAAAGGTAAGAGAAAGATAGGCTCAATAGGAAAGCCTTTAAACGGTCAGGAGATAAAAATACTTGATGATAACAATAAGGAGTTACCTCAGGGGCAGATCGGTGAAATCTGCATAAAAGGTGATGTTGTTATGGTTGGGTATTACAAGAATCCTGAGGCAACAGCATCCACTATAAAGGACGGTTGGTTACACACAGGTGATCTTGGTTATATAGATGAGGAAGGTTACTTCTATATTATAGGAAGAAAAAAGGAGATGATCATCCGTGGGGGAGAGAATATCTATCCTAAAGAGATAGAAGAGGTTCTATATAAGCATCCAAAGGTTCAGGATGCAGCTGTTGTTGGTATTCCTGATCCCAAATGGGGTGAGGAGGTATTCGCATTTATAGTGCCCAAACAGGGTATGCAAATTTCAGAAAAAGAAATGACGGATTTTTTAAAAGAAAAGGTTGCGGATTACAAGATACCTAAAAAGTTTATCTTTACAGAGGCTTTCCCTAAAACTGCAACAGGTAAAATCCAGAAGAACAGGATCATTGAGCAGTATGCAACAGAACACGGAATAGATCTTACAAAAAAGTTTGCTGTTAAAAAATAATAAATAGAACCATATTTCAAAATAGAAGCAAGCGAGTATGTCATGGAATAAGGATTATAAAGAATTAGGGTTGATCTGGGGAGAAAAACCAGGAGAGCTTGCAAAGGTTGCAGTCCAATACCTGCAGAAGAATGATAGTGTAAAGGAAAATGATAATCTGCTTGATATAGGGTGCGGCTATGGCAGAGATACGTTTTACCTTTCTGACAATCTCAAATGCAAAATTCTTGGGATAGATGTATCTGAACAGGCAATAGAAATTGCAATAAACATAGCCAGGAAAACAAAAAGAACCAATATTACGTTCAGATGTCTTAACTTTACATCACTGAAGCAAGGAAAGTTTGATGTTATCTTTGCTTCGAATGTATATCAAATTCTTGGGTTGAACGAAAGAAAGGCATTCAGGTCCATGATAAAGAAAACTCTCAAACCTCACGGGTTCTTTTTTCTCTCCACCCTTTCCACAAAGGATCCAGAGCATTACGGCAAGGGCGTGAGGATAGCACACGAAGAAAACTCTTTTAAAGATGAGAAGTATATCCATTTCTGCACAGGGGAAGAGCTTACAAAAGACTTTGGTTTCCTGAACATAAAAGAGCTATACGAGTACGCGTACGATGAACCGAGGGCAAATGGTGAAACACATCATCACGTATCATGGATACTGATAGGTTTAAAATAGTCTCTTCTTTTCATATAAGGTATTGGCTTGTTTGCTTAACCCGAAAAATGCAATAGGAAAGTTTGCTCATTCGTTCGGGGTACCCATGCAAAGCATGGGTCGTGCGATCCACCTGTAACCCCCTATTTGACGCGTGACCCTTCCCTTCGGGTGGGTACCCCATCACTCATTACACAAACTTCCCTATTTCGCAAATGCATTTTTCGGGTTAAATGGGTGACCCCTCTGTTGTAGTGATAAAACTTTCTTATTTCTAATTGTATTTGTGAGATAGGGTTCTCATTTTAAAAGCAGACTCCATATCATTTTTCCTGCAATGCCCAGCAGAACAACACCGATAAGAAGCTTCACCTGTTTTCTATTGAGCCTGGCAGTCATGAGCCATGCACCCAAAACAGCTCCAATTGCAGAAGCGATGGCAGTGAACCCTAACAGTTTCACATCAATACTACCAAGCGTTGCATGTCCTAAAAATCCAGACAAAGAAGAGAAGATAACAATAAATGATGTTGTAGCGGATGCTTTTTTCGGGTTAATGCCCATCCATACAAGCACCGGAATTATGATATTCCCTCCGCCTACACCAAGCAAACCGCCAAGAAATCCAGCAAGCGCTCCTATAGAAATACCATAGACAAGCTGCTTGGTTCTTGAACTCTCTATATCCCTTTCTTTCGGCTCATAAAAAAGCATCATCAAACCTGCAAACAAAAGGAACCCGACAAACAACCATTTCAGAATATGATCGTTGAGTCCCTGACTTACATATGCCCCAACAGGCGATAGTGCCGTTGCTACAATGAGTATTGGTATGGCCACTTTCCATAGTACCAGTTTTGCTTTTATATAACTGTACGATGCAAAAGACATTGCAATAGAATTCAGCAAAAGTGCAACTGCCATTGCAACATGAATATCTATGTGCAGAGCAACAAACACCGGTATTAATATGAAAGCAGCTCCCACACCGGCAATCGTCAGTAAGGCTGTAAATATGAACGTTATCAACCCTGCAAGAATAGCCGTTGTCATGCCATACTCCTCTTAGAACATCACCTGTAACTGGACCCGTGCCATGTCCGTATTGTTCGACTCAAGCTTCCCGAACCGTTCAAAGGTGTAATCCGCCATAAGCTTGAACTTGTTTCCGACAATGTAATAGTTTAACCCGGCTGTGAGCCACTTTGCATTCTTTGTAGATTCTACGTATGTATCCGGGTTAAAGGTTTGATACTCAACCATGGGCTGAAGATAGTGCGTTACAAAGTAAGCTGCCTGCAGATAATATCCATCGGAGGTTATGGATTTTATTCGAGATTCATCACTGGTCAATATCGTTCTTATGTATTCACCTATGAAAGAAAATCCATTGTACGTTATCTCTCCGTCAACATTGTACCTGAAATCCGTGCCGGTAAATGGCAGGCTGATGTTCAGTATGTTGCTCAGATTGGTCAAACCATTTGCCTTACGGTATGACACAGATGCACCAATACTGACCCCGGGTGTATCTGCCTCAACATCTCCTTTCAGTGGATTGCAAACAATCCTTGCAACATACAGAAAGTTACTGTTTGTATTGTGAGAGGGTATATTATTAGCACCAGTGCCGTTATACAAACCGACGGCATACTCAAAGGTTTTATTTAGCACATCTCCATCTGCTTCAACACCGATATCCCGGGCAAGCGTTTGAGAGGACGGAACAAGATTGTTCGATATGAGTGAACGCTCTATTGTATAGATTTGCCAGTCTGGTGACAATCTCTCTCTACCAAACGGAGGCACCATCTGACCAACAACAAACCGCGCGAAGTCAAACTTGTTATATTCTACATAAGCATCCTGAAGCTCTGGTGACTGTAGACCGCTCCTACCTATGAATTGAAACCTGTAAATTAGGTGGTCTACTGCCTTGCCAGTAAGAATAACCTTTGCACGCCGTATGATAAATCCATCTTCGGTAAATGTTTTTGCCGCGGGGCCAATGTTTCCATATGTTCCCCGGACCTGAATATATGCTGAAACATCCGGTATCAGATTTTTAGGTATTATCTGCTGATCCGCTGCTGCCGTTGACACAAATACGCCGAGTATTAGTAAAACAACAATATTTGCCCTAAAAAACATAGTGCCTCCTTTATATTTCATATTGTAGCCTTTATTACTCTATTTAAGAGGTAGATTTATAACCATTTCTTCTTTCGTGCGTTCTGAACAAGGTATACAGACAACCTTGTTGTCCTTGTGCCTTAAATACCGTTCAAATACATACTCGCCGCAGATCTCGCATTTTGCCTTATTGAACGAGCTTTTTACGGGTTCATATTTAAAATCAGGCAGCACCTTCACATTGAATAATTCTTCATTTGTTGCATCAAGTACAACCTTTATCACATCATCAAGTACCTTTTCAGGTATATCCGAAGGTTCGATTCCCTGCTTACGGTATTTGAAAAACTCATGGGTTGACAGCCTGTCACTGAATTCGTTTCTCAATGCGATCCTTACAGCGCCCTTTCCCGGATACCAGAAAATAGCTGCAATCTTTCCATAATTGAGCCTTTCTATCATGCCTTTGCCAAAGGTAGCTCCTGTCGCTGACATGATACCGTCCTGCATACATCCCTGCGGATGACCGATACCCATTTCAGAAAATACATGCATCTCATGATTTTTACTTTTAGTGACTCCAAGTTTCTCCAATGCTAAAGAACCCATCCTGTAGCCTATCGGCATAAAAGGACATTTGTGTCCGTGAAATTCAAATGCCCAGTTTGGTACGTTAAACATCGTTAAGTTCCTCCTTTTTATTTAAGTAATCATTTACTTACTTTATGTCAAGTATTTTGCTTTTGTGGTGTATAAGAGTTATGGCACGGGGAAAAATCACAGATGATATCTTCCAGCCCTAAGTTACACCTGTTCTCCTGCTTTTGCTGTATAACCATTTACTCATTCTTCCTTTCATAAATGCATATTCTCTAATCACGATATAGTGATATATATAAATACAATTCTGGGATATGTTAAGTAAACCTTGCTTGAAAGCATTCCACAAATCAAAAATATAGTAAAAGGGCTTTTAAGATTGTTAATTGGATGTCATTTTAACAGTACCTAAGATCAAAACAAAAAAGTGATATAACAGCCCCTATCAAGACCACATATAAAATATTCACTTTTTTGAGCAGTGCAGCCAAGGCAGCCACACCCAACAAAATCTTTGCAACATCCCATGGAACTGCCAGGGCAAATTTGATGGTAACAAAGAATAAAAGTCCTACAAATGAGGCAAGTATCCCTTTTGTTGCCTTTGAAAACAGGACAGATGACTTTAATCTGTCAAATACAGGTGTTACCATAACGAGTATCAAAAAAGAAGGTGTAAATACGGCAACAGTTGCAACCAATGCCCCAATAATTCCACAGACGATAAAACCTACAAAGGTCGCTGTTATAACAATAGGTCCAGGTGTTATCTGACCCAGTGCAATACCATCCATGAATGTTTTATAATCTATCCATCTTTTAACAGAAACAACCTCATGAAGCATCAATGGTACAGATGCAAAGCCTCCTCCAAAGGCAAAGGTATCTATCTTGAGCATCAATGCCGCAAGGTTGAAGAGTTTTACGTTTGCATAATAAATCCCTATAAGCACGCCAGCCAATAGAAAAAAAAGCAGGCTGACATGTTTATAAAACAAGGTGTCGGTTTTTTTATGATCAGGAATGAATGACAATACTGATTTGTCTGCTTTGAATAATAAAATACCGGCTACTGCGGCACCGATAATTACGAAAAAAGGACTTAGACCCAACCAGAAGAGCATTGCTGCCAACATAGCTATCAGTAGCTCTCTATAATCTTTGATTGACCCTTTCCCGAACGAATAGGTTGCATTGGCTACAATAGCCACAACGATCACAGCAAGCCCCCTGAATAGTGCGCTGACCTGATTTAATGTACTGTATCTTACATAAAGATATGACAGGACCAACATGAAAATAAATGCAGGCAAACCAAACCCTATATACGTGGATAATGCACCTTTTATACCTTGTGCTCTGAGCCCCACATAAGCTGCGGTTTGCATGGCGGTCGCACCTGGTATGGACTGACATATTACAACCCCGTCTTTAAAGCTCTGCTCATCAAGCCACCTATTCTGCTTCACAGACAGCTCTTTTATATACGCAACCATTGCAGGACCACCGAAGGCTGTAAGCCCAAGCCGTAAGAATGACAGGAACAAACTCCACATGGAAGGAGTTTCCTGGTAAGATTTATTCATATTTGTATCATATTATTTTTTACTTAAAAAAGTAATAGGAAGGTTTGTTTATTTACGCACTCCCCTTCCTATTAACAACAGAATTGTGTATTTCACTCCAATTCTGCCGGTGATTTCAATCGAAAGTTGCCACCTATTTCACTCAATTCTGCCACCCCCTC
>JBMFUY010000095.1:0-8917 GCA_049966275.1 bacterium
ATACCTATATTTGACGCGGGGTTATCACTCATTACACAAACTTCCCTATTTCGCAAATGCATTTTTCGGGTTAAGGAATAAAATTAAAAGATAAAAACCATTAAAAACTATTGGGTTTACAGAACTAATGGCAAACTTCTCTATTGTATTTTTGATAATCAAATTTCTTCCAGAGTTCACTGTTCAGCTTCACAAATATGTATTATTCTGGTTAGGGTAGCAGACTGTTTCGTATTTTTACCAGATTATCAAATAATGTTTGCTGCGTACATGTTATCACTTCACCTGTTTTTCGTATCTTAATCTCGACTGTTCCATTATCCCTGAACTTTGTACCAACAATGATCTTTACAGGAAATCCTATAAGGTCTGCATCCTTTAATTTCATACCCGGTGAAATGTCCCTGTTATCATATATTACATCAAAGCCTCTATTGAGTAATTCTTTATAAAGAGTCTCTGCTGCGTTTGTTATTACTGTATCCTTCATATTGATGGCAATAAGCTCAATTTCATAAGGTGCTATTGTAATCGGAAAAATAATCCCATCTTTATCATTGTTCTGTTCTATTGATGCAGCGAGCGTTCTTCCAACACCTATTCCATAGCAGCCCATGACAAATGGTTTAGAATTGCCATTCTCATCAAGAAACTCAGCATGCATCTTTGCAGAATATTTTGTTCCAAGCTTGAATATATGGCCAACCTCAATCCCCCTTGTGATATTTAATGGCTTTAAACAACGAGGGCAGGGATCCCCAATAACAGCATTACGTATATCAGCAAACACATCCGGCATGAAATCTCGCTTAAGGTTGACATTTATATAATGGAAATCATCCTTATTTGCTCCGGCAACCATGTTTTGCATATATTTAATTTCATTGTCTGCAATGATCTTGAGTTTTAGCCCAATGGGACCTATCGAACCCGCATGTGCGCGTGTTAGCCTAACACAATCCTCATCAGCAGCTAATTCAACTGTATCAACATTCATAACATTTTTTAATTTGATTAGATTTAATTCCCTGTCACCCCTTACAATAGCTGCTACATACGTGTCATCTGCTTTTATGATCATGGTTTTTAATATGTTTGTAGGTGAAACTTTAAGAAACTCTGATACTTCGGCTACTGTGTGCCTGCCAGGTGTAGACACCAGCTCAGGCAATGGATTATCAGCATTGATTGTTGGATCCGAAACATCAGGATAGCCTATCTCAGCCTTTTCCATATTAGCCGCGTACCCACATGCATCGCAAAAAACAATAGCTTCTTCACCGGTACTGGCAAGTACCATAAATTCATGAGAGAATTTACCTCCTATTGTTCCTGTGTCTGCCTCAACAGCCCTGAATTTTAAACCACATTGTTTGAATATCCAGTTATAAGCATCATACATCTGCTGATATGTTATGTTCGCATGTTCTTCATCCATATCAAAGCTGTACCCATCCTTCATTATAAATTCCCTTCCACGCATTAGACCAAATCTTGGTCTAATTTCGTCTCTAAACTTAGGACCGATCTGGTAAAGGTTTACTGGAAGTTGTTTATAAGATTTGACATCGTTACGTACCAGATCAACTATAACCTCCTCATGGGTTGGACCAATGGTAAACCATTTTTCGTGTCTATCTTTAAACCTTAACAATTCCTTTCCATATGCTGACCACCTGCCACTTTCTTCCCATAGCTCTTTTTGAATAACAAGTGGTAATAATACTTCCTGAGCGCCCCATTTACTCATGCCTTCACGGATGATGTTTGAAATCTTTTGTATTGATCGTAAACCCAATGGTAGATATGAGTATATGCCGCTTGAAAGCTTTCTTATAAGTCCTGCTCTAAAAAGCAGTTTATGGCTTATTATCTCTGCATCCCTGGGTGCTTCTCTCAATGTGGGTATAAATGTTTGTGTAAACTTCATGTCTCCTCACAGGTTTTGTGTATTTTAAAAAGTTGTATGTTGTTTATATAAATGTTTTCTTCAAAAATGCAATAAGAAGATGTGTTGAAAAAGCCTATCAATTTTAGATGGTGATTAATAAGAAATTTCAAATAAGTTGTTTTTTTATATGATTTATGCTTTTATAACTGTAGTGGTTTTTGAAAGTAAATTTAAAATGGATGCCAAGGCATCCTGAATAAAAGGAGGAAAAAAATGGCTACAAAAAAGGCTACAAAATCAAAGAGGAAACCTAATCCTGAATTCATGAAACCTATGAACATCAGCGAAGATCTTGCAAAGATCGTGGGAAGCAAACCTTTACCAAGAACACAGGTGGTAAAGAAATTATGGGAATACATAAAGAAGAATAAATTGCAGGATCCCAAGAACAAGAGAAATATTAATGCTGATGAAAATCTAAGGGCAGTCTTTGGAGGGAAAAAGACTGTTACAATGTTTGAGATGACAAAACTTGTAAACAAACATCTCAGCTAATTACAACATTTAAGTTTAAAATTTTATTTTAATAAAGCGATACAGCAGATCGCATGTTGCTGATTTTTTCAACAGAGTTTTTCAGGTAAAGATTGACAAATTTGTCAAAAGCATGTAGCATCTGTATTCAGATCGTATAGGAAACTCGAAAATAAGTTAAAGGAGGTTTGATATGGCTATTGATAAAAAGTTTATTGGGAAAAAATATCCTCCAGTAGAGTATGAAGTATGTAAGGAAAAGCTTAAAGAATACGCTACTGCTGTTGGAGATTTAAACCCATTATACCTTGATGAACAAAAGGCTAAACAGAGCAGGTACAAAGGAATTATTGCTCCGCCAATGTTTGCGGTTGTTTACACTAAAGATGCCATAGCTCAGGTCATGTTTGATCGCGAACTTGCCTTAAATCTACCAATGCTTGTTCATGGGGAACAGGAATTTGAATTTGTGGATGTTGTAAGACCAGGAGATATAATAGTAACAGAGGCATATATTGCAGATATTTATGAAAAAAGTGATAAGGATTTTGTGGTAGCTGGAGCAACCTCAAAAAGGAAATCTGATGGTGGCATTGTAACAAGGGGTAAATGGACATTTGTGATAAGAAGATGAAATAAGGAGGTAATTATGGCTTTAAATGCAAAGGTTGGAGATACATTTACTCTGCAAAAAGAGGTGGATAAATACAGACCCATATTTTACGCGGGCGCTTCTGGAGATTTTAATCCCATTCATATTGATGCAGAATTCGGTAAGATGGTGGGATTGGGAGGAGCCATACTGCAGGGACTGTGCACCATGGCATTTGTTATGCAAACAGTATCTGAATGGTGTCATGATCCATACAAGGTAAAAAAGCTTAAGGTTAGATTTGCTAAACCTGTTTTACCAGAGGATACAATAACAATAACAGGGAAGGTTACAAAGATTGATAACAACATTGCACATTGTGAACTTGTTGCAAAGAAACAGACAGGAGATGAAGTTATCAACAATGCCTTTGCAGAGGTGGATCTGAGCTAAGAAATAAAAGGAGGGATATGAGCTTTAAAGGTACAATAACAAAAGAGGGAAAAAGATATTTTGTATCAATAAATCCAGCCACCCTTGATCCCATTGGAGAATTGAGGATCATGGAGCCAGAAGAGATCAGCCAGAAGGTGGATATGGCAGAGAAGGCTTTTGGCACATGGTCATCTCTTTCAATTGAAGAGAGAGGAAACTATTTAAATGTTCTAAAGGATCAAATCCTGAAGCATTTCGATGACATTGCAGATATAATTTCGAAAGAAATGGGGAAACCACGCATAGAAGCGGCTATAGCAGAAATAATGGTCGTGGTGAATTTAATAGATTACTTTGTAAAAAAGGCACCAAGATTACTCGCGGATGAGGTAATACCTTTATACATTGCAAAGGTGATAAAATCGAGTAAGATCAACTATAGACCCTATGGACCTGTAGTTATAATCTCACCATGGAATTATCCATTTGCAATCCCAATGGGTTCAATTGTCATGGCATTGCTCGCTGGTAACACAGTACTATTCAAACCAGCTTCTGATGCAATCCTTATAGGCAAAAAGATAGAAGAACTGATAAACACAATAAACCTTCCAGAAGGTGTATTCAACTTTATTTCCGCACCTGGTAGTGCAATTGGTAAAAGTCTGATAGGACCAAAAATAAGAAAGATCGTGTTTACCGGTAGTGTACAGATAGGCAAACAGGTTATGGAAACTGCATCAAAATACCTTATACCTGTTGTACTTGAGCTTGGCGGTAAGGATCCGATGATAGTATGCAGGGATGCAAACATAGAACTCGCTGCAAATGGCGCTGTCTGGGGTGCTTTTACCAATGCGGGTCAGGTATGTGCTTCTGTTGAACGTGTTTATGTTATGAAAGAGATAGCTGATGAATTCATAAACAAGGTTGTAAATAAGACAAAGGCTTTACGCGTCGGTCAGGATACTGATTTTAATGTAGATATGGGACCCATGGTAAATGAAGGACAGCTTCACATAGTAGAAGAGCATGTTGAGGATGCCAGAAAAAAAGGAGCAACAATACTAACCGGAGGCGAAAGAATAAAGGAACTCAAAGGCTTTTTCTTTCCTCCAACAGTTCTTACAAACGTAAACCATACTATGAAGTGTATGACAGAAGAAACATTTGGGCCATTACTGCCTATAATGGTGGTAAACAGTGAAAAGGAAGCAATAGAACTTGCCAATGATACTGTTTATGGTCTAACAGCTTCTGTCTGGACAAAGGATAGGGAGCGGGGTGAAGAAATAGCAAAACAGATAAACGCTGGTACTGTTACTATAAATGAACATGCATACACCTATGGTTTGCCTGAGACTCCATGGGGTGGGATCAAGGATAGTGGTATGGGCAGAACACATTCAAAGATTGGATTAATGGAAATGGTTGTCCCATATCATATAAACATTGATCATCTTCCGGATTCTATGAATAACAGACCATGGTGCTATCCATATTCAAATGAAAAGTACGAATGGTTTAAGAACTTGATATCCTTATTTGGCACAGGGGTTGGATCAAAGATAAAAAATCTTGCATATTCTACAAAATTATTGTTAAACTCTGAAACTCGCAGAAAAATATTTTAGGAGGTAGTATGCTTATTCAATCAACCGCGATAAGAGTCGGTATGATTATAGAGTTTAACAATGAACTTTACCGGGTTTTAAGTGTAACCCATGTTACACCAGGCAATTGGAGAGGCATGGTTCAGACCAAGCTCAAGAACATTAAGAATGGCTCTAATCTTGAGAACAGGTTTAGACCAGAAGACAAGGTGGAAAAGGTTACCTTTGATGAAAGGGAGATGGAATACCTTTACAAGGAAGACGATCATTATGTGTTCATGGATACAGAAACGTACGAGCAGTATACACTTGGTGAAGATGTGGTTGGAGATGCGATAAAGTACATTGTGCCCAATACAAAAGTGTCTGTTTCATTTTATGAAGGAAAACCAATAAATATAGAATTGCCTTTAACTGTGGAATTGGAGGTTGTTGAAACAGAACCCAATCTAAAAACAGCAACGATTACCAATACCACCAAACCAGCAAAACTTGAGACAGGGCTTGTTGTTCAGGTGCCGCAATTCATAGAGGTAGGCAATAGGGTAAAGATAGATACGTCTGAAGGCAAATATGTTGAAAGGGTGCAATCTAAAAAATAGATTGCACCTTATATAATCAACATTGAATTACCGGGGTGGTTAGAGCAATAGTTATAATTCACTGCTTACAATATCTTCAAGGGTTATACCTATGGCACCTGCTTCAAACATCCGGGTAATAGCCTTTTTGCTATCTTCAGGTTCAACATCAACCCCTTTTGAGGCATCCATAAGAAGAAATGTCACGAAATTAAACTTAAGTGCATCAAGAACAGTATTCTTTACGCAGTAGTCTGTTGCAAGTCCACCTACAAATACCCTTTTAATCTTAAGCCTTTTTAAGGTAGATCTTAAAGCTGTTCCTTGAAAGCCTGAATAAGCCTCTTTTTTAGGTGTGGTAGCCTTGGATACTATAATAGCTGAAGAAGGTAGTTTCAGATCCGGATGAAATTTGGCTCCATCTGTTTCTTTTATACAATGAGGGGGCCATGGCCCACCATACGCTTTAAAAGATATATGGTTTTCAGGGTGCCAGTCTCGCGTAGCAAAGATCCTAAGGGAGTTTTCATTAAATGCCTTTATATACCCATTCAATACCGGGACCACCTTATCACCATCTGGAACAGCAAGGGACCCCCCGGGGCAGAAATCCTTTTGAACATCAACAATTATAAGTGCATCATGCTTTAAAAGCTTTACTTTCATAATACACCTTTATTAACATATAATATGTCCGGTTTTTTAAAAAGCAAAGCCCTGTCTACGCCTATAAGGGGCTTACAACTTGTATTGTTTTTAATCAACACTATATTAACCATAATAGCTTTAAACACATGTATACTGGATTATCATGAAAAAACTCATTGACGCTGATATATTGGAACGGTTCAAAAAAGGAGATACTTCAGCCTTTAAAGAGATTGTAACCACCTATCAGGACAGTATATACAACCTCTGTGTTTATATGATTGGGGATCCTATTAATGCTGAGGATCTAACACAGGATGTTTTTATAAAGGCTTACACAAATCTTAAAAGCTTTAAGCCACAGGCTTCTATCTACACATGGTTGTATCGTATCGCAGTAAATACATGTATAGATTATAAACGCAAAACAACCCTTGAATCCATGTTTACACATAAAAATGATGAAGAGATCATTTCAAACCAGCCATCCAATGACCCGGAACCAGAGAGTATTTCTGACTCAAAACAGGGTGTGTCTGATCTAAAAAGGGCTCTGGAGAGATTATCAAAGAAATTAAAAACAGTTATAATTATGAGAGAGATAGAAGGGCTGTCATACGAAGAAATAGCTCAAGCCCTTGATGTGTCCGTAGGTACTGTTAAATCCAGACTTTCCAGGGCAAGGAATGAATTGCAAAGGCTCATGAAAAAAACAGCGCTATGATTAAAACTGTTTTTATGGGTTAATCTTTTTGTTGTCTGTTAAATGCAACTGCAGCAAGAATGGTACTGCCAATGGTAAACACAGTCATCAGCACTATGTCACACAACATTGAAAAATCCGAATGAAAGTGATGGAATTCTACAAACATAATATGTTTAAAGCTATCAATACCATAACTTAACGGATTGAGATACATTAGATAACGCATAAATCTAGGCAATACATTTATTGGATACATTGCTCCACTTAAGAAGAACATTGGCATTACGATAAAATTCATAATAATATTAAAGCTTTCAAATGATTTTATCATTGACGCAATAAATACACCTATTGCTGATATACACATTGACACAATCATCACAAAAACTACGAGTAAAAACGCCTCAAATACTGTAAACCTTATACCTATAAAAGGTGCTGCTATCATAATAATGATGCCCTGAATAGTTGATACCAGCATGCCGCTGACGATCTTACCAAAGGCAATAGAAATCCTTGTTACAGGGGCTACAAGTATTTCTTTCATAAAACCAAACTCTCTGTCCCACACTATTGATATTGATGAGAACATCGCACTGAACAGTATTGTCATACCCAGAATACCTGGTAGTATAAACTGGATATAACTTATACCAAGTCCACCTTTTATGATCTGATTCAAGCCCGTTCCTATAAGTAATAGCCATGTCAAAGGCCTTGCGATCATACCTATTAAACGGGACCTCTGTCTGAAAAACTTCTTCAGATCTCTTAAAGTTATCACATATATAGGAAGCAAAATTCTATTCATCCGTGGTGTCCTCGCTTTATATGGGGATGCTCAACATACTCGTCACGTATTTCAGAACCTGTAAGAGCGATGTACAGTTCTTCGAGTTCAGGCTTTTTTATTTTTACATCTTTAATCTGCAAACCTGAAAGATTCAATATCTGTTTTAAAAACAGATCGGGATCATCTATCTTTATTTCATAATCTTCATTGTTAAGTCTGCTCATACCATGCTGGATCAGTATATCCCCGCTTGCCTTATCTGTGGTACTGAATGTTACAGTAGCCCTGCTCATCTCACTGAGCAACTTATTGGGATTACCGACAGCAACAATCCTGCCGTGATCAATAATGGCAATCCTATCAAAATCTGATGCCTCTTCTATATAATGGGTTGTGACAAATATGGTTGTTCCCTCTTTTGATTTCATATTCTTTATAAATTTCCACACATTCGCCCTTGTTTGTGGATCAAGACCTATGGTAGGCTCATCAAGGAATAGAACCCTTGGCTTATGTAGCAATCCCCTTATAAGCTCAACCCTTCGTTTCATGCCTCCAGAAAGATGTTTTATCAGCTGGTGTTTTTTATTCTGCAGATCTATCATGGATAAAAGTTCATCAATCCTTTTTATAGCCTCTGCTCTCTGAATGCCGTAAAGATACGCATGGAATAGGAGATTTTCGAATGTTGTGAGCTCGTTATCAAGTGTTGTTTCCTGAAAAACAAGCCCTATATGTTTTCTGATCTTTTCAGATTCTCTGTTTACATCAAATCCTGCAACATAAGCCCTGCCAGCAGTGGGCTTCAGCAGGGTACAAAGTATACTTATTGTTGTAGTTTTTCCAGCGCCATTTGGACCAAGAAATCCAAACAACTCTCCATAACCTACTTCAAAGCTAATTCCATTTACAGCTTTTATACCATCGTATATTTTATAGAGCTCTTTAACCTCTATTGCATTCATGGCTTAAAGAAAACCACAGATGCATATCATTGATCAACAATTTAAAGAAGCAAATATGAGACTGTCAGCTAATTATAGACCGTCGTTAACCCGAAAAATGCGTTTGCGAAATAGGGAAGTTTGTGTAATGAGTGATGGGGTACCCACCCGAAGGGAAGG
>JBMFUY010000096.1:0-8722 GCA_049966275.1 bacterium
AAAAGTCTTTGTATCTTAGGTGGATCGTGGGGTTGAACGAATGAGCAAACTTTCCTATTGCATTTTTCGGGTTAAGACTATAATGGCTGAAATATCTTTACTCTGTGTTGTAATTATCTTATTGTCATAGCTTGAGCGTATGTTGGATATATTAAGAAAGACATTTGCATCTTTAAAATATAGAAATTTCAGACTATTCTGGATAGGTCAGGCTATATCTGTAATTGGAACATGGATGCAGACCATAGGCCAGGCGTGGCTGGTGTTAAAGCTTAAAAATTCTCCATTTCTACTTGGTGTAATAGGTGCTGCTCAATATGTGCCCATCCTTGTCCTGTCTGTTTTTGCCGGCAGCCTGGTAGATAGGTTTCCCAAAAGACAGCTTATAATACTAACACAAACAGTTATGATGCTTCTTGCATTTATCTTCTGGATCTTAACAGCCACAAAGGTGATCACATACTGGCATGTTTTGATTATAGCATTCATGCTTGGTTTAGCAACCAGCCTTGATGTCCCTGCAAGGCAGGCTTTTATGATCCATCTTGTTGGCAAGGATTCTCTTATGAATGCCATTGCCCTGAATTCTACAACATTCAATTTAGCAAGGCTTGTAGGTCCTGCCATAGCAGGTGTGCTTATAGCAAAGGTAGGTATTGCATCCACCTTTCTGCTTAATGGTATAAGTTTTATACCGGTTATTGTTGGTCTGTTCTTAATAGATGTGGATGGGGCACCTAAAAGAACAGACATGCAGAACGTATTTCAGGATATGAAAGAAGGGCTTATCTATATAAAGAATAATGAGATTGTTTTTAATGTTGTTATGCTTATGTTGCTCGTGTCTTTATTTGCTATTAACTTCAATGTGGTTGTGCCAGTATACTCTAAACACGTGTTCGGTAACAGACCAGAAGTTTTTGGTTTTCTTATGTCATCGTTAGGTGTTGGCTCTATAGTGGGTGCTATAATAGTGGCATTCAGAAGCAGTCATAAGCCAAATCTAATCTATCTTTCAGCTGGTGCCATCATCCTTTCTTTCTTCCAGATGGTTATATCGTTTGTTTCCGGCTTACATCTGGCAGTGTTGGTACTTTTTATAATAGGATTTGGCTCTATTGTTTTTACAGCACTTACAAACACCACAATACAGCTCAACAGCCCTGATGAATTAAGGGGTAGAGCTATGAGTGTATATTCACTTGTATTTATGGGTATAACGCCCATAGGTAATTTGTTTATTGGAGGTATTGCGAGTATGTTTGGTGTTAGACCTGCCATATTTATAGGCGGGTTACTTGGATTAATACCTGCTATCTATTACCTCAGGCGTTTCAGTAAAACATAGTGCACCTTTGTTTCTCGATTTGCCAGTTCAAACTCCAGGTACTATATTAAAAACTAATGGCAAAATTCCTCTAATCCAACAATGTAATAAGCAGATTTATTCACTGCTCAGGAGTATATGTAGTGCAAGGTAACAGAAGGTTTCATTTTAAACAATAAAGACGGTTCTTCCATACATTGTCAGGGTTAGTTGATACTTTATACTATATTCTGTTATAATTTGAACATGTTTGGAGAATTTCTTGTTAAACAGAAGATTATAACGAATGAGCAGTTAAAGGAAGCTATAAACGCGCAGGTCATCTTTGGAGGAAGGCTTGGAACCAACCTTATTGAGTCAGGTGCACTCAGCGAAGATGCACTCGAAAAATATTTATCACAGTACCACAATTTAAAACCCATTGCATTAGAGATATTGAACAACATACCCAACAGTGTGTTAAAACTTGTACCCATTAACCTTGTCAAAAAATTAAAACTGATACCTTTTGCCTATGAAGACAAACAGCTACACATTGTTATGATGGATCCTGGCAGGCTTGACGCTATAGATGAATTGTCCTTTGTAACAGGCTTAAAAATAAAACAATACGTAATCCCGGAGATAAGATTTCTCCTTTTACTTGAAAAGTATTACGGCATTAAAAGGGATATACGATACATTACGCTATCAAAACATGATACAGCACAGTTTATTGCAAGTAAAAAGGGTGTCACCCCTTCAACAGTTCAAAAAAAAGACACATTGACATCCAATTTCCAGAATAAACCTGATACAAAAATAAAACTATCCACAGGTGATGAAGATCTCATGACTGAGCAGGATTTTGAAAGGATGTTAAGATCAGATACACAGAAGATAACAGAAGAAAAATCAGCTTTAGAGTTGTCCCATGAGATGGAGATAGAAGATGTCCTTGAACTAAAAAAAACTAAGAACCTGCAGGAAGCAATCATTCTATTATCAAATGCTGAATCAAGAAAGGATATTGCTGGCATTATCCTTGGTTATGCCCTAACACTCTTTAAAAGGGCTGTGGTATTTATGATACAAAAAGAAATAGCCATAGGATGGGAAGGAGCTGGCGAGGGTGTGAACAGATTAAACATCAAACAGTTGATGATCCCGCTTGATCAACCTTCGATGTTTAAATTTGTCAATGATACAGGAGCCCATTTCATAGGGCCACCTCAAACAACTGAATTCAACAATGATTTCTTTCTTCTGCTTGGCGGTATGCCACCGAAAACTGCTGTGGTTGTACCTGTATATTTTATGGGTAGAATCGTACAGATGTTGTATGGTGATAATGGGGGAGGCAAATATGCTTCAACAAATATAGGTGAACTTTTAATATTGTTGCAAAAGGTACCGGATGTTATAGAAAAACTCAGCCTTAAAAGAAGGAGTGGCTCATGATAGTTTTAAAGATTCTGACATGGATATTTATAGTTGTTTTTGTGTTTGTTATGGGGCAATTTTTAATAGCAGTTTATGATGCATTGAATTTTAAAAATGAGCCCCTGAATGGCGGATTCCAGATAATAAAGGAAATACTACAGGAAGCTGTTTTAACGTTCTTTTCTGTGCTGACCTATGGCTTTGGATTTTTTAACTATGATTACCTTTTTTTGAAATCAGAAAAAAAACAATATCCACCTGTATTACTCGTGCATGGTTATACCATGAACAGGGCTTGTTTTATTTTTATCCATTTAAGACTTGTTATGGATGGCTTCAGGGTTTTCACAGTCAATCTATATCCCCCATTTTCGTCTATAGAATCTTTATCAGATATTGTGGCTGACAAGATGGATGAGATAGCAGAGAAGACAGGCGAAAAGGAAGCATATTTAGTGTGCCACAGTATGGGAGGGCTTGTAGCAAGGTATTATAGCGCTACCCCACGTGGTGTCGGTAGAGTAAAAAAACTTATAACCATAGCCACTCCGCACAATGGCACGCGTATAGCAGTGTTGGGTAAGGGCAGGAATGCTGAAGAGATGAAACCAGGCAGTGAGTTTTTAAAGAAACTCAATGAACTTCCAGTACCAGAGATCTATGCGATATGGTCAACCCTGGATAACCTTATAATCCCTCCTGAACATGCATTTATCAAAGGAATGCCCAACACCTCGTTACAATTTAAAGGGCATATAACATTGTTGTACTCCAATGAGGTATACAAACATATCAAAGACACCCTAACCCCTAAGGTAGGGTAGTGCAGTTTTCAAGTTTAAGCAACACAGTGCGGTCTACTCCCTTGACATTATGTTTTTTATGAAATATTAAATATATTTCTGTATATGGAGTGAAAATGTTTGAGTTTCTTCAGGAAAAGATTACAAAACTTTTTGACAAACTGTCCAGGAGAGGTCTGCTTTCTGAAAAGGATATAGATGATGCTCTCAGGGAGATAAGGATAGCTTTACTTGAAGCGGATGTTCATTATTTAGTTGTTAAAGAACTTCTTGAGAAGGTTAAACAAAAGGTAATGAATGAAGAGCTCTCAAGAAGTATTAATCCTTCTCAATATCTGTTGAAGGTATTGAAGAATGAGTTAATAGATATCATGGGAGTACCGGCGCCTTTAAAGATCAACACAACAGGTGACATCATTATGCTCATAGGACTTCAGGGAACAGGTAAAACAACAACAGCAGTGAAGCTTGCGAAATACATAAAGGATAAAAAAGGCATGGCACCGTATCTTGCATCCATTGATTTTAATAGACCTGCTGCTCAGGAACAATTGATAACACTTGGAAAGGCAAACGGATTCTATGTAAATGAAGATCTCTCATTGAAAGGGTATGATGCCCTTAAAGATATAAGGCTGGATTCTGCAAGGCATGGATGCAATTTTATTATCATAGACACGGCTGGTAGGTTACACATAGACACAGAGCTTATTAATGAATTAAAACGTGTAAAAGAACTACTCAATCCTTCACAGACAATACTTGTGGTTGATGCAATGATGGGTCATGATGTGCTTAAAATGGCAGAAGGATTTATGAACTCCGTAGGATATGATGGAGCTATATTCACAAAGTTTGAAGGTGATGCAAGAGGAGGTGCTATAATCTCCTTTAAAAAGGTAATAAATAAACCTATATTCTTTGTAGGAGTAGGAGAAGGTATTTCTGCTTTAGAACAATTCGATCCGGTTAAACTGGTTGGTAGAATTGTAGGAAGTGGTGATATAAATGGTTTAATAGAAAAGGTATCAGAGGTTGTTACAGGAGAAGACTTAAAAGATGTCAGGCACATAGCAAAGGATGGTTTCACCTTTAATGATTTTATTAAACAACTTAAGATGATAAAGAAAATGGGCTCAATAGAGTCATTATTTGAAATGATTCCCGGCTTTGGCAGGTTGAAAAATAATATACAACCGGATATTATAAAAAGGGATATAAAAGTGTATGAAGCAATAGTAAACTCCATGACAGAAGAAGAACGAAGACGTCCGGATATATTAAACGGAAAAAGAAAGTTAAGAATAGCAAAAGGTAGTGGAACCAGGGTAGAAGATGTTAATAGACTTATAAAAGGATTTTATGAATCAAAGCGCATGATGAACATTGTACAAAAGGCTGGTATAAAAGGCATGCAAAGATTTTTACACTAATAAAAACGGAGGAAGAATGATAGCAATTAGATTAAAGAAAATGGGAAGAAAGCACATCCAGCACTACAGAATAGTGGTTGAGGATGTACGTTATACTTCTGGTGGTAGGGTACTTGATGTGTTGGGAAGTTTCAGCCCTAAAGTAAGCCCTTATTATCTTAAAATTGATTCTGAGAAACTAAAACAATGGATAAATAAAGGTGCACAGGTATCATCAAGGGTAAAAAGTTTGCTTAGAACTCAAAAGATTTCATAAAGATGGAGGTAAGTATGAAGGATTTGATTGAAAGTATCGCGAAACAGCTTGTAGACAAACCTGATAAGGTTGAGGTTAAGGTAATTGAGAGTGAGCATACATCAGTGATCGAGTTAAGGGTTGACAAGGAAGACATGGGCAAGATCATAGGAAAAGAAGGTAAGACAGCAAAGGCTATAAGAACCATACTTGCTGCTGCTGGGAACAAATTGAAGAAAAGATTTGTATTAGAGATATTAGATTGAACATTTTATTTTAAAATATATTAGATTATGCCTGCTTTATGATTGTTTTTAAGGTGTTGAGTATTTTCCCTAAATACTTCGTATCACCTTTTATGGATGGTTTGCTAAAGCAGGCAATAAACAAAGGTATTTTAAGAATAGATGTTATAAACATAAGGGATTTTACACATGATAAACATAAGACAGTGGATGATGAGCCTTATGGCGGAGGTCCTGGTATGATCATGAAACCAGAACCTATAGTCTCAGCTATTAGATACGCAATGGCTGATGAAAAGGACTATAAAACCATTGTATTTTCGCCCAAAGGTAAACAGTTCAACCAGGGCCTGGCAAAACAATTATCAAAACATGATAAATTTATCCTCGTGTGTGGTAGGTATGAAGGAATAGACGAAAGGGTAACAGATTTTTACGCGGATGAAGAAATCTCTGTTGGCGATTATGTATTATCAGGTGGTGAAGCAGCAGCTCTTGTATTCATTGAAAGCATAACAAGATTGATACCAGGTTTTGTTGGGAACGAAGCCTCTATAAAGGATGAATCATACGAAGATGGGCTGTTAGAATACCCACAATACACAAAGCCACGGGTTTTTGAAGGGCACGAAGTTCCAGCGGTATTGTTGTCTGGTAATCATGAGCAAATTAAAAAATGGCGTAAAGAGCAATCTTTGAGGCTGACAGCTATGAGAAGACCTGATCTGCTTGACAAAGCTAAAAAGGATCAGCACTTATAAGTTTTGTGAAACAATAAAAATTTTGGGAGGAAAAAAACATGAATAATCTTACACCATTGGAAAAAGAAATAATAGGTGGAGAAAAAAGAGAAATAAATTTTAAACCAGGAGATACAGTAAAGGTTTATACCACATATAAGGAAGGAGATAAAACAAGGGTTCAACAGTTTGAGGGTGTGGTAATTGCAATAAAGGGAGGAGGTATTAACACCAATTTCACTGTTAGAAAGGTTTCTTATGGGATTGGAGTAGAAAGGATCTTTCCTCTTTATTCACCTTCCATAGAGAGGATTGAAGTGGTACAAAAGATGAGTGTAAAGAGGGCAAAGTTGTATTATTTAAGAGGGCTAAGTGCTAAATCCAGCAGGTTGAAACGAATGAAAGAATCCCAGATAATAGAACAGGAAACAGATTCCAATACAGTTCAGGAAAACAAATAAATTCTTATTTCATTAAATGATAATAAAGGATTTTATTCTCCAGGGTATCAGGGGTTTTAAGGATCCAGTACGCTTTCAATTGGTGAATGGTTTAAATGCGATATTGGGTGACAATGAGAAGGGCAAAACAACAATAGCAGAGGCATTGTTTTTTCTGTTTTATGTAGAAAATGATAAAGATAAACGCCAGAAACTGAGAAATGAAGCTGCAAAGGATGTAAGGCTTGGTGTTACCTTTCAGGATGGGCCTGATAGCTTCAGATTACTGATGGATTTAGTATCTGATGCTGTTTTATTGTCTAAATATAATCCAGAGGCCAAAAAGTTTATCCAGGTTTCTAAAGATGCTAACGAGATAAAAGAATTTTTTAAAAGGGAATTGTTATTTAAGCCGTTTGACGCATACAGAGATTTGTATCTGATCAATCATTATGATCTTCTAAATATCCCTGTTGTAAGCGCACAGCAGGCAAACCCATCCGAAGCACCATTTTTAGGCAATGCTATTGAGGGTACATTTGGAGAAGGAGAATTGGAATCTTCGTATCTTACAGAAGAAGACCGGGTGTATGAAGAAAGAGAAGACATGAATGAAGAGGAAATAAAGGCAGAGATCAGTAGATTAGAAAAAGAACTTCAGCTCGCAGGCGATACCTCAAAAAAACAGGAGCAGATTGATCAATTGGAATCAGAATTAGCCAATATCCAGAATAAAATAAAAGAGTTAAATGCACGCAAATTGGCATTGCAGGAGATAGAGAATCAGGTAAATGAACTAAATAAATTCTCTGATCTGCCGGATGATATAGAGAGTAAATTGGATGATTATATAAGATTTGAAGAAAAGATTAAGAAGGATATTGAAAATATAGAAAGACAGAAATCACAGTATGAAACTATTAATATTGAGATACCTCCTTTTTACAGGGATAGATTGTTTATCACCGGTGCAGGATGTACTATACTCTTTATAATTATCTCTATAGTTCTGTCAGTATATGTTGGGACATGGGGAATGTATGTTTCTTCAGGCGTTTTCATAGGTTTAGGATTGATGGGATACACACTATGGAAGGACGCTGTTAAAAGAGGCAAGATTAAGGAAAAAAAAGAGAAGATCATTAACCTTGAAAAACAAATAAAAGAGCAAAGAAATAAGTATGAAATAGAAGGTTCTGTTATTAAGAGCATAATAAGTTCAATGAAGCTTGATTCTGCAGAGGCTTTAAGAGAAGGTATAAAAAGATACAAAACCACACTTGATAAGTTCGCTCAAGCCAAAGCTATGTATAACCAGGCTATAACTGAAAATAATCTTGATTTACTACAAAAGCAGGAAGAGAAACTAAAAGCCGATATAAATGCTCTGCAGGAAGAAATTAGAGTTTCCTTAAGTTCATCAGACCCATACACGATAACTCAACGTATAGATACTTTAAAAAATAAACTCCTGCATATAAATGAGGTGCAACCCAAAAGAAAAAATACGGCTCTCCAACAACCTTTAAAGAAGCCACTTATGAAGAATGATGTTCCCAAGCAGGAATCAATAGCAGGCTTTATGAAACGCATAGATATTCTTAAAGGATTAACAGGGGAACAAAAGGACAGAATTGTATCTATTGTTTTATCACAGGCCGGCGCTCATTTTAAGGATTTAACACAGGGTAGATATGTTGAGATCCAGATAATAAACGATACAATCTTTACGTTTACAAATTTAAACAAACAGATCGAATTTGATAGTCTTTCTGATTCAATAAAGGAGAAATGCTTACTATCAATATTAATAGCTATATCAGAGTATACAGTAGAAAAGTGGCCCTGGTCTATGGTAATAGATGAGCCC
This sequence comes from bacterium, assembly GCA_049966275.1. Lineage (GTDB taxonomy): Bacteria > JAMCPX01 > JAMCPX01 > JAMCPX01 > JAMCPX01 > JBMFUY01. Next base: position 8,516 of record JBMFUY010000096.1, read on the forward strand.
TTCATCTCCATTGATAGCAACAACAAGCTTGTTGTATATAATAAGATAAAAGCTTTATCTAAAGAAACTCAGATAATCTTTCTAACAAAGGATAAAAACCTTAAATCATTTGCTGATAATACCATATTACTTCCTTAACCCGAAAAATGCAATAGGAAAGTTTGCTCATTCGTTCAACCCTGCGATCCACCTAAGATACAAAGACTT
>JBMFUY010000097.1:0-8669 GCA_049966275.1 bacterium
AGATTGCATTTGTCGACGAATAACTTTCAAGCCAAGAAGGTATTATTGTCCCATTGGCATAGAAGAACTCAACATTCTGGAAGTTAGATGCAGCGTAGCCATTATATATGGAATTGGAGACGTTAATCATCTGCTGGAATGGAGATGGAGTCGCCGTGGATTGGGAATTTGAGATGGTAAGGGTGGAATAGTAGTTGATACCTGATGGGGCAGAGAAAGTCGGGTCAAGAGGCACCTTGATTCCAAACAGGGTGGGCTCCCATACTGTCTTGAACCCATGCCCAAGCAAGTCATAGTAGTTCGCCTTGATTATGATTGGTGGCGGATCCATTGACCAATTGTAATTTTCATATTCAGTCACTGTTTCATTCACAAATTTATTAATATAGTTAGTTACATTCTCAAAGTAGCCTGTCGAGTTTGAAAGTATTCCAAATGAAGACAGCGTTAAATTAGTCTGGGATAAATTGTATCTCATAAAGGTGTCATTCCCTGTTTCAATGTATCCCAAATCAAACAGGGAAGATGAACTCAAATTGCCAGACGTATAGCTTGTGATTATTGAATTGATGAGATTTATCTCATTCCGAACCGATGAGTTGGTGAACAATTTAGTTTCAAGGGTAAGCAATTCACTCTCCAAGCTTGAAATGAGCGATGTCAGGCTCGTATTTGTATCATTCAGTATACTTATCCTGTCTATTGTATTGCCTGATCCAAGAAGATATCCTTTAAGTTCAAGCGTCTTATTGACATAACTGCTGTTCAGCTTTTCTGCTGTCTTGACGGGAACTTGTATCGTTGCGTTGACGGTCTTCTTCACTGCCTGGAGTATTCCTAAGGTATTTGGCTTCGTCCCAGTGTAATTGAAGAACGGCGTGCTGTTTATCGGCGGGAGCGTGTAGCCGAGACTGTTAAGAAGGTTAATATTGTATTGGTTTAGCGAGAGATTTATTGTAGCCTCGCACTGGGCTTCTATTCCATAGTCTTTACAGCCGATTGAAGCCAATGTAACTGTAGCGATTGGGACTTTTGTATTGTTCTTCATCGTGAAGTAGATCGTTGACTGGTTTATGTTGTTTGGATTCTGGACGGCTGTTATAGGATCGAGATGGATGGGACGACTGAGGTTAATGTAATATGCTACCGACACCATCAATATTGCCACAATTATGATCAAAAACATCCTTTTCATATCATCCTCAATATCGCCTCAAAAAAGGACACTATGTCCTTCCCCAAGCTTTCAAAGAAGGATATTATGGGCGTGAACAGGTTGCCCGAAGGACCGACGACTATGTATGCCTTCAGCAAGGGGTTCGTCTTTACGATCACATACTTGCTCTGACCAAGCGTGTAGCTTCCCGTATCTATTTTTATCATAGCGTAGTTGTCAAGGCACGTGTAATTCAGCACTGTTCCGTTAATGCTATTAGGCGATAACGCAATATATACTTTACTGACAGCACCGCACATCGCAGTTCCGTTGTAAGTGGAGTTTGCTATGAGAATTCCAGAGGATATCGGTAGAGGATCGACGCTGTGAAGGTAGAACGGGAAGTATATGTACTGGGTATTGTTCTCATAGATTGAGTATGGAGTGAGCGATGTAGCCTGTATGGTTGGTGTATAGTAGTAGATTGTGCCTGTGTAAGTCGAATCTCCAGGCACGTTCGTAAATGTCACAGGATAAGCCCCCTTTACTATTGGCTCCCTTGATATAATTGTGTTGTTAAGGACGAATGACGCATTTAATCCATACTGCAGTGGTATATCGTATGAGGCGTTGTATATTGGGATATCTGCATCATTTGACAGCGTGACATTTATCAATGAAAGTGCAGGCTGACCTACATACACTGTTCCTGGGTTATATGGAGAATAGGTGATTGCCAATGGCTGTATCTTATACTTGACAAAGAAAGTCTTGTTCTGGAGCGGGCCATAGGTTGATGTAAGCGGTATGTAGGTCATGTTTCCACTGAACTGCAAGCCAGTCGCAACTATCGGCTGCGTATTTGTGATAAGTGATACGGTGGTGGAGTTGGCAAGTATTCCAAAGGAGTTTGGAGGCATTTGAAATACATAGGTAAACGGCAATTGCTCATTTGCACTGTTTGGATTAAAGCAGTTTATAATGTCGGATACTTGGAGGACTTGCCCGACAACTACGGGTGTTTCCGTTTGGTTGACTATCTTACATTCAATTGCCTTACCTAAGTTCGCAAAAGGCACAAACCCAACTGTGCCATTTGCTGGAACTGACTTGACTTGGATTGTTTCCGTATACTGCGGGGGGGAAAGGGATAAGCCAGGTATGAAATAAATGTTGCTGTTTGATGGAAGGGCTTGTGCTATGTTTGGGGTTGTTCCATCTATCAATGCTGTCGTGGGATACAATACCATAGACGTGCTTGGAGGAATATTTAGGAACTCGACTTCTATGTTTGAATACGGAAGGCCTGGTGGTGTAGTCAGGACAGTATAATACTCAAATGTTCCAGCTGTTGATAAGTCAGTAAGCTCAACCTTAATGGGCACGGCTGAATATGAAATGGTCCATGATTCTGTTGAATTCGCCGTGAAATTGTAGGCAGTCCAGTTTATTATTCCACTTGACAAATTTATGTAGTATGGCTTTATCGTCTGTGATCCATAGGATACGAAAAGAGAGGATGAAGAGTTGATGACCTGGTTATATGCAGGTATTGATGCTGAAAGATTAACGGCCGGGTATTCAAATGTTCCATTGTTAGTAAATATGGCAGTCTGCGTAAATGAAGGCGACAATTGTGACTGGGAACTGCATTGCGTCGAGCCATCAACGACGATGCAGTCAAGGCTTGTCGATTTCTGGACTGGCGAGTATTCAACAAGGGATATCTTGGGTGCCTCTGCCACGATTGTTGGATCTATCGACGTGCCCGACTTAAGCGTTCCGGTGTAATTGACTTCAACAACTACATCTCCATTTGACAGTGTTATATTCTTACATTCGCTTGTTCCAAGCACACTTGTCCCATTTATGCTACATGAAACTATCTTGGATCCCTTTGCGAAGGTGTAGTTCTTTGCCAAGTCTGCGAAGTTGTAAGGCGAAGTGTTGTTCCATATATCCTCTATCTTTACTGTGTTTATTGACCAAGAATTGTATTTTCCGCTTTGAACAAATTCCTTGCTTGTGACTTCATTCCCCTCATATTGAAGCGAAAAGCTGTTCGTTCCATTGGATATTGGCGCTGAAAGCGAAGGATTGTCAAAGGCAAATCCATTGATTGGTGTCTCTGGGAATTGGACTTGCAACTGTTGGGTGACACCATACAGGCTTTGATTGTCCTTTATCTTAATTGGAACCGAGATATATTGTCTAACGCCAGGAATTGACACCAATGCTGTATCCTGAGAAGCCGTACCGATGGTTTCTGTTACGGGTTTTACATGTCTATTATATACATACATAGTCGAGCTTGACTGTGAATTATACGAAAATACCCCACTTGTTGTAAGTGTCAAGCCAGACGTTGGGCATACACCAGATGAATTTACAGGTATATTTGTCAAACTGCCACTTCCTATCTGTATTTGGCAGTTATAGTTTGAATCAAAACCGCTGAAGGCTACATTTTCAAAAGGTGAGTTCTTCTCAGTAAGAGTGGCACCATAATTTATTGTTTGATTTGGGTTGATTACTGTTTGATTAAATACGTCGTAGGATGTGGAGAATAAAGCACTGACATTGTATGAGTAAGGTATGTTTAGGTTTGCATTGCTGACGATTCCAGGGGTTGATGATGTATAGGATATTGGAAGGTAGCAGAAGCCATTTGTCTGCGTACATGATGGCAAGAAGGATTTAAGTGTTGAAGTTATGTTTATCTGCTTGCTTCCTGTGAAGCTCCCAGACGTGGAGAACAGCGTTGTCCCCTGAGACTTGACACTGAAATTTGATACAGCTACATTCTTATACTGAGCCATACATGAGTATGGTATCGGCTGAACGCTTGATATTGTCCCACTTCCCGGCGATGGGCATGATGCCGAGTATACTATCTTCCCGCTTGTAGATGATAAGCAATAATTGGGCGTTGATGAATTGTAGTTGCCAGTGCAGGAATAAGAAACGGAGGAGGGGGAGCAGGAAGCACAAGAAATATATTGAGAGCAGTCAGAAGTCGGAGAAGATGAGCCTGGACCTGTAGCGACTGTTGATACCACGTTCTGATCTGCACATATACCGCCATTGGCACTTACGGTTCCTGTCGTGGTGCCTGAGGAGGAAGCACCATTATAGTTATACTCCGTAAAAAGATCATAGTAAGGGTAATCAAGACGGCAGGGTCCATTAGGATTATTTTCTCCTTGACTTACCCAAGCAACTTCACAATATTGACCTGACTGACAGGAAACAGTTTCACCAGAACCAGAATAAATGTCATAAATAAAATTAGAGTCGCTTGGGCAGCCACTGCTGGATTCGGCCCATTCATACCAATATCCTGCAGGGACATTATAAGATTGCCCCCCACTTAGACAAGTACTACCGACTACAGTAACAGGGCATGCAGAAGCCTGCCCAGCAGAAACACTCGGATTGGCACCCAAACTTATGCATCCTCCAGCAGATTCAGTAGCTGCATTGTCTGGACAGGTAACTGACCAACCAGCAACATAATTACCATTGCTCAGATCACCAGGAACGTTAGATGACTCATAATTAGTACAAGTTGTATAAGGAGCAGGCAAAGACGGGCCTGAACATTGAGACAAAGAAGTAGTTCCAGTATTTGAAGCAACGGGCCCAGATACAGAACTACAACTGGCTTGTGTAGTCTGCCCTGCCGAATCTAAATCAGTATATGCAGCAACATTTGGTCCTGTATAAGTCAATTCAACATAGCTGACAGCAGGATTGTCAGAACATTGTGCTGTATTGCCCTCGTTGGCAGTGAAGCTTGTTCCTACATACTCATAGCCTGTGGTTCCGGTGACTGCAGTTCCTGTCGATGGCGAAGAAGGTGAAGAACAGGCTCCACCACTGTACCCAGACGGACAACTTACAGAGACTGACTGAGAATAGCTTGTACAACAAGTTGTCGATGGATTACAGCTAAGGGAAACGCTACAGGTAGGCTGTGCATAATTGGTTGTAGATTGGCATGAAGAGGAGGGATATGGCGTTGCAGGCGAGCCACATGAATTTGAAGTTGATACAGATGCAGAGCAGCTGCCAGACGCTGATAAAAGGCCACCAACAAAATTCCTGTTTGTGACGCTTGTATTCACACCGTTTATAATCACGTATCCAGTGAAAGAGGTATAATTAGCCTTACAAATCCCACCTGATGATGTTGATACTGATGGTGTGTAGGCTAAGTTACCTGTGAAATTTTCCGAAGATAAATTGTATGTTGATGAAGAGACAATTGCAAATTTCGGTATTCTGATGTAAGAAAATACTGTTTGGGAACCATTTACTGGTGTAAATGCTACATGGGAATTATTGTAAAATGAAGTAACTGATAGACCAGTTATGAAGTTATTGCTTGAGGATAGGTTTATTATTGGATCTAAAATTCTGCTTGTGCTGTGGGGTAAAGGAAGATTATTCTTACTGTAAAAAAGAGAAAGCAAGACAAAAAGAACCAAAACAATTACTACTAATTTCTTTTTTGTATTCATCCTGCCCCTCTCAGTCAATAATCAACACATATATTTACAACCTATAATTATATATACTTTTCTCCCAATGAAGCGGGTATCGGAAATAAGTAGCCCGTTTGATTTGATGTAAAAACGCAGTACATCTGCGAAGGGCTCGAAAGAATAGAATAGCATGCTTCCGATGAACTGTTACGAATCAAAGTCAGCTGACTTTTTAATTCATCTATATAGACAAAATTATGAAAGTAAACAAACAAAATAAAAACATCAAATAAAACAATGAAAATGGCAAGTAGTTTAAGAACAGAAACTTTATTGGCTTTTACATATCTTTTCGTTAGGAAAGCTAAAAGGAAGAAGGTTGCAGCATAAATGAACGCTGAAACCAAGAATACAAACTTGCTCTCGGCAAGCGGAAGGACGATGAAGTTAACTTCAAAAAATGGGTATAAGCGGGTTTGGAGGAGTTGTAGGTAGTCCAAAATAAACAAGAATATCAGCCCAATCAAGAAGATTAACCTGTATTTGGATGCTTGCGTGATCTTTCTATCCATATTTGTTATAAAAGTCCGTCCAATTATAATTTTTACATATTGTGGCATTCAATGTATTGTTAAAATGGCAGAAATCTGCAATATACATGTCAGCACCAGCAAGAGTCGCTTCAGCAAATTCGCTGTTATCCGAGTAAAAGCCCGATATTATGCTACTAAAATTTTCGTATGGAATTGGAACATCTGTCATCGCACCATTTAGAAGGTAATTTCCAAATGCAGTCAGGGGTGTGCCGAATGTTCCTTGAGCCACCACTTGTGGGTCATATCTCAATGTAATATTGAATAATCCTGTTATGTTTGGATAGGCTTCTTCCATATAGTTCACCGCTGGACCATAAAATCCCGATCCCGAATACGGATACAAACTCACAGAAACAAAGTGTATATATGGTGATGAATAAGAATTGCCGATGTCATATTTCTGATACGGATTGGGGAGATTTGTTAAGTTTTCTATGCTGTTTGAAAAGAAAAGCGTTGGGTAATTTCCATCGCCATAAGTGTATCCAGTTGACAAGCTACTGAATTTTCCGAATTGAGACAAAGCCAGAGCGATAGCCCACTTATCCCTTGCACAGAACTGACATGCACTCTGGCCTGCAAAATAGAAGTCAACCTTTCCATTAGTTATCAGGGATGAATTCAGGGTCACTCCATGCGTTTTTACTGGAAAAAGACCATACTGCGTATTTGAGTCAATAGGAATGTTTATGCTTCCATTAAGTAACTCCTTGGCAAAGCTTATTAAATCGCTTGAGGGAAAATTGTTTATTTCCTGTAAAAGATTTGAAGGAAGCGGTGTCAAGGATATGGATGGAGTGGAAACTTGGGGTGCTGTCGTACTTGGTGCTGTCGTGTTTCTTTGTACATAAGTAACTGTGCCTACTGGTTGTCTGTCAAAAAGCAAAAATATCAGTGCTATAGAAACAAAGATTATACCAGCGATTATGAGCAATTCATTTCGTTTGTGTCGGTACTTCAAATTTTCTAAATCAATTTGGCTTTGCTGTTCATCCATTGATGACCCTCAAATATAGTTATGATTTTAATAACATTATGAGTATTTAAATCTTTCGTTTTAGATGAACACGCCATGAACAGGGACCGTCGTCATTGCAATTGCCATCACCCCAGCTGCTGTAGTGAAGTCGTATGCCCAATGCGATGTCACCATGAACGTAAAATCCAAATCCTTCCAGAACATCCTTGATAAAACTCTAAATGCAATTGTCCCAACAATTGCAGCAAGAATTATTCCCGCAATTACATTTAATCCGTCAACACCGTATGCAGCCCAGTGAAGACTTGCCCAGCTTATCCCTACAAGTATAAGGGAAAGGTATATGGCAAAATCCTTCGGTAAGTGCTTCGCATAGAAGTATTGTGCTAAATTCTTATATGTAATTATGACAAGCAATTCCTCGGAAACTGCAACAACAAGGTAGAATACAAATGAATAGGAAGTAAGGATTGACAAGAATGAAAACGCATGCATAATGTTTGATATCTGCAGAGCGACTGGATCAACTGACAATGCTATTGAGGCGGGGGATAAATTTAATCCTATTGACTGCAAAATGGGTGAAGCCACGAATGCCATTAAGTATGCCGTCATGGATCCGATTATTGCTCCAAGCACTAATCCAGTGACGAATTGCTTCTTTGATATAAAATGCCCCTTTTCGGTCTGAAAAATATAAGCAAACAGGTTCCCACCGACAGCACCAGATATAACAGCCATAGCCAGCAAGGGTATAGAATATAAGATAATTGGATTCACTGTTGCAAAGGTGTTGCTTTCAACGAGGAAGTACAACAGCAGGTCAAAGATTATGTATGGTGTGAATGTGGAAACCAGCAACTCATTTGGCGTAAGGTTGATAAAATCATATAACTTATCCATTTTACTCTCCAATAGGAATGAAGCTATCAACAAGATCAGTAAGTATTACTCCAATGAAATTAACCGAATAACTTCCCTGTATCTCTGAAGGTGAAATTGTTCCACCCTGGGGTTGGGAACTGCTTGATGAATAGTATATCGTGATACTTGAACCTGCCTGAAGTGTGCCCGATGAAGGGGATGGGTAATAAGGATAATTTGATGATACTGAGTATGAATATGTGCCAGGAGGCGTTGTGAAGGTAATACTACTTCCAGCAATATTTGATGATCTAAATCCATCATAAGTCACGGACCACTCATAGTATGAAGGAAGCCCACTTTCAACGAAAGTCGTTGTGACAGAAGAAGATGTAAGAGGAATTTCGTACTGAGCTGCGCATCCTTCATATATTGGCTGGTTGTTGAAGTTGTACCCTTGACTGCATGTGAATGTTCCTCCTTGTTGAAGCAATTTGTACGGATATGATAACAAACCCTGCATTCCGGAGTAAGGACCATATATATAGTATATTTCACAACCAGGGTTCCCATAGAATTGTGCATTA
>JBMFUY010000098.1:0-8501 GCA_049966275.1 bacterium
CTCTCTTTTTCTCTCCCGTCGAGGGGGAGAGGCAATTTGGTGTATTGTCGGACAGCCTGTTAAGAGGCTATCAGACAATTGCTCGTGTAACATGCCCACCCCATATCAAGTGCGGAATAAACTTTATTGGGAATCCATGTCCACCACTGTCATTCCCACGAAAGTGGGAATCCAGAAAAATAAAGACTGGATTCCGCATCAAGCCTGCCCTCTATTCCGATCGGGGTGCGGAATGACAAAATAAGAAAGTTTATTGCGAAAATATTAAAAATAAAAGGAGGAAGTATGAAAAAGAAAAAGACAGGGAATGGGTTAAACAGGTTTAGAAGCTCAACAGAGGGATTGCTTCTACGCTATAGGCGTATCGCAGTGGCATTTTTAGGGATGCTTGTTGCTGCGATTGTAATATCTTCAGGATGTGGAAAAACGAATTCAGGAACAACAGTTTTGCAACACGCACAGTATGTAATCGCGCTTTCGCAACCAGCCGGGAGCGTGAATGGTTCTCTTTATGCATTATCCCCAACAACAGGAACAGTAGAGAAATTAGATTTAAATGTAGGTGTAATACCGAACAGCATGTTATTGGATGGCAACAACCTTTATGTTGTTAATGCAGGTAATGCAACAATATCTCTTGTCACCATAACAGAAACAACAACAAATATTTATATGACGAATAACGGTATGATACAGCTTCCATCAGCGAGCTGGCCTGAGTATATAACAGTAGCAACAATCAATGGTATTCAAAAAGGCTATGTGTCATTGAATGGAACGAATCAGGTTGCTGTATTGAATATGGATAAGAACACAGTACTTGGTTACATAACTATTAAGCCTTACAGCACATGGTCCCCTTCATTTGAGCCGCATCCATGGGGAATAGCAGCAGTCAATGGCAGGATTATGGTTGCGAATAATAGTGCAGATTACTCAGCGTACACATACACGCAGCCTGCTATGGTAAGTGTTATAGATCCAGCAACAGATACTCTACTTACACCAATAACCACAACAACCGGCATCAATCTTCAGGCTGTTGAGCCTACTGCAACAGGCTTTGTTGTGATATCAAATGGCAATTATAGTAACATTGGCGGTTATGCAGAATTATTCGATAACAATTTAAATGAAACACATGTCATACCATTGAGCGGAGGAGGCGCTGGTATTGCAATAAGTCCAACAGACAGTATTGGTTATGTGGCACTGAACAGCATGGTTGGGTATGATCTTATAAATACAAATACAGGTGAATGGATTACAACAACGAACTTAACAAAACAGGTTTCTGGATTATCAGGCTTTAACCTCACCAGCATTAAATTTGCACCTGATGGAACCCTCTGGGCAACGGACTGGCGGGATAATATGGTATTTGAGATTGATCCGCAGACGAATACCGTGATAAAAACATTTAAATTACCTGAACCAGCACAGGATGTGGTGTTTGTGTATTAAAGTAGGGGTAACCCTTGCGGTTGCACCTGCCCGGTGATAATCAAAAACATGTAGGGGCTTAAAATTTTAAGCCCCTACAAGGTATATTATACGGGGGTCAGATGCGGATCATCTTTGTAACAGGTGGGGTGCGAAGCGGTAAAAGTGCCTATGCACTCTCTCAGGCACAGACACTGCCCGGTAAAAAGGCATTCATTGCAACAGCCCGGGCACTTGATGACGAGATGAGGGAACGTATAGAAGCACATAAAAGGCAGAGGAATAATGTATGGAATACCTATGAAGAACCTATAAAGATTGCCGAGCTCATTGATGAGCTAAAATCAAGATATGATGTTATCCTTATTGATTGTCTTACCATGTGGCTCTCAAATGTGATGCATGCAGGATTAGATGTTATTCAGGAGATTGATAAACTCGTAGGGGCAACCCTCGCGGTTGCCCACAGGCAGGGGCAAGCCCTGCCCCTACATCTGTCGCAACAGGTAGCAGGTAGGGGTAACCCTCGCGATTGCCCACAGGCAGGGGCAAGCCCTGCCCCTGCAATATTTATTGTTTCCAATGAGGTTGGTATGGGTATTGTACCGGAGAATCCCCTGGCAAGGCAGTTCAGGGATTATCAGGGTATATTAAATCAGCACATAGCAGGCATAGCAGATGAGGTGTATTTGATGGTTGCCAGTATACCGGTGAGGATAAAATGAATAGAGTGGGTCTTATAGGTAGGGGCTTAAAATTTTAAGCTCCTAAAGGGTGATTAACAAAAGGTTAAAGGAGACGTTTTTATGATTAAAGATACACTAACAAAGATTCAGGGGATTGATACAACACTTCTGCAAAAGGCTCAGGAAAGGCTTGATAGCCTTACAAAACCCAGGAACAGCCTTGGCAGGCTTGAGGAGTTTGCGAAAAGGCTTGTTACAATAACAGGGAATACCATGCCTGATATTGATAAAAAGGTGGTGTTTACCTTTGCAGGTGATCACGGTGTTGCTGAAGAAGGCGTGTCTGCATTTCCAAAAGAGGTTACAAAACAAATGGTGTATAACTTTATCAATGGAGGTGCTGCAATCAATGTGCTTGCAAGGCATGCTGGTGCGGATGTGGTGGTTGTTGATATAGGGGTTGATCATGATTTTCTGAAGGATTCCAATATGCCAACATTTTACAATTGCGAGATAGGAGGTAAACTTGCTTTTGGTAAACATGGAATAGCATTTGTTTCTAACAAGGTTGTCAGTGGAACACAAAACATTACAAAAGGCCCTGCAATGACGAGAGGACAGGCAGAACAATGTATCCAGATTGGCATTGACCTTGCAGTAGCTTATGCAAAGCAGGGCTATAGTATATTCGGAACAGGTGATATGGGCATTGCAAATACAACCCCATCATCAGCCATTGCAGCAGTATTAACTGGAAGATCTGTAAAGGATGTAACAGGCAGGGGCACAGGCATAGATGATCAGAGCTTAAACAAAAAGATTAAAACAATTGAACATGCCATTGCTTTAAACAAACCTACTCCAGACGATCCCATAGACGTGCTTGCAAAGGTCGGTGGCGCTGAAATCGGCGGCATTGCCGGTTTGATCCTTGGTTGTGCTTCTGAAAAAAAACCTGTTGTCATTGACGGCTTAATATCAACTGCAGGTGCATTGATAGCATACTTCATTGAACCAAAGACAAGGGATTATATGTTTGCTTCACACAACTCTGTTGAGATTGGACATAAGGCAATGCTGGATAAGATAGGGCTTAAACCCATCCTTGATCTTGAGTTGAGGCTTGGCGAAGGCACTGGTGCAGCACTTGCCATGTCAATCATAGAAGCAGGGCTGAAAATATATAAGGAGATGGCAACATTTGGAGAGGCAGGGGTTAGTGAAAAATAAGATACCTGGATTGCTTATTGCATTCCAGTTCCTGACGATCATACCTGTAAAGGTTAAAGGCGATGTTGGTGAAGATGATATTGCTGGATCATCTGTATTCTTTCCTCTTGTGGGAGCGTTTCAGGGATTGATTGTTGTATTATCCGCACTGTTATTGATAAAGGTCTTTAATGTTGAGGTTGTAAGCGTATTGATCATCCTGATCCTCATAATCACCAATAAAGGCTTACACCTTGATGGGCTTGCAGATACATTTGACGCTCTGGGTGTAGCACCGACTGGCAATGCAACATCTGATATTGAGAAAAGGTTATCCGCAATGAAGGACAGCAGGATAGGTGCTATCGGAGCAATTAGCATAGTGTTTACGATCTTGATCAAATTTGCGTTGTTAAATGCTTTATGGAATGCCGGCACATCTTTTAATATATACATGCTATTGTTTCTCATGCCTGTATTCTCAAAATGGACAATGGTTCCTGCGCTGTATCATGGTACATCTGCAAGACAGGATGGCATTGGCAGGGTATTTATTGAGCATACATCATTAGCCCGTCTTGCAGTTGCAACAATAATAACAATGAGCCTGGCAGGTGTATCTTTGTATATATACTCATTCCTTAACCATGATTTGCTAAATGGACTCATGCTGTTTGGTACTTTATTTCTTGTTCTCTACCTATTCAGTGTTATATCCATTCGATTCTTCAAGAAAAGATTCAACGGCATAACAGGCGATACATTAGGGGCAATAAGTGAATTATCAGAGGTACTGTTCTTATTCGTGGTGGTGTTATGGCTAAAACATTGATGATACAGGGAACAGGCTCAGGTGTTGGCAAAAGCCTTATTGTTACTGCATTATGCAGGATCTTTAAGGATATGGGTGTAGACGTAGTACCGTTTAAAGCACAGAACATGGCTTTAAATTCCTACATTACAATCGATGGTGGAGAGATAGGCAGGGCACAGGCGCTTCAAGCACAGGCTGCAAGGCTTGAGCCAGAGGTTGATATGAATCCAATATTATTAAAGCCTTCAGGAGAGGCAGGTGTTCAGGTGATTATTCATGGAAAGGCTTATGCAACAATGAAGGCAAAGGGATACTACGGATTCAAAAGATATGTAGTGGATGCTGTGATAAGCTCATTTGATAGACTTTCAAAAACTCATGAGCTGATCATTCTGGAGGGTGCTGGCAGTCCTGCTGAGATAAATCTCAGGAAGGATGATATGGTAAACATGGCAATGGCACGGTATGCAAATGCACCTGTTTTGCTTGTAGGGGATATTGATAAGGGTGGGGTGTTTGCATCGTTCTATGGCACGATTGAGCTGTTAAAAGATAGTACAAATCTCAGATCCAAACCCCGCTTGTATAGCATGCCCCCTTTACTAAAGACAAATCCCCCCTACCCCCCTTTACTAAAGGGGGCGGGGTACCCATCCAAAGGATGGGTCGGGGGATTACTACATGAAGTACAAGAAGAATTGCGGGATGCTGATTATATAAAGGCATTCATCATAAACAAATTCAGAGGTGATTTAGACTTACTCAAGCCCGGGCTTAAAATGATAAAAATAAAAACCGGCAAGCCTGTTATCGGTGTAATACCCTACGTGCGAGATATAGGATTGCCAGAAGAAGATGGGGTATATTTGGAAGGTTACCCGGGTAGGGGCAACCCTCGCGGCTACCCGGAGGGTTACAGAAGCGTTGTAAAAATCGTTGTTGCGAAACTCCAGTACATCTCAAACTTCACGGATTTTGATCCCTTTTATTATGAACCCGATGTTGAGCTTATATATTCAAATAATCCATCGGATATAGCACATGCAGATATGGTAATCATTCCTGGAACAAAGAATACCATGGACGATCTTGCATTTTTGAAACGCACAGGGCTTACTGTTACCATAAAGCAGGCTTATGAAAAAGGTATACAGGTCATTGGTGTATGCGGTGGTTATCAGATACTCGGTAAAACACTGTACAACCCGTACGGTATAGAAGGGAAGATTAAAAAGTTGAACGGTATCGGCATACTGAATATCAAGACAATATTTCAAAAAGAGAAGATAACAGCACAGGTGCAAGCCAGGATTGTTAATGGTTTAGCATTTGACATTAAAGATTTGGAAGATATTGGATTAAAGGGTTATGAAATTCACCATGGAGTAAGTACTGGCGACATAGGGCTTTTCAGGTTAAGGAGGGCTTCTGAACAAAACCTGGGTGTTCTTCTGAATAAAGCGAAGCGGAATGAAGCATCTCATAGATCGAATTCAATAGATGCTTCGGCTGCACCTCAGCATGACAATTGCAGTATCACTTCTCGTAAGGATGAATTTTTAGATTACATACTAGATGGCTCTATCAACCGTAACTGCTGGGGTACATACATGCACGGGATCTTTGATAATGATGAATTCAGAAGGGCAATACTGAATAACATCAGGATAAAAAAGGGCTTAAAGCCGTTATGGCATACCTACAATTATAGTAAGGCTCAGGATAAAGCCATTGATCATTTTGCAGAGATCGTAAGGCAGAACATAAATATGAAGTTTATAAAAAGGATTATTGGATTATGACAGATCCTTTATCCCCTTTATTTAACCTTAACCCTACAGTGCTTATAATGGCGTGCGCGCTTGATCTGCTCATTGGGGATCCATACTGGCTGCCGCATCCCGTGAGAATGATGGGGAAGACAATCCTCAAGGTAGAAACCATATTGAGAAGGTATGCTAAGACACCCTTTGCACAAAAGTTCTCAGGCATATTGCTTGTTATCATAATAGTTCTGCCTGTATTCATCATAACAGCGTTTATAACCGGCACGGTATACCATCTCCACAATAGACCCCTGATAATCATGGGCAACATTATTCTCGTGTATCTTGTATCCACTACAATTGCAGTAAAGGAATTAATAAATGAGGGTAAAAAGGTTATCAAGGCTATAGAAAAAAATGATATTGATAAGGCAAGATATAAACTGAGTATGATCGTAGGCAGGGATACCAACAGACTTGATGAAAAACAGATTTTAAGAGCAGATATGGAAACCATTTCTGAAAACCTGTCGGATGGTGTGATTGCTCCGTTGTTCTACCTTGTACTTGGTGGTATACCATTGGCTATGGTTTATAAGGCAATCAACACCCTTGACTCAATGGTTGGGTACAAAAATGAAACATACCTATATCTTGGTTGGGCATCTGCACGATTGGATGACCTTGCCAATTATATACCAGCAAGGATTACCGGTACACTTATTGTGATTGCATCGGGTATTGCCTTGCGTTCTATTACAGCGTTTCGAAATGCATTGAAAACCATGATAAGGGATGGCAGAAAACATCCAAGCCCTAACAGCGGCATCCCGGAGTCAGCTATGGCAGGGGCTGTGGGAATAACCATGGGAGGTCCATCAACCTATGCAGGGGTTCTTGTTGAAAAGCCTATTATAGGAAAGGATGTTACTGATAATTACCTGGGTGCTGCTCATAGATCGGTGATCATCGCAGAGGTTGCCTCAATTTTAGGTATGGGAATGGCTGTAATGTTCCTTAAAATAAGGAGCCTTATATGAACAGAAGAGACACTCACGGAAATGGTGTTACTCAGAATAGTGGATATCTTTTTACACCTTCTGAACATGGCGGAAATATTTATAAAGCAGCAAAAAAACTCGGCATAAAAGAATGCGATATTATAGATTTCAGTGCCAATATCAATCCTTTAGGCACACCTGAAAACGTAGTAAAAGCGGTTAAACGTAGTATAAACAAACTTTCACATTATCCAGATCCAGATGCTTCTGACTTAACGCTTGAACTTGCAAAACATCTTCAGGTTTTACCAGAGAGTATTATTTGCGGTAATGGTAGCACAGAACTTATATACTTAATTGTAAGGGCATTAAAGCCCAAAAATGTCCTTATACCAGCGCCTACCTTTTCTGAATATGAAAGGGTGTGTAAGAGTTATGGGGCAGAGGTTAAACATTATAGGTTAAAGGAAGAAAATGACTTTGATATAGACGTGGATGAATTTATTGATTCAATAGTAGGGGCGAACGGCCGTTCGCCCCTACTCCATTCTAAAACTGTCATTCTGAATGAAACGAAGTGGAATGAAGAATCTCGAAGGTTACCTGTAATAGATTCTTCGGCTGTGCCTCAGAATGACATTATTGGTCAGCCTGCTAGCAAAAGAAACATTGACATGGTATTTCTCTGTAATCCGAACAACCCAACAGGCAGATTGCTGAGAAAACGTGATGTCCTGAAAATTGCAGAAGCTGTAAAGGCATATGGCATCTATCTTATTGTTGATGAGGCATTCATTGATTTTGTTCCGAATGAGTCTGTAATCCACAATGTTGAGACAAATCCTTATCTGATCGTATTGAGGTCCATGACAAAGTTTTATGCTCTGGCAGGTTTGAGATTGGGTTATGGTGTGTTTCCCAAAAACATCGTAAATATTATCAAACAGTATAAAGAGCCATGGACAGTGAATACGCTTGCACAAATAGCAGGCATTGCTGCGCTGAAAGATATTTTATATAAAAATGCTACCTATACACTGATTGATATGGAAAAGCGATTTTTTGAAAGCAATTTTAGAAAGGCAGGTATAAGGTTTTTCCAGTCTTATGCTAATTTTTATCTGCTGAAACTGCCAGATGCAGATCAACTATATAGTAATTTAATGGAGAAAGGAATGCTTGTCAGGCTATGCTCTGATTTCAAAGGACTTGATAAGACCTATATCAGGATTGCAATAAGAACAAGGGGAGAGAACATACAGCTACTATCTGTTTTAATGCCCCACAAAAGTATCTCTTTAGGTTGAGACTGATTATGCATATGCAAACGACATTTTATACTATCTTTTTACAGGCAGTCCGACAATTCAAAAATTGTCGAGTTTGTCATTCTGAACACGTTCGTTTCACTCAGTGTAAACTACGTGAAGAATCCATCCTCTGTCACTCTGAGTGCTTCGCTTTATGTCATTCTGAACGAGCGAAGCGAAGTGAAGAATCTAATCTTTTTAACCCGAAAAATGCATTTGCGAAATAGGGAAGTTTGTGTAATGAGTGATAACCCCGCGTCAAATATAGGTAT
>JBMFUY010000099.1:0-8460 GCA_049966275.1 bacterium
GTGGATCGCACGACCCATGCTCTGCATGGGTACCCCGAACGAATGAGCAAACTTTCCTATTGCATTTTTCGGGTTAAACAGGGTATATGATGTCAGTTTTCCTTGAACAAAATAAACATAATTGTTAAATAAAAAATATGTGGAATATAATTATAACAGGTTTAACCTCATTATTTACAGACATCTCCAGTGAGATGATCTATCCTATCATTTCTTTGTACCTGCTTGCCCTTGGCTCAACCCCTGAGATCGTTGGATTGATAGAAGGTATTGCAGAAAGCACTGCAAGTATTGTAAAGGTTTTTTCTGGTGCCATATCTGACAGAGTAAAAAAAAGAAAATCACTTGCCATTTTTGGATACGCCTTTTCCCCTATTGGCAAGTTTTTCATGTGGCTTGCAAATGGCTGGGGGTTTGTATTTATCGGTAGGACACTTGATAGGTTTGGCAAAGGTATAAGAACAGCACCAAGGGATACGATTATAGCAGAATCAAGCCCTTCAGAAAAAAGGGGTGCTGCTTTTGGACTTCATAGGGCAATGGATACATTGGGTGCTATCATTGGTGTTATAATTGCAATCCTTATAATGAGGCATTTTGGATTAAATGAAGGTCTTCACACAACCCAGAAACTACGTTCTTACCTGCCTGGCTTCAAGGCGATCATACTTTTAAGCCTTATCCCTGCAGTTATAGGTGTTGCTGTTTTGTTCCTTGTTAAAGAAACTGGTTCTGGTGAACCGCTTGCACATAATCTGTCCTTGAAATGGTCTAAGTTAGACAAAAGGCTTAAGGCTTTTCTTGTTGTAACATTTATATTTACACTGGGTAACTCGTCAAACCAATTTCTACTCATGAGGGCAAAGGGTATTGGCTTTTCTGTGGAGGGTGTGCTCTGGCTCTATCTTGTGTATAACCTTGTTTATGGAATTATATCATGGCCAGCTGGAAGACTTTCTGATAAAATAGGAAGAAAAACACTGATTGTTTCTGGATACTTTGTTTATGCATTCGTGTACATAGGTTTTGGATTAACCAGCACCAGCCCTGTTATGTGGGTCCTTTTCTCAATATACGGTATCTATATAGCCTTTACAGAAGGCGTTGAAAAGGCACTTGTATCTGATATAGCACCAAAGGACCTTAAGGCAACATTGATCGGCTTACACGCAACACTTGTGGGTATTGGTTTATTTCCTGCTTCTCTGCTTGCAGGCTTTATATGGAGTACGCTTGGTCCTCAATTCACATTCTATTTTGGCGGGATTATGGGACTGGTAGCTGCACTTGGAATGTTAATAGTTTTGTAACCCTTTGTCCTATAACACATTTTTTTTATCTAATTAATTACTTGACAAGCCAGAATTATAGCATAATATGAAGCTATGAAAAATAAAATTGTTGTTATTTTTCAATAGGTTATCATAATCAACAGGTTGTGGATTTTTTGAAAGAATATACTATATGTTGTTTTAAATATGCGTTTTTAACGATGTTAAAAAGTGGTGATTTAATATATGAAAATTGAGTATATCTTATTAAATTATAAAGAATTTTTGAGTTTTCCACAGGTGTTGAAAAACTTGTGTGTATATTTTTTTAGTTTTTTTGTGATCTCAATAAGTTACACATCAAATTATATGATAATTATAAGGGGGTTGCTATGGAAGTATGGGAAAAGATAAAACAGGAATTGATTAATCTTTATAAGGATACAAATGATGATCCATGGATAAGTATCTTAAATCCTTTGAGTTTTGATAATAATTCCCTTGTTCTTGGCGTACCGGATGACTTTTCACTTGATTGGATTAAAAACCACTACCATGATGATATTTTAAGGTCTGTTAGAAATGTTGTAGGTGACAATACCACAGTAGAGCTGGTTATTGATCACAGGGAAGAGCTTGAGATAGATGATCAGCATGCTCAAAGAACCCATACAAAAAACTTTAATAACTCAAGAGGATTACTAAAGAACTACACCTTTGATAACTATGTAGTGGGTGAGTCTAACAAGTTTGCAAGTGCAGCAGCAATGGCTGTTGCTCAAAATCCAGGGAAGGCATACAATCCATTGTTTATTTATGGAGGGGTTGGTTTAGGAAAAACCCATATTATAAACGCGATAGGGAATATGATAGACAGCAGGTACGAAGGCTTAAGTATAATCTATATGACAACAGAAAACTTTGTTAATGACCTTGTAAATCACCTTAGAGATAAAAAAATGGATATATTTAGAGAGGTGTACAGAAATTGTGATGTCCTGCTAATTGATGATATACAGTTTATATCTGATAAGGAACGCTCTCAGGAAGAGATGTTCCATACGTTCAATAAGCTGTACGAGGAAAAAAAGCAGATCGTTTTTACATCAGACAGGCTTCCAAAGGAGATTCCAAACATAGAAGAGCGATTGAGAAGCAGGTTCGAAATGGGTTTAATAGCAGATATTCAGGTTCCTGATATAGAAACAAAGGTTGCAATTATAAAGAAGAAAGCAGAGAATGATAATATTGAAATAGATGATGAGATTGCATTCTTTTTAGCATACAACACTCAATCTAATATAAGAGAGCTTGAAGGGTATCTTACAAGACTATCCGCTTATGCAATTTTAACAAAAACCAAACTGAACATTTCTTTGGCTAAAGAGATTCTATCAAATCTAATAAAGAAAAAGGATAAGTTTTTAACAATAGAGGATATTCAAAAGGCTGTAGCAATGCATTTTAAGATCAAGGTCTCTGACCTAACATCAAATAAAAGAATGAGATTTATAGCTTTACCAAGACAGATAGCCATGTACCTTGCGCGTACACTCACCAATGCCTCTTATCCTGAAATAGGATTACAGTTTGGAAATAAAGATCATTCAACAGTTATTCATTCTGTCAATAAAATTGAACAATTAATAAAGGAAAATCAAAGTATAAAAAATGCTGTTGAAAAAATAAAGAAAGGTTTGGGATAAGATATTTAAAAATCTGTTGATAAAAATTAATTTTTTTTTTATGATTGTTTTTAACAACTTAACAACAGTTCAATAAACATGTTTATTTTTATATTTTTAAAAAATAATTTAATAAGATACATAAAAAATTTTATTATCAACAGTAACTACTACTGCTTTTCTTTAAAAAGAACAATAGGAGAAAGAAGATGGAAGTAAATATAGATAAAAAAACGCTTTTGATAGAAGTTAGTAAGGTAATTGGAGCTACTGAAAAAAAGGTAACCATGCCGATCCTATCCAACATTTTACTTAAAGCAGAAAAAAATGAGCTTACAATAGTTGGAACAGACTTGGAGGTTACTATAATTACGAGTGTGGAGTGTAACATAGTGTCAGAAGGTAGGATATCAGTACCTGCAAAGAAGTTTTATGATTACATAAGAGAGCTACCTGACAGAGATATTAATATTAAGCATGAAGACGGATTTATAGTTATAACAACAGATAAGATCTCCGGTAAATTAAAGGTATTAGAGGCAGATGATTTTCCAAAGGTAGATATATATAAAGGAAATTATACTACTTTACCATACGAAAAATTGTTGAAAATGATAGATAAAACTATATACGCAACCTCAGTTGACGAGGTTAGATACAGTTTAAATGGCGTATATATTGAAAAGGTTGATAATAATATAAGAAGTGTAGCAACAGATAGTCATAGACTATCATTGTATGAAGATGAAGAGATAAAAGATATAGAGGGTTTAAATAAAGGAATAATAATACCTCGAAAAGGCTTGTATGAGCTAAAGAAGATAGGAGCAGAGAACGATGTTAATATAGCAATAGAAAAGAATAAAAATTTTATAGCTAAAATAGGAAACACAATAATTCAAATCAGGCTGCTTGATCATGAGTTTCCTGATTATAAGTCTGTTATTCCCAATGAAACAAAAATAAATTTAAAATTAAAAAGGGATATTCTTATTTCTGCTGTTAAAAGGGCACATTCAATATATCAGGAAAAGACATCAAGGATTGTTTTTGATGTAAGTAATGATCTTTTTGTTGTGGAAAGTAATGAGCCGGATATTGGAGAGGTTCGGGAAGAGATAGAAATTGATTATAAAGGCAACCCGATAAGAATAGGATTTAATGGTAAGTATTTACTTGATTGTTTAACAGCCATGGATGATGAATTTGTCTCCATAGGTTTTAATAATGAACAAAGTGCGAGTATATTTTATCCTGATGATAACAAAAAACATATAAATTTGATAATGCCTATAAGGATATAAGGAGAAGGTTATGAAAAAAATGACAGAACAAAACCTGAGGGCTGCTTTTGCAGGTGAGTCTCAGGCACATATGAGATACCTGATATTTTCAGAGAGAGCAGAAAGAGAAAATAAAAAGAATCTTGCAAGATTGTTCAAAGCAATAGCATTCGCAGAGCAGGTTCATGCTACAAATCATTACAGGGCACTTGGTGAGATAAACGATTCTTCAAAAAATCTACAGGCTGGTATAGATGGTGAAACCTACGAAGTTGAAGAAATGTACCCTGCATACAATACAGTGGCAGAATTACAAAAGGAACAATCAGCAGTAAGAACAACACATTTTGCGCTTGAAGCAGAAAAGATACATATGGATATGTATAAAAAGGCAAAGCAGGTAGTGGATCAGGGAAAGGATATAGAAATTGGAGACATTTATATATGTGATGTCTGTGGATATACTGTAGAGGGTAAAGCGCCTGATGTGTGCCCTGTATGTGGTGCAAAGATAGAACGTTTTAAAAAATTTTAAAGAGATAAGTAAATTTTTACAGGAGCGAGTTATTCGCTCCTGTAATTTTATTGTTTTTTATCTGACTCTGATTCAGTCTTTTTTACAGTAGAGATCCCTATTACCTTATACAAGGGACAATAATTGATGCTCCCTGTTAAAATAGGTACAAAACCTATTAACCCTATCCATCTCCATGCAGAATGTACCCAGAAGATCATGGATATTAACACCAATCCTATTATCCACCTTATAACCTTGTCTGTTGATCCAACGTTTTTTTCCATACCCACCTCCTTTTACAAATTTATAACATATAAAAAAAAATACAAGTGGTATTGATTTCTTTTTATAGCTAATTTTTTTGTTGCATCACATGAGAAATTTTCATATAAGAAAAGCCTGATGCTCAGCAATGTAAATAGTTTCTTTTAGATGAAACGGGGTAAAAATGTCTTATGAGAAACGTATAAAAGAGCTTGAAAGAATGAACAGAGAAGCAGAGCTTGGTGGAGGTGAAGAGCGTATTAAAAAACAGCACCAGGCAGGAAAGCTAACTGCAAGAGAACGCCTGAATATCCTTTTAGATAAGGGTAGCTTTGTTGAGCTTGATAAATTTGTTTTGCATAGGGCAGTTGATTTTGGAATGGATAAACAAAAATATTTAGGGGATGGCGTGGTTACAGGGTATGGTACAATAGATGGCAGGCTTGTTTATGTGTTTTCTCAGGATTTTACGGTTTTTGGTGGTTCGCTTTCCGGCGCTTATGCAAAGAAGATCTGTAAGATCATGGATCTTGCATTGAAGAACGGTGCACCTGTAATAGGACTGAATGATTCAGGTGGGGCAAGGATCCAGGAAGGTGTTGAAAGCCTTGCAGGGTACGCGGATATTTTCTTACGCAATGTCCTTGTGTCCGGCGTTATACCCCAGATCTCAGCTATTATGGGACCGTGTGCTGGTGGTGCTGTATATTCTCCAGCAATAACGGATTTTATCCTTATGACAAAAGGCACGAGCTATATGTTTGTTACAGGTCCTGAGGTTGTGAAATCTGTTACACATGAAGAGGTTACAAAAGAGGAACTTGGCGGTGCAATAACCCATGCTACAAAGAGTGGCATAGCGCATCTTGTTTTTGATAATGATGAAG
This sequence comes from bacterium, assembly GCA_049966275.1. GTDB lineage: Bacteria > JAMCPX01 > JAMCPX01 > JAMCPX01 > JAMCPX01 > JBMFUY01. The sequence continues at coordinate 5,908 of JBMFUY010000099.1, forward strand.
AGTGCCTGATGGGTATAAGAGAGCTCATAGGATTCATCCCATCCAACAACCTTGAAGATCCACCATACAAAAAAACAGATGATCCCGCGGATCGAACAGCGCCTGAGTTAGATAATGTGATTCCTGATCAGCCAAACAAGCCCTATGATATGAAGGATATAATCTTTGCAACTGTTGATGATGGCTATTTTATGGAGATCCACGAGCTTTATGCACCAAACATAATAGTGGGATTCGCAAGGTACGATGGCATGTCTGTTGGTATTGTGGCAAACCAGCCAGCACATCTCGCAGGTACGCTTGATATTGATGCATCTGTAAAGGCAGCTAGGTTTGTGAGGTTTTGTGATGCATTCAATATTCCTCTGATCACATTTGAAGACGTACCAGGATTTTTACCAGGAACAGTTCAGGAGCATGGAGGTATAATAAGGCATGGAGCAAAACTGCTTTATGCCTTTGCAGAAGCAACAGTTCCAAAGATCACCATCATAACAAGAAAGGCATACGGTGGTGCATACGATGTTATGTCAAGCAAGCACATAAGAGCAGATATTAACTATGCATACCCGAGCGCTGAAATCGCTGTGATGGGACCGGATGGCGCAGTGAATATAATCTTTAAAAAGGAGATCGATTCAGCAGACGATCCTGAAGCAAAACGGAATCAACTTATAGAAGAGTACAGAGAAAAATTTGCATCTCCATGGAAGGCAGCAGAGCTTGGTTATATAGATGAGGTAATAAAACCATCTGAAACACGATGGAAGATCATATCAGCGCTTCGCATGTTAAAAAATAAGGTGGATACAAATCCCAGAAAAAAACACGGGAATATCCCTCTTTAGAGCAGGCTAATCAATAGGCTTGAAAGGAACAACATGTTTAAAAAAATTCTTATAGCAAATCGTTCTGAGATAGCAGTAAGGATCATAAGGGCATGTCATGAGATGAACATTGAAGCAGTTGCCATATACTCTGATGTTGATAGAAATGCCCTGTACGTAAGGATGGCAGATGAAGCGTACTACATCGGGAAACCACAACCTTCAGAGAGCTATTTAAACATGGACAGGATAATAAATATTGCAAAGAAGTGCTCCGCAGACGCCATCCATCCAGGGTATGGGTTTCTTGCGGAAAACACAGAGTTTGCAAAAAAAATAATGGATGCAGGGATCAGTTTTATAGGTCCCTCACCTTCATCAGTGCAGGCTATGGGTGATAAGATAAGGGCAAGAAGGCTCGCAAGTAAGGCTGGAGTAACGATTGTACCAGGAACACTCGATCCAGTTAAAAATGCTTCAGAGGCTAAAAGAATAGCAAAAGATATAGGATACCCGGTTATGCTGAAGGCTGTAAATGGTGGTGGTGGTAAGGGTATGAGGCTTGTGGAAAATGAAAAGGAAATGGAGTTCGCCTTTGAACGGGCATCATCAGAGGCATTATCAGCATTTGGAGATGGTTCAGTTTACATAGAGAAGTTGATAAAAGAGCCAAGGCATATAGAGTTTCAAATACTGGGAGATACCCATGGAAATGTTATTCATCTTAACGAAAGGGAATGTTCTATTCAGAGGAAACATCAGAAGCTTATAGAAGAAAGTCCTTCTACAGTGATAACACCGGCAAAGCGAAAGGAGGTTGGTGCAATGGCTGTTGCAGCTGCAAAGGCTGCTGGTTATTACAATGCCGGTACGATTGAATTCATCATGGATCAGCAAGGAGAGCTTTATTTTATGGAGATGAATACAAGGTTACAGGTTGAACATCCAGTAACAGAGCTTGTGACAGGCATAGATATTGTAAAAGAACAGATAAGAATAGCGGATGGACAGGCATTACATTACAAACAAACAGATATTCAGGTAAAAGGACATGCCATAGAGTGCAGGATTGTGGCAGAGGATCCCATGAATGATTTTGTACCAACACCTGGAAGGATCGTTTATTTAAAAGAACCCCAGGGTATAGGTATAAGGGTGGATAGTGGTGTGTATGAGGGTTATGAGGTCCCAAGCTGGTATGATTCTCTAATTGCAAAGCTCCAAGCGTATGGTAAGGATAGACAGGAAGCCATTGATAGAATGCTAAGGGCTCTGGATGAGTATAAGATTATTGGTATTTCAACCGCTATTCCCCTGTACAGGTGGATCTTCAATCATAAGCGATTTATAAATGGGAATATAAACACAGGGTTTTTAGAGCAGGAAATGAAAAACTTCAAGCAGGGCACATCAGCATTAGAACATATAGCCCTGATTACATCTGTGTTATCTTCGAACACACAACCCGCGAGGATTGAGACACAGAATTTTAACAGTTCAAAGTGGAAGACGATCCATCGCCTTAACAATATTAGATAACATTATTATCGTAGAATTTTTTTACGTGAAGGTGGTGGATTGCTTTGTGTATGTCTTCAAGGTCTGGTAATTATGCAACCCACCATCCTGCAAAAGCATTATCAGTTACATTAACCCGAAAAATGCAATAGGAAAGTTTGCTCATTCGTTCGGGGTACCCATGCAGAGCATGGGTCGCACGATCCAC
>JBMFUY010000100.1:0-8420 GCA_049966275.1 bacterium
TCAACCCTGCGATCCACCTAAGATACAAAGACTTTTTGTTGTAAAGGAGGCTTAAGTCCTTTGTATGTTTATATGCATTCACATTAGGTTGTAGTGACATAAAAAGTGACATAGTTGGATGTAAAGACAACAATCTAAACTCGTAATTAGTTGGAAGATAAAGTGGGCTGTGCAGGGATCGAACCTGCGACCCGCTGATTAAGAGTCAGCTGCTCTACCAGCTGAGCTAACAGCCCATTAGATGTGAACAAATATAGAATATTAAATTTTTATTAATAGTCAAGCTTTCTTTTATTTATAAGCTTTCAGCTAATCGACAAGAACAGTTGTTTGATAGTTGTCATTCTGACCCATAGCCAATTAAAATGCATAGCCCATCACTCATTACACAAACTTCCCTATTTCGCAAACGCATTTTTGGGTTAATGGTTAGCATGTAAAGGATTGACATAAATATTCTTGTCCTATAACAATAAGACTATGGAACAGATAAATTGGGATGATATTGTTAAAGAGGCAAGCATTGTTTTGTCAGAATATATAAAGATTAATACTACAAATCCACCTGGCAACGAAAGAATAGCTTCAGAGTTTCTTGCAGATGTTTTAAGAAAAGAAGGGTTTGAACCTGAGATATTGTCATTCAATGACAAAAGAGCAAGCATTGTTTGTAGATTAGCTGGTAAAACCAGCAATGAAAAGCCGCTTTTACTTTTAAACCATATAGATGTTGTTGGAGCTAATGCACAGGATTGGGATGTGGACCCATTTTCGGGTTTGATAAAAGATGGTTATGTGTGGGGTAGGGGAGCTGTTGATTGCAAAGGCTTTGGTATAATGGAGCTAATGGCTCTAATTGTTCTTAAAAGAACTAAAACAATTCCTAAGCGAGATATTGTATTTCTTGCAGTGGCTGATGAAGAGGCTGGCGGTGAAGCTGGTGCTGGATGGGTGGTTGAAAACCATTGGGATAAGGTTAAAGCAGGTTATGTATTAAATGAAGGTGGCATGGGCATAAAGGATATGCATGGAAAGGACATAATGATGCCATGTTTTGGGGAAAAAGGACCCTTGTGGATAAAAATAAAGGCAAAAGGAGAATCCGGTCATGGCTCCATACCAACACCTGAAAACCCTAATAACAAGCTTATCTTTGCTCTTGATCGCATTGCAAAATATGAAACTGACATAATACTTCTGCCAGAGATAAAAGATATGCTAATCGAGGTTAGCAAAGAAATAAAATTCCCCATTGCTTTTATGATGCCATTGTTGTTGAACAATCATTTTCTTAATTTTAATATAGTAAGAAAAAGATTAAAGCGAATAAAGGAGATCAATGCCATTTTAAGGAATACTATCTCTATTACAAATTTGAGAAGTGGGTTTAAAGAAAATGTGATCCCTTCTGAAGCAGAGGCTATACTTGATTGCAGATTGTTGCCAGGACAGGATAAAGATGCGTTTTTAAAGAAATTAAGAAAAATTATTGACAATAAAGACATCATATTAGAAATTATACAATTTCATCAACCAAGCTATTCTAATTCTCGAGATAAATTTATGGAAGTTATAAAGAATGTTGTGAGTAAAAATCATCAAGGCATACCATTTTATCCTGTTCTTAGTTCAGGGTTTACGGACTCAAGATTTTTTCGAGAAAAAGGTGCGGTTGCTTATGGGTTTATTCCATGTTTGTTTACTCAGGAAGAAATAAACACCATGCACGGAGTTAATGAAAGGATCTCCTTAAAATGTTTAGGTGAGGGCATAAAGAATATCTTTGATTTGTGTTGTGAGTTCTAAATTGGTTGCTTTTTTACAAATGAATTAGTAATCTTAAGTAAAAAGGAGCTTAAAATTTCCAAAACATTTAAATTGTATCTTATTTACCCTGCACCTGAAAAGAACAGAGATAAAAAACATAAAAAGAGAAGAGCCTCGTTAGTACCAATTAATCTGCCCATAATAGCAGGGTTAACACCAGAAAATTTTGAGGTAAAGATTATTGATGAAAACATACAGGATATTGATTTCTCTGATGTGCCTGACATTGTAGGTATTACTGGTATGACCGCTGTTATCAACAGGGCCTATGAGATCGCGGATATATACAGGCAAAAAGGTGCAAAGGTTATTTTAGGTGGTATTCATGTTTCAATGTTGCCTGATGAGGCTTTAAAACATGCAGATGCCATTGTTGTTGGAGAGGTTGAGAATGTGTGGAAGGATTTGTTGTCAGATCTTATTGATAACAGATTGAAAAATATATATAAAGGTACTGTCTACGATCTTTCACAACACAATGGTTTTATACGAAGAGACCTCATAAATAAGCATCTTTATTCCATGCCTAATCCTATAATAACCTCAAGAGGATGTCCACACAATTGTTCTTATTGTTCGGTTACACAGTTTTATGGTTATAAATATAGACACAAGTCAACTGATGCTATTATAGAGGAGATCAAAGGTATAAATGATAAATGGATAGCCTTTATTGATGATAATATATACGGCGATATAAGACACGCTAAGGAACTATTTAGAAAAATGATACCACTTAAAATTAAATGGGTTGGTCAAGGTGATATGCGTATAGCAAAGAATCCAGAATTGCTTGAACTTGCAAGAGAAAGTGGATGCGAATGGTTGTTTATTGGCATAGAGACAATCTCTACAGAAAATCTTAAGTCTATACATAAGTCCTTTAATTTGGGTGAACATTATACGGAATCAATAAAAAAAATAAAATCAACCGGAATAAAGATATTTGGTTCTTTTATTTTTGGTCTGGAAAACGATAATGAAGATGTATTCAAACAAACAGTAGAATTTGGAATTAACAACAAGCTTGATGGCGCTAATTTCTATATTCTCACACCATTTCCAGGTACTGCATTATTCAAACAGATGGAAGAAGAGGACCGTTTACTTCACAAAGATTGGAGCAAATACGATGCAAATCATGTTGTTTTCAAGCATAAAAAACTTACCAAACAACAACTTGAAGACGGTCTGGTCTATGCTTATAAACACTTTTATTCAATACCTTCAATCGCAAAACGAATCATTTATCCGAGAAAGGATTTACTACAGGTCTTTTCTCTAAACATTATGAGGCATCTTTCGACAGAAAGGTTTGAAAAGGGTATAAGAGAATATTAACCCAATTTCGCAAACGCATTTTTGGGGTTAAGGCTTGTTTATATTTGGTGCTAAATCTTTTCAAAAGCTTTCCAAGTCCTAATCACATCTTCTATGAGCCGAACTATAATTTCAGAAACATAATAGTTGACATAATATCTCTTATGGGAAGTAATATTGATTCCATTGTTAACCATTAATTGTAAGGTGCGAATAATTATTCGCACCTTCAAGATACCCAATGGCTAATAAACCTCAAAAATGCGTATAGATTGTTACTTTGTTTTTATTGCGTAGTTCTTTTTCAAAATTTTTGACTGCATCTTGCTGCCTTTTCTGTTCCAACATGTGTCTGATATTGTCTTTTACCTGGTCCAATTTCATTGATACTGGCGGTCTTTTTTCTACAAGCATATAAATCATCCAACCTGCATTGGTTTTTATCGGTTTTGTAAATTCATTCGGCTTTAAAAAGGTCAAGCATGAGACCCTTGGTAATATATCTCATCTTCCCTTACACGTTATAAAGATGATCCAGTCCGCACTGAAAGGTGAGACGATGGTGAAAGTGGATGAGGCATTTGAGGTAGTAAGGAATCTGCCGCACGGGCATGTAGCAGCATGTGTAGGGACGATAAAGAAATTAGGATTGGATGAGATTATTTACAGTAAACGAACACGGGAGAGGGATTTAGTGATAGGGATGATAGTATCAAGGATCATTCAGCTTGTGTGTGAACCAACCAAAGATGTCCTCTTCTGGTTTATATTCATATTGGTATGAGTAAAAACAGTAAAGATACCCACCATCTGATAACACATAGATTTTATTGTTAAAAATGGTTGGTTGAGCAAAAACACCTGAAACAATGGAGAAATGTTTTATTATAGCGCCAGTGAATTGATCTAATAAAACAACGCCTTTGTATTTGCCCCTTCCAACGGCAATCAATACGCTGTTGTTGTATAACATGGGTGCAAGGAGCCTGGCATTGTCCCCAAGTTCTGTTTTCCAGATTGTATCACCAGTTCTTGCATCAAGTCTATACACCTTTCCATCAACGAATGTTGCAAATAATGTGTTTTCAGTTATACAGAGTCCTAAAACCCTTGTTAAATCATTACGTTCCCAGATCAGATTCCCATTAAGTTTATCCAAACCAAACAATCCATTATCATAGCTACCAAAAATCACTATACTGTCATTTCCAGCAGGTTGAACAACTATATCCTGCAATTGTTTTGTTGTCTGTGGCTTTCTAATCCACAATTCTTTTCCACTGGAAGCATCTAAAGCAGCAGCATCGCCATTGGAAAAACCAGTGTAAATGATATTATCGGAATAATAAGGCGTTGGCGTGAGGTTTACCTGTAATCCTTGATACATACTTTTCATGCCATACTGCCATTTTAATGTCCCATCGTTTAAATTAAATGCATATAGGGTATCAAGTGTGGTTTGTAAATAAAGATTGTCATTTATAATCAAAGGCTTAGATAATATTTCTTTATGAGTATTATAGCTCCATAAAAGATTTCCTTTATTATCTAATACATAAATAAAGCCCTTCAGGGTTGTTATAACGAGTTTATCATCAGAAAGGCTTACAGATGTTGGTTGCCCGACAACCTTGAATTGCCAGAAAACTCTTTTGTTTTCAATATCCTGTGAAAGGATTATTCCATCTTTTAATCCCTGGTATAAAACATTGTTGTGTATTATTGGTGAACATAGTTCGTGTTTTATCACAAAAGGATTGTGAAAAACAGGCTGATTTTGTGGTATTACTGGATAGAAATATAACATATTAAAGTGAATATTGGCACTTATTGTTAATAAACTTAATAATATCAAGAGGTTATACATAATCTCTATATTTTTTATCTCGTATAATTTTCTTTGACATAGTTGAGAATATTTGTAAGTTGTGAAACTAAATCCTTATTGTTGCTATTATTTTTGATTGCTGTATCTAAAAATTCTATTGCTTTTTCAGGATTGTTCATTTTTATATAACAATCTACTCCATGGACATATGTTAACTCTACAAATGGGTTATCTTTTTGTTTTAAAAGATCAGTGATCACATTTAATGCAGAATTGCAATCATTCTTTGCAATGTCTGCCTGAATTATACCATTATATGCAATGGACAATATATAAACATTTTTATCACCCCATTTAGATATAAATGTTCTATAGTCTTGTATTGCCTTATCATAATTACCAAGCATGTATTCACAACTACCAGCATAGAGCATGGCAAGTTTTGAAATATTTAAGAATCTGAAATTTGTAATCAGGGTTTCAAAGGCATTCAATGCATTAGTAATATCATTTTTGTCATGTGTTCTGGATGCTAATTCATACAGCTGAAGAGCCTGAGAGTATTGAATACTACCCCTTCTTAAATAATCCTTGTAATAATAAAAACCAATCGAACCAAATATTAACAAAAAAAATACAACTATCCCGGCTATAACCAGATATGATTTGCGTTTTCTTGCAGCGTTTAAAAGTTTTTCCGCGGTAGTTATAAACTCATCTTTCTGTTTTAATTTTTTTCTGGTTAATCGTTTTGCCATTTTTCCTCCAGGTTATTCTTATTACATACCAAGATATGCGCTTTTTATTTTTTCTTCATTCTTTAGCATTTTTGATCTTCCTGATAAAGTTATCGTACCTAACTCAAGTACATAAGCCTTATCAGTAAAATCAAGCGCAATATTGGCATTTTGTTCTACAATAAGTATAGAAACACCCATACCATTTATTTCGTCAATGATTTTGAATATCTTTGTTATCATGATTGGAGACAATCCGAGCGAAGGTTCATCAAGTAACATTAATTTAGGATTACCCATAAGGCCCCTGGCTATAGCAAGCATCTGCTGTTCTCCACCACTTAAAGTACTGGCCATTTGTTTTCTTCTTTCCTTTAAAATTGGGAAGAGTGAGAAAACCCTTTCAATATTTTTTTGTATATTCTTGTTCTGTTTTAACTGTACATAACCACCTAATTTCAGGTTCTCCTCTACAGTAAGTTTTGTGAAAATATGCCTTCCTTCAGGGACAAGAACCACACCATGCTCTATTGCTTCATGTACCTTTATGTTTGTTATGTCTTTTTTATCAAATATGATCCTGCCTGTTTTTTCTTTCGCTATTCCTACAATACTCGCGAGTGTTGTCGTTTTGCCAGCCCCGTTTGCTCCTAATATAGCTACCTTTTCTCCCCTTTTTATTTCTAAATCTATACCATGGAGCACTTCAATCCCATTGTAACTTGTATGAAGCGATTGGATTGTCAACATTGTGGAATTCACCTGGTTATATTACAACTCTTTAAAGCTATTGGTTATTGGCATTCTTCTGTCTTTACCTAAAGCCTTTTTTGTTACCTTAACACCAGGTGGAGATTGCCTTCGCTTGTATTCACTAATATCTATCAGGTGTTGAACCTTTAAAACAGTTTGTTTATCATACCCTTTTGAAATTACCTCTTCTACACTCATATCCTCTTCTATAAGCATCGCAAGTATTGGATCCAATACAGCATAAGCAGGCAATGAATCTTCGTCCTTTTGATTAGGTCTGAGTTCTGCTGTTGGTGGTTTCACGAAAACCCTCTCGGGTATTAATATACCGGATATGCTATTTCTATATCTTGCCAGTTTATATACGTAAGTTTTGGATACATCCTTTATCACTGCAAATCCTCCAGCCATATCGCCATAAAGTGTAGCATAACCTACACTCATCTCTGATTTGTTTCCAGTGGTTAATACAAGCCAGCCAAACTTGTTTGAAAGCGCCATGAGTATATTACCCCTTATACGGGCCTGGATGTTCTCTTCTGTAATGTCTGGCTTTTTACCTTTGAACTGGACTGATAAAAGTTTCATATAGGCATTGTACACATCTGTAATAGGTATTTCTTTAAACTCTATTCCTAAATTTTTTGCAAGCTCTGAGGCATCTTCTTTACTTTCTTTTGAGCTATACATAGAAGGCATGAATACACCTATTACATTGTCCTTTCCAAGTGCATCCACAGCTATACAGGCTACCAGAGAAGAATCTATCCCCCCACTCAAACCAATAACAGCCTTTTTAAAGCCATTCTTTACAATGTAATCCCTTGTGCCTGTTACCAATGCCCTGTAGAGTTCTTCTTCCTCGTTCAGCAAATTACTTATAGAAGCATTAATTTTACCCTTTATGTTTTTAGCGCTTGATTTTATATCAATTTTATACTCTTTGATAGTGTTGGGCTCTGATGTAAATGTCAACTTGTCCTCCCTGCGCCTTGGGTCATGCAGTCTTGCCCTTAAGACATTATTTATATCAATATCAGCGTATAAGATTTCCTCTTCAAATTGATGTGCCCTTCCGATCAATTCTCCGGATTCTGAGAAGACTACACTGCCGCCGTCAAATACAAGCTCATCCTGACCACCTACCATATTTACATACGCTACAACTGTCACATTATCATGTGCTCTTGTGGCAAGCATTCGTTCTCGTATGAGCTGTTTGTGAATATGATAAGGTGAAGCGTTAATATTGATAATAATCTCTGCATCTCCACCAAGTGTCTGGTACAGTATTGGTCCATCCGGATACCATATATCCTCACATATATTTACTCCAACCCTTTTACCGTTAAGATTAAAAACAGGGAAAACTGTTCCTCTCTGAAAATATCGGTATTCATCAAAAACACCATAGTTTGGTAAGAATGCTTTGCGCACAGTACTGACGAGCATTTTATCTGCTATAAATGCAGCTGAATTGTAAAGATCAGCATCAAACTCAACGAAACCAACCACCACAGTCATGCCCTCTGAAGCTATCCTCACCTCTGATAGTGCTTCCTGAGTGGCTTTTATAAAGCCCGGCTTCAAAAGAAGATCCTCTGGTGGATAACCAGTGATGGCAAGTTCTGGAAAAGCAATCATATCAACCTGATTCTTTTTTGCTTCCTTTATGAAGTTCTTTATCTTTTCTACATTTTTATCCAGAGCACCAACATGGCTATTGATCTGGGCAAGCGCTATTCTTAAACTACTCATAGTTTTACTCTGTTAAAAACCTCCATTTGTTATATATAACAAAACATTATATTACTCAAACTTCTTTAAAAAGATCAATCTTTAATTTGCATAAGATGATAACCAACCTGAAAAATACAATAACCCGAAAAATGCGTTTGCGAAATAGGGAAGTTTGTGTAATGAGTGATGGGGTACCCACCCGAATGGAAGGGTCG
>JBMFUY010000101.1:0-8375 GCA_049966275.1 bacterium
TATTCGAAGAATACCTATATTTGACGCGTGACCCTTCCCTTCGGGTGGGTACCCCATCACTCATTACACAAACTTCCTTATTTCGCAAATGCATTTTTCGGGTTAACGAAGTTCAATACCTTCCTTTTCTATGTTTGTTATTATTAAAAAAGCGAAACATTTAAATGACTTTTATACAAAAGTATAATATAAAATTTGAACAGGTTGTAGCTTTAAAATTTAGAGGGCAAAAGACAATTTTATGTTTAAGTTATTGCTGTACACAGTATCACTCATATTAAAACGCGCTTCAAAAACAAACCCTTCTTTTAAAAACTACATTGGCAATATAAACATATCCATTGCTATAAAAACAAAATCCAACAATGGCCGTACCTTTATATTTAACAGGGGGCGTGTCACCTCTTCATCTTCTCTGGAACACTACGATGCTGCACTTGTATTCAGTGACGAGAAAACAGCATTTGATGTGCTAAAAAAGGGTTCGCAGGAAGCAGTGTTCTGTGCTGCAGCACAGGGTAAACTTTATGTTGAGGGCATGGCAGTCTATATTCAGTGGTTTAACGATGCAATTAACATAGCACTTCGTAGAAACAGAAAGGAGGTATTATGAAGATCAATGGTGGTCATCTTGTAGCCAAATACCTGGCGAAAAGAGGTATAAAATATGCATTTGGTATAGCAGGTGGTCATATAGAATCCCTGCTTGATGGAATGCATGAATACAATATAAACATGATAGATGTAAGGCATGAGCAGGCAGCAGTGATGATGGCACATGCCTGGGCAGTGTACACTGGTGAGCCTGGTGTGTGTTTTGTTACTGCTGGCCCTGGTTTTACAAATTCTATCACAGGTATTGCCAATGCTTATCTTGATAATGCACCTGTTGTTGTTCTCTCAGGAAGACATCCTTTAAGGGATGACCTTAAAGGAGCATTGCAGGAATTAAACCAGGTAGACATAGTAAAGCCCATAGTTAAATGGTATGGCACATGCTATGACATTGCCCGTATTCCAGAGTATGTTGATATTGCCTTTCGTCATGCAGTGTCAGGCAGACCAGGCCCTGTATTCCTTGAATTACCACCGGATATACTGAATAGATCCATAGATGATTTTGATTTTACACCGTCCAGGCAAAACTATAAATACCATCCTGATATGAAATCCTTACAAACAGCTGCTGATATCATCAATAACGCGAAGCAACCTTTGCTCATAGGTGGAAGTGGATTGGGTTACAGTAATTGCACAAAAGAGCTCAATGCGTTTATTGATAAAACAGGCATTCCATTTATGCTTCTTAACAATGGACGTGGCACCTTACCGGACAATCATCCTAAATCTATCTGGGACATAGGTAATATTGGCCTTATGATGGCAATCCCTCAGGTTGATGTACTTATAGCTGTAGGCATTCGCTTTAACTGGTTATTCCAATCCGGTGCAATCATACCAGCACAAACAAAGGTTATAAGAATTGATATTGAACCAACAGAGATCAATCGTAACAGGGTTGCAGATGTTGGGCTGGTAGGTGATGCAGGAAGTGTTCTGGAGGCTCTTATACCTTTAATTAAACAAACAAACCATGACGAATGGTTTAAAACTCTAACCACTGCTGGCTATGCATTTATTGATAATGAAATAAAGATAAGAAAAACTCCATCCACGCCCATACACCCTATCAGGCTTGCAGCAAAGATACAGGAAACCTTTGGAACCAATACTCTTTATGTTGTTGATGGAGGAGATGTGTCATATTTTGGACTTGTAGGTTTTCAATCCGTGTATAAATCAGGGGTAATTGCTCAATCTTCAGGGTTACTGGGCTGCCTTGGCAATGGCGTTCCATTTGCCATTGCAGCAAAACTCGCACATCCTGATAAACAGGTTGTATTGCTTTCTGGTGATGGGTCATTCGGTTTTAATGGGTTTGAATTTGACACTGCAGTGAGGCATAACATTCCGTTTGTTTGTGTTATCAGCAATGATTGTGCATGGGGCATGATAAAGCATAGTCAGGAGCTATCGATCGGCAGGGAACGTGTTATCTGTGCTGAACTTGGTATAAGGCATTATGAAAAGGTTGTAGAGGGCTTTGGAGGATATGGTGAATTTGTAGAAAAGGATGAGGATATAGTACCAGCACTTACAAGAGCAAAGGCATCAGGTAAACCAGCCTGCGTTAATGTTATCACTGATCCCAATGCCACGAGCCCTGCGACTCCATTACTGTACCAATCATTAAAGATGGAATAATGCATGAGGGCTCTTCAGTTTAATATATCTATCCCACGATACATTATACTTAAAATGCTTGGGGCTATAAACAAAGATGTGTATTATAAAGGGGCTGTTGCATCCATTAAACTTGTTGAGAAAGACAAGCCAGTGCCCTTGAATGGGGAATGGGTTCTCATAAAAACAAAGTACTGCGGATTCTGTGGTAGTGATCTAAACCTCATCATGTTGAGGGATTCCCCAATGGCAACACCTTTTACCTCATTCCCGTGTATTATTGGGCATGAGATATATGGTATTGTACAGGAAGGTGGTAAAACGCCATTTAAAAAGGGCGATAGGGTTGTAATCTCCCCATCACTTTCATGTTCTACAAGAGGTATTGATCCTGTATGTCATGCCTGCAAAATAGGCAGTGTTGCAAATTGTGAGAACGTAGGTGAAGGTAAATTTTCCCCCGGGCTTTTTACTGGTATATGTCATGATATCAATGGTGGCTTTGCTGAATACATCATTGCTCACAAAAGCCAGGTATTCCCTGTTCCATCTCAGGTTAGTGATAAATCTGCTGTTCTCACTGAACCATTCAGTGTAGGACTTCAAGCCATTTACGATTCAAGACCGGATGATGATGACCATATCTGTGTAATAGGTAGCGGGGTTATGGGGCTTATGATTATACAGGCAATTAGGGGGTTAAAGATTAAAGCACATATAACAGTTTTAGAACCATCAGAATTTCATGCAAAAAAAGCAATAGAATATGGCGCAGATGAAATTATAAAAGGTGATTTTCTTGAGCAGTCTGCACGTATAACCCATGGAAAGGTTTACAAACCTATGTTCGGTCCACGGGTTATGCAGGGAGGCTTTGATAAGGTGTATGATACTGTTGGTTCTTCAAAGACATTCAGTTTAGCAATTGGGGCAACAAGGGTTCGCGGCACTGTTAGTATAATAGGTATAGGTAGACATCTTTCTTTTGATCCCACACCATTATGGCTCAAGCTTATAACTGTTAAAGGTACCTATGGATATGGTTATGTGGAAGAAGATGGAAAGACAGAACATATTTTTAATATAGCACTTGAACTCTTAAAACAACATCCGAAGATCGAGGACATGGTTACACATGTGTTTTCTATTGATCAATATCAGGAGATGATAAAGGTCAACCTTGAAAAGGGTAAAAACAGGGCAATAAAAACTATAGTAGAATTTTAAAATATTTTTAGGGGAATAATTATGCCACAATTAACAGGTAACAGCACGTATATTCTTGCCTATGATTTAGGCACAACAGGGAACAAATCCTGTTTATACAGGATAGGTGATAAAATTGAGCTTATAGATGCATACCTTGTAGAATATCCTATTTATGAAACAGGGAATGGCGGTGTAGAACAAAAGGCTGAAGATTGGTGGGGTGCGGTTTGTACTTCTACGAAAGAACTGCTTAGGCGCACCGGTACAAATCCTTCTTTGATAAAAGGGATAGCATTTTCATCGCAGATGCAGGGTTCTGTTCTTGTAGATAAAGATGGAAATGTGCTTAGGAACCCCATGATCTATATGGATCAAAGATCCACAAAACAGATAGCTAAATACCTGTACCATGGCTTTCCAAGAATAGACAACTGGAATGCAATTATAGGCTTAAAATCACTTATTATTACAGGTGGGCTTGCTGCAACACCAAAGGATCCCCTGTGGAAGTATCTATGGGTTAAGGACAATGAGCCAGAGGTATTTAAAAAGGTTTATAAGTGGCTTGATGTGAAGGATTATCTGACACTAAAATGCACGGGCAAATACGGCATGACATACGATTCAGCACATCTTACCTGGCTTTTTGATACAAGAAAGGACAGGTTAAAATGGTCTGAAACTCTATGCAAAACATTTGATGTAAATATGGAACATCTACCACCTGTAATTAAATCAACAGACATTATAGGTGGTCTCACAAAACAATCTGCCGAAGAAATGGGGCTTGTTCCTGATATTCCTGTATTCGGTGGTGGTGGTGATACATTTCTCACTGCAATTGGATCAGGTGCACTTGATCTATACGACACACACATTTACATAGGAACCTCTGGCTGGGTAGCTGCAAATATTGATAGAAGAACCGTGGACATAACAAATTTTGTAGCATCAATATTAGGGGTAATCCCTGGTGAATATGTATACACAGCAGAGCAGGAGACATCCGGTGTATGCCTGCAATGGGTAAGGGATCACCTGGCTCTTGATGAAATTGGTATGTACCTTGATGCAAGACACATTGTTGATAAAAATAAAGAGTATGAAAGCCTTTATGAATTTTTGAACGAGGTTGTCGAGCAAACACCACCTGGCGCTGGTGGACTGATATTTACACCATGGTTACACGGCAACCGATCCCCGAGAGAGGATGCCTATGCACGCGGTATGTTTTTCAACATAAGCCTTAACACAGGTAAACGACAGATGATAAGGGCTGTACTTGAGGGTGTGGGCTTCCATAAGAGATGGATGCTTGAGGCTATTGAAAAAAAAATACCATACCAGAAAACCGTTAGATTGGTGGGTGGTGGAGCAAAGTCCGATGTCTGGTGTCAGATTATATCTGATATAACTGGAAGGAATATTGAAGTTCCCAGAAACCCCCAGCACGCCGGAACTATTGGAGCGGCTATTGTATGTGCTGTGGGACTTGGTTTGATAAAATCTTTCAGGCAGGCAAAAGGCTTTATACCTGTTGACAGGGTTTTTAAACCAAGAACCGAATATAAGGTATTGTATGACAAAAGTTTTAATGTCTTTAAAGAGCTTTACAAACAGAACAAAAAACTCTTTAGAACCATGAATAAGCCAGACTGATTTCTACCACGCGGTTGATTTCCAGACTAAAATGCTTTATATATCTTAACCTATCAAAGATTGGAGTATAATATGGATATTGAAAAAATAAGAAAAGACTTCCCAGTACTATCTCGCATGGTAAGGAACAAACCACTCGTTTACCTTGATAATGCTGCCACAACCCAGAAACCTTTATCTGTGATAGAGGCAATATCCAACCTTTACAAAAACTATAATGCAAATGTCCATAGAGGTGTGTATCTATTGGCAGAGGAGGCAACGCAGGCTTACGAGGATGCACGAGAATCTGTTAGAAGATTCATCAATGCAAGCAGTACAAAAGAAATTGTTTTTACACGGAATGCAACAGAGGCTATCAATCTTATTGCTTATACCTGGGGAGAGGCAAACATAAAGCCAGGTGATGAGATCATAGTAAGTATTATGGAACATCACAGTAATTATGTGCCATGGTTCAGACTTGCAAAAAAAAAGGGTGCAGATATAAAGATTATACCAGCAAAAGCCAATGGAGAACTTGATATAGATACCTTCAAATCAATACTCTCATCAAGAACAAAACTTGTAGGTATAGTACATATGTCCAATGTCTTTGGTACTATAAATCCTGTAAAAGAGATAACCTCGCTGGCACACAGTTATGGAGCTATTGTTGTGGTTGATGGTGCTCAAAGCGCTCCACACATGAAGATCAATGTCAAAGAGATGGATTGTGATTTCTTTGCATTATCAGGTCATAAAATGTTAGGGCCAACAGGCATAGGTGCATTGTATGCAAAAGAATCATACCTTGCATCCATGGAGCCATTTTTGAGTGGTGGTGAGATGATCCTCAGAGTAACCCTTGATAGTGTTAACTATAATGAACTGCCATGGAAGTTTGAAGCCGGCACTCCAAACTACGAAGGTGCAATAGGATTAAAATCAGCAATAGAATATCTTGAGAACATAGGCATGGATAATATTGAAACGTATGAACGTGAACTTACATCTTATGCACTTGAGAAAATGCAAACTGTCCCGGGGATATTTATCTATGGCCCACTTGATCCAGCAAAAAAAGGAGGGATCATAGCATTTAATATGAAAGACATTCATTCACACGATATTGGCACAATACTTGATAGCGAAGGTATAGCAATACGAGCAGGGCATCATTGCGCTCAGCCACTTATGATAGATTGCGGTGTATCTGCAATGGCAAGAGCGAGCTTCTATTTTTACAACACAAAGCAGGAAATAGATATACTTGTTTCTGCGTTAAAAAAAGCAAAGGAGATTTTCAAATAATGTCACTTGAAGAATTATTCAAAGAGATCATAATAGAGCATTATCAACATCCTAAAAATCATGGTCACATTGAGCATCCAGATGTAAAGTCAGATGGTTCCAATCCTCTATGTGGGGATGAGATAACAATGGAACTTACATTTGACGATGATAGGATCAAAGAGATAATGTTTACAGGAAGCGGTTGTTCTATAAGCCAATCTGCAGCATCCATGATAACAGAGGCTGTTAAAGGTAAAACCATACAGGAGGCAAAGCGTTTAATGGAAGAATACAAAAACATGCTTGCTGGAAAAGATTACGATTCAGAGTTACTCGGGGATCTTGAGGCTCTGTCAGATGTGAAAAGATACCCCGCAAGGGTAAAGTGCGCAAGTTTGAGCGTTGCAGTACTTGATCAGGCTTTACAGCAAAAAAAATAAAATTCCATTTTGTAGAGGAAATTTGTTGCACAGAAGGAGGTACGAATGGTTATTGATTATTACAGTGACTTAATAAAGATTAGAAATTCCAAGCCACTGGTACACCACATAACAAACTATGTGGTAATGAATGTTAGCGCAAATATAACACTTGCTTTAGGTGCATCACCTGTTATGGCTCATGCAAAGCCAGAGGTTGAAGATATGGTATCTATAGCCAATGTACTTTATATAAATATTGGTACGTTAAGTGATCACTGGATTGAGGCGATGTTATCAGCCGGGAAGATGGCAAACAAGAAACATATCCCGGTATTACTTGATCCAGTTGGTGCTGGTGCAACAAAGTACAGAACAGAAACAGCAAAAAGAATTTTAGAAGAGATTAAAATAGATATTCTCAAAGGAAATGCAGGAGAGATGCAATCCCTTGCAGGCGAAGATGTCAAGGTTAAGGGTGTTGATGCAGTAACCTCTGCAGGATTGGAAACAGCTCAATCACTTGCAAAGAAGTATGAACTCACAGCTGTTGTCACAGGACAGAAAGATTATGTTTCAAACGGCAAGCAATCAGCAATAATAAAAAATGGAACAGATATGTTTTCCAGAATCACCGGTGCTGGTTGTATGCTTGGTTCTGTTATTGCGAGTTTTATGGCTGTGAACAATGATCCTTTTATATCTGCCATTGAGGGATTGGTTTCATTTGAGATTGCAGGAGAAAAGGCTGCAGCAAGAACAAAGCTACCAGGCAGTTTTATGGTAGCCTTGATGGATGAGATCTACAGTTTAAATCAGGAAGCATACAAATTGGCAGATGTTGAAATCAAATAGTACGAGGTAGCACATGCCTGCAAAACCACAATTACCACATGGCTTATATGGTATTACATCAAATGATTTTGGTATGTCGCATGAACAATCCGCGCTTGCCTTACTTAAAGCAGGGGTTAAGATTATCCAATATAGAGAAAAGCATGCACAAACGCGCAGGATGTATGATGAGGCTATGCGCATAAAACAGCTGTGTAAAGCATACAACGCGATGTTTATTGTGAATGATAGAATGGATATTGCCATTGCTGTTGACGCAGATGGTATTCATGTGGGCAATGATGATATGCCTGTAGAGATAGTAAAAAAATATTCAGGTAACAGGATAATAGGTTTATCAGTTAGAAATGAAGATGAACTTAAGATTGCACAACTCAATGAGGTTGACTATATCGGTGTTGGTGCTGTTTATCCGACCTCTACAAAACAGGATAGTACTTACATTGGAATAGACATGCTTGCTAAAATAGCCAGATTGTCAAAGATACCTATCTACGCAATAGGTGGTATTACAATAGATAAATTACCTGAGCTAAAAAGACACAACATACATGGCATTGCAGTCATATCAGCTATCTTAAACACCCATGATCCTGAGCAGGCCGCGCGTGAATTCATCCGTGTCTGGAATACGAGTAATTAACCCGAAAAATGCGTTTGCGAAATAGGGAAGTTTGTGTAATGAGTGATAACCCCGCGTCAAATATAGGTATT
>JBMFUY010000102.1:0-8372 GCA_049966275.1 bacterium
TTTCCCAGATTATCATAAACCCATGATAATAGGTGATTATAGTCTTATTTCAAGTGGATGCATAATAACACCTTATGCAAATATAGGAAAATATGCTGTAGTTCACAGCGGTGCTGTAGTTCTAAAAGATCTTCCAGAGAAAGCAGTATTTGCTGAGGAAAAGGCAAAAATCGTTTACATATTAGATATAGATGATAAAAAAAATTAAACCTTTGTCTTAAAAAATCAGCACTAATAAGGAAACTTATATGAAAGGTTACCAATCTCTTTATTGGAAATACATGGTTATTTTAACTTTGGTTGTACTTTCTGTCCATGGTATTGGTCTCAGAGATCATTTTGTTAACTGGGATGATGAGATGATGATCATCAACAATCCAAGGATCATGAACCTTTCAATTGCAGGAATTATACATGTTTTTAACCCTGAAAATGTTTTTGCTGATAGGTTTACTGAGTATTATCCGATCCGGGATCTCAGTTATATGCTTGATTATTTCATATGGGGATTAAATCCATTGGGTTATCACTTAACCAATCTATTGTTCGAAATGCTCAATGTAGTACTTGTTTTTATTTTATTCCAGAAGATTTTTAAAGACAGTTTGATTGCCGTTTTATCTGCTTTGATCTTTGCGGTTCATCCACTCTCATCAGGTGTTGTCTCCTGGGTGTCCTGTAGAAAAGACCTTATGGCAATGACCTTTTACCTTATTGCATTTATATATTTTGTGGATTTCTACAGGTCTGAGGCAGATAGGACATCAGAAAAAGTCATGTATTTTTTTGCTTTCAACATAATGTTTTTATTTGCACTACTCTCAAAAGCCTCTGCCCTACCCTTTCCTGGTGTGCTTGCGGCTTATATGTTCATTGTTGAAAATGAACGAAGCATAAAAAAGTATATACTATATCTTATATTGCCAGCAATTATTATGTGGGCTTATGCTATTGGAAGCTATACTTATTCAAGCTATTTTGGTACTGGAACATTTCAACAGACCTTTGGTTTTGAATGGTTTCTAATGTTTTTCCCGGAATTATTCTTAATATATACAGTGAAATTCCTGTTCCCATTTAATCTTGCTCCTCTTTATATAGAACCACGCAATACCAGTTTACTGGAGCCGCTTTTTGTTATCTCTATCTTAGTTATTGCCCTGCTTGTTTATCTATTTTTCAAATATATAAGAAAAGATAAATTGTTATTTTTTGGTTTTGCCTGGATAATACTCAATATGGTTCCCGCGTCAAATATCATAAGCATACAGATCAAAATTGCGGATAGATTTACCTATATAGCGCTTGCAGGTTTTGCATTATTTTTAGCAAGGGTATTCCAGATCGCAGTCAATAAGGCAAAAGGTATCACTATATCTGTTATAGCCATTTCAATCTCATCTTTTGCTGTTATTACCTTCATGTTGAATCTTACATGGTACAATGGGATAAACCTGTGGACAAGGGAGATAAAGACAAGACCATACATGCCTGGTATAAACGAAACTTTATGGGGTTATGCTTTGCTTGGACAGGCATATAGAGAGGCAGGAGATTATGCTAATGCATTAAAATACACAAAAATGGTTTTAAGCATAGAACCAGATTATTTGATCTCTCTGGAAGAAATGGGCAATATCTATGCACATGAAGGCGATTATAAACAGGCGATAAAAATGTATGAATTGGCTTTGAAGCATAATGTTGATAAATGGAGTGATTATATAATTATTGCTGAAATGTACGAAAAGATGCATAAATACAGAGAAGCAATCAATGCCTATGAAATGGCAAAGAGGTTTCCTCATCCTCAATACAATGATAATGGGCTAAACAATAAAATAGAAAAGCTTAAGGAACTTATAAATGAAGAATAAGGTGATTTTTGGTAAACCGGATATAAGAACACAGGATGTTATAGCAGTAAAAGAGGTTTTAAAGAGTGGCTGGATAGGCATGGGCGGAGTTACTCAGTTATTAGAACAGGCGTTCTCTAAATTCACCGGTGCAAAATATGCAGTTGCGGTTTCAAGTGGATCAGCTGGTTTGTTTTTATCGTTACTTGCCTGTGGAATTGGTAAAGGTGATGAGGTTATCACATCTCCTATGACATTTCCTGCAACTGCCAATGAGATCCTTCACACAGGTGCAAAGGTAAGATTTGTAGATATTGACGAAACAGGCAACATAGACACAGACAAAATAGAACAAGCTATAACAAAAAAAACAAAAGCAATACTGCCTGTTCACTTATATGGAAGACCCTGTAATATGAACAGGATTATAGAGATAGCCAGGGCTTACAGATTGTTAATCATTGAAGATGCTGCACACGCATTCGGTGCTGTATACAAAAACAAACATATAGGGAATATTGGGGATGCAACTGTTTTTAGTTTATATGCAACAAAGAATATCACTGCTGGTGAAGGTGGTGTTGTTACAACAAACAATAAAGCAATAGCAGATAAAATAAGATTGTTAAGATCCTATGGAATAACCAGAAATGCATGGTCACGGTTTACAAAGAAGAATAACTCAAAGCCCTATGATACTGTTTTACCCGGGTACAATTTTGAAATACCTGATATACTCGCTGCATTAGCCTTATCTCAGATAAACACATTTAAAGAAAGATTTGAGAGGAGAAGGTATATATGGCAGGTATACAATCAGGCATTTGAAGGGTTAAACATTGGCTTACCGTTTCCAGTTTGTGATAATGCTTCAATCCATGCTATGCATCTTTATACAATTATGGTAGATAAAAGAAGAGCTGGTATTGATAGAAAGGATTTTATAAAAAAACTTGACAAAATGGGTATAGGAACAGGCATTCATTTTATTTCACTCCATCTCCATTCATTTTATAAAAAACTGTACAATTTGAAAAACACTGATTTCCCGGTTGCTTTAAGTTTTTCTGAACAAACATTATCATTACCATTATCATCCGGAATGACGGACAGAGATATAAACAGGGTTGTGATCGCTGTAAGGCGGGTTTGTAATGGCTGATCCACAATTAAGCATAGTACTTGCTTGCTACAATGAATCTGCTCATCTGCAGGAAAGTTTTAACAGGCTGAAAGGTATTCTTTCATACGCAAACTTCGTGTATGAAATTATATTTGTAGATGACAGAAGTATAGATAATACTGTTGATATTATAGAAAACATTATAAGGGATAACCCTGAGATAAGCTTTAAAAAGATAATACATGACAAAAACATGGGGCGCGGAAAATCTGTTACAGATGGATTTATGGTAGCGGATGGAGATGTTGTAGGGTATATAGATGTGGATCTGGAGATAGACGCTGTTTATATTTACTCTTTTTATCATGCAATAAAACAGGGATATGATGCCGCTATAGGTGAGAGGGTTTCACGGTTTAGCCTGTATTCAATACCAAGATTCTTTACAGGTAGGGGATACAATATGCTTATGAGGCTTTTTATGGATCTGCCATTGCATGATACTGAATCAGGTATAAAGTTCTTTAATAGACAGAGGCTCATGAGTATTATCAGCTATGTTAAGGACCATCACTGGTTCTGGGATACTGAGATATGCGCAAGGATGTATAAGGCAGGTTACAGGATAAGAGAAATACCATGTATTTACATAAGGAATCGTATTAAAAGGTCCACTGTTAGGCTAATACCGGATTCAATATACTATTTAAAGAAACTATTGAAGTTTAGAAAAGAATACAAGGCTTGATAAAATCAGAGAAAATACAATGCGGATCATCCATTTTTCTTTACCTTTATCACCTGTCTATAAGAGTGTATAAAAGCAGGTATAGCAACCACAAGCATAAATATGGTTATAAGTGTATAATCAGAAATAAGTGGTAATTTAATATCTATTCCAAGAAGTGTTAGAATGCCTGCTATCATGAAAAGGATGCCTCCAAAGAACAATGTTTTGCCACCAGTATCAGCACCAATCTTTTTTATGTCAGATTCTGTAAGTGCATGGAGCCATTTTAGTGACATTCCAAATAAAGCTCCAACTATAACCAGCATAAGCATGGTTCCAACACCAAAGAATAAACCCGGTAAAAAACCTAACAATGCATTGGGCATAGCCGGTGCAGCAATAGTATTTACAAACAATGCAAAACCACCAAAGCCAAACCCGGCTATAAAACCATGGATCAGTGTCCATTTGATCGGTGGCGTTGCTACTTCTGGATCACAGTTGTTACATTTTGGACTCAAAACATGTAAATTCTTCTCCATATGAGCAACATCATCATGATGATGTCCCAAAAAATGTAAATGTGGATAAACATTTTTCTTAAGTACAATTACCCCTGCTATAAACATTACCAACCCCACTATCAGGTAGATATATTTGTTTATAGTAAAGATAAAAGGGGCAAGGGCAAGATAAGCAAGCTCTGATATAATGGTACGCTGAACAGTAAAAGCTAAAGAGAAATATAGTCCTGCCTTCATACCTTCTTTACCACTTCCACTACCAATTGCATAACTAAAGGTTATGGGCCATGTATGTTCATCAGGCAATATGCCGTGTAATAATCCAAATAAAAAAGAATATGTGACTGCTATAACAGGATTCATACCTTTCACCTATATTTAAACATCAAAATAAAATTTTATAGACTAAACACCTATACCATCTTTCTCAAGCAGACAACGGACTGATATAAACAGGGATTTTATTAAAACTATTAACAACTATATCTGCATTTGATTTTACAAGTCCTTTAAAAGGAACAGGACCGGTTGCAACCCCTATAAACTTAATGTTTGCATTTATAGCTGTCTGAGCATCAACGAGTGAATCACCGACATATACTATATCTTCTCTTTTTATACCAAGGTCAGATATTATTTTTTCAATTGTATCAGGGTATGGCTTGTTTCTTAAACCATCACCAACTCCAACAACTGTCTTAAAATATTTAGCTATTCCAAGATGTTCGAGAATTGATCTCGAATATTTACCCAACTTATTGGTTGAAACAGCCATTGTATAGCCAGTTTCATATAATTTCTCAAGAACTTCTTTCACACCATCAAGTAATTTTGTTTTTTTAAGATAGACCTCCTCATACCTTGAACGAAACATACTGACAGCATATTTGGGATCCTCAACACCCTTGATACTCCCCATAACCTCTTCCAGAGGTAAACCAATTGTTTTTAAAACATCTTCATAAGAATATTCCGGCAAACCAAGACCTTTCATTGTATAATTAAAGCTCTCATAGATTGCTGAGAACGAATCTATAAGTGTGCCGTCCAGATCAAAAATAATCCCTTTAAATGCTTTGCTTAATCTTTTTACAATATCTCCATAGTCTTCATAGTAAAATGATGGTATTTCGTTCTCATCACAGTAGGATTTAAGAATACCCCTTGCAAATACAATATCTACTTCTGATACAGCATCAATATCAGAGTATCCATTGCCAATATAGATAATGCGATCAAAGTATGGTTTGAATGCCTTTATTACCATTTTTTTACAAACCCCTGAAAATGAACAATCATCATCCTGAAAGGGAAAATCCATTACAATCCTGTTGCCACCATCTCTCATAATATTGGCAAAAATCGGGATATCCTCATCAATACCATGTGACTTCAAGCTCTCTTTTATAAGAATATCAAATCCATCACTTACAATAATATGAACAAGTTGTCTGTCATTTACAAAATCTAAAAAGGGCTTAAAATTAGGGTCAATTATAGCCTGTTTTACATAAAAATCTCTTATTACATTTAGGGAAATGCCATCAACATCAAGTAACCTTTTGTAAACATCAGGCACAGTAAGCGTATTGTTTAAAAATTTCTCCTTTAGATCTTGATAACTCTCTATAACCCTACCAAATTCTTCACCAAGGTCCTTTTTATTTATCGTTCCATCAAAATCACTAACTATAAGTATTCTCATTTCACGAGTTTATAACATCAGCTTATTAAGCACTACCATAGCTGTGTAAACCAGATAGTATAAGGTTAACACCCAGATATGTGAATAAAACAAATGCAAAACCAATTATTGAGAAAATAGCAGCAGCCCTTCCATGCCAGCCCCATGAATATCTGAGATGAATGTAAACAATATACACAAGAAAGGTAATGAGTGACCATGTTTCTTTCGGATCCCAGCTCCAGTATCTTCCCCATGCATAATCAGCCCAGGCCGCACCTGTAATAATCCCTATTGCTAATAATATCTCTCCTACAATGATGAGTTTATAGCTAATATCATCCAGTACCTTTGTAGATGGGAGATAGGATATGACTTTACCATTTGTATACCCTGTATACCAATCGCTTATTAAGTAAAATACTGATGCACCGAATGCAAGTGCGAAAAATGCATATCCAAAAAAGCTTGTTATAACATGGAACACAAGCCAGTTACTTTTTAGAGCTGGAACAAGCGGTTCTATTCTGCTATTAACATCCGGTGAAAAAGAGGCATAAGCCATAAAAATAAACGCAACAAGGGAAACAGGAAATCCTAATTTTCTGATCTTATACTTTATATCCACGATTATATATGTAAGAGCTATGGTCCAGGAGAGGAATATCAATGACTCATAAAGATTGGTAATAGGTATGTGACCATAATTAAGATGGTATGATTCTATCCATCTATCTATCAAGCCTGCTGTTTCTACAAGAAAACCAGCTACCAGAACTACGAAGCCGGATATATCCAGGAACTTCTTTTTAAACACAAGCCCAAACAAATATAAAAACATAGCTCCTACGTATATAAAAGTAGCTATGCTTAACAACAATGTATTTGTTTGTTGAACATGCACCATTTTATACCCCTTTCTTGATTTCGTTTACAAGATTCTTAAATTCATTCTCAAAGGAATACTTATTTCTATCTGCAACACCAGCAATCACAGCTGTATTACCCTTTTCCGGAACAAATACCCATATTCGCCTTCTGTAACTTAAAAATGATAGAAGAAGCCCGATTATCATGATAATAGCGCCTGTGGCTACGTAAGGTGCTCCAGGGTCTTTAGCCACCTGTAGTCCTGTGTAATAACTTTCATCTGCTTTAATAAATTTTATTTTATAACCTTCAACCGTCTCTGCGCCATGAAAATCCGGATACCTTTGAAGGTAGATCGCTGTGTTAACAAGCTTATCACCCTTATATATACCCACAAGTATAGTTGGACCAAATCCCTGATAATTCTGTGCATAATCAAGTACAGCAATAGATGTGTTGTCTGAAATGTGATACGGCTGATTAAGATTCAAAGATACGCTGTTTTCACCTGTATGTGCATTGGATAGCAGAAGTTTAAAACTACTCGCCCCGGCCTGACCATAAGATGCTTGATATATTGTGATGCCATTATATGTTAATGGCTTATTCACATCTATTACCTTTTGAGCCAATACACTTCCATCCTTTGATAGCAGGGTAAGATCGCTTTTATAGGCTTTAGGTACACCTGAATTGTAAAACTCTACATTAAAACTGTTACACTTAATATAAAACGGAAGGGTTATCTTCTCATTTCCTCTTATTGTTCTTGTTATGTTGGATGTTTGGCCTGGAACAAGGTTTACATACGAATCAAACCCAAAAAATGAGCCGATCAATACACCTATAAATATGATAAGAAGGCTCAAATGCGTAATGTAAGGACCAAACCTTGCAATCATACCTTTTTCTATATAAAGAAAATCACCCTCTTTTGAATCGTCCTGGATAGGGGCTTTATATATATCAGTTAGTTTTTGCTTTAGATTTTTTATAAATGTCTCTCTATCACCTTTGTATTCTATTGTTTCTTTTTCTTTAAACGCGTTAAGTTTTTCTACAGGAAGTTTCAACTTCGGGTTAGAGACCATTTTAAATATAGCTGGCAATCTCTCCCATGTGCAAACAAATACATTTATAATAAAGAGTATAAGCAATAACTCAAACCACCATGAATGGTACATATCAAAAAGGTCAAAGAAATTAAGAATTCTAAAGGTAGATTCACCATAATGCTGCATATACATTTCAACCGGTAAGCCCTGTTGTATTACAGTTCCTACAATTGCTGTAGCAACTATGAGGAGTATTAATACTATGGCAAGTTTTACCGAGCTAAAGAATCTCCAGATTTTATCAAGTATTTTCTCCATTATCCTGTTCTCTTTCTAATAAATTTTATCATCTGTTAAATTAACAAACACTAAAGATTAAAAAAATTTATACAGCTATATCCAAATTGTCAATTAAAAAGATTACAATTTCTATTATGTTTGTGAATTTGTATATTAACCCGAAAAATGCAATAGGAAAGTTTGCTCATTCGTTCAACCCCACGATCCACCTAAGATACAAAGACTTTTTG
>JBMFUY010000103.1:0-8075 GCA_049966275.1 bacterium
GAAGAATACCTATATTTGACGCGGGGTTATCACTCATTACACAAACTTCCCTATTTTGCAAACGCATTTTTCGGGTTCAGATCCCCTTGCAAGGTTAGCCTAATAAAATATGTTGACAATAGGATTTTGCATATTGTATACAATATATAATATGACATTAATATTTTTGATATCAGTATTTGCAGGTTTTATTGGTGCTTTAAGCGGGATGGGTGGAGGCATAATTATCGTTCCTGCGCTTGTACTCCTTGGAATCAATATTAAGTATGCCATTGCTGCGAGCATGCTTTCTGTCATTGCAACATCCTGTTCTGCAACAGCTGCTTATGCAAAGGAGCGTATTGTAAACATAAAAATAGGGACGTTCCTTCAGATGTTCACTATTCTTGGAGCAATAGCAGGCGCAACACTAACCCTGCATTTAAGCGAAAAGCCCCTGTCCTTAATGTTTGGACTTATACTCTTAACATCATGGATCACACTTTTAAAAAAGGGTGTAAGTGTAGCTCATTATGATAATAAGGGAGGGGTTGTTGATAATTTTCTTGAGCTTTCCGGGTGTTATGAAGAAAAGGTTCCGCCTTACAGGGTGATAAATTATAAGAGCAGGTATGCAATCCTTGGTGGCCCATTCATGTTTCTTGCAGGTATGGTAGCCGGGCTGCTTGGTATAGGTGCAGGCGCATTGAAGGTTTTGATCCTTGATCTGCTTATGGGACTACCGCCAAAGGTTTCAACTACAACAAGTAACTATATAATTGGTATTACAGCATTGGCTGGGTCAAGTGTGTTCTTTGCATCCGGATATTTAAAACCAGGCCTTGCTGTTCCTATCATATTGGGCGTTTTAACAGGTTCATGGGTTGGATCAAAGCTTCTGGTAAGAATGGTAGAAGAAGCAGTTAGAAAACTATTCCTTGTTATTCTGCTTATCATTGCACTTGAAATGATCTGGAGAGGTATATAATGACATCTGATACATCAAAAGATAAACATAATAACCCACAAAACATTGATGAACAGTGTGTATCGTCCATTATAGCTGATGACATAAAAGCACATAAAGATGCTATTGCAAAATTAAACGAAGAGATAAAAAAGCACCAACAGGCAATAATTACCCTTCAAAAAAGGCTCTCCACAATTCCAGCCATAAGAAAGGTTATTAGCCTTGAAGATATAATCTCCATAGTGTACAGGTGGGGTGTAACATTGACCATAATATTTTTTGTGGCTGGTATGATAAGATTTTACATACGGCACGATTCCCTTAATGTTGACTACAGCATGTTTTATAAAAACTTTTATCAGTTTACAGAAAAAGAAATGCAATTCATAACCCTTGGACATTTTAGAACCGAGGTACTATTGAACGCTGGGTTGATGATCTTACTTTTAACCCCGATGATCCAGGTTATAGCTACAGGTGCTTATATGGTAATAGTAAATAAGAACTGGAAATATGGGATTATCACCTTGTTTGTGCTTGTTATACTTGGCATAAGCCTGTTGCTTCACTGATATTATCCTGTCTATTTTTTATCCTTGACCTTCTCAAGTGATATAATGTAAACCTATAAAGATTATGAAAATAGGTGTGAACTTTCTTTCATTTCGCTCTTATCAGGGCACTGAAACATTTGCTCAGCATACCATGGCCCGGCTTTTATTGTTATCAAAGGATACAGGATATGTTATCTTCACAACACCATATCTCCCTGAAGAAATGAACTCATCCATTGCTGGAGCACAAATCATTTATACATACTTACATCCTGAACATAATCTCGCAATGGGTTTGTACCAGCAATTGATATTGCCTGTTATTCTTATGAAGAACAGGATCAATATATTTTATTCGCCCCTACCATCAATTCCTATTTTTTTCCCGGGGACGAAAATTATTACAATACATGATTGTGCTTATGATAGATTCCCGGAGTTTAGAAGTAGATTGAGCAAATTATACCTGAAATTAATGTATTACACCGGCAAATATATCTGTGATGTCATTATTACTGTGTCTCAATTCTCAAAAAACGAACTGATCAACCTATACAATATAAAACCCGAGAAAATAAGGGTTATTTATCCTGGTGTCCCGGCAATGCCGGATATTGACCAGGAGTTCATTAAACAAACAAAAGCCCTGTTTAATTTATATACACCTTATTTTATTTATATTGGCAATACAAGACCAAGAAAGAATTTAGAAGGATTATTAAAGGCGTTTAATATATTAACCAAAAATTACAAAGATATAAAGCTTGTGCTTGCCGGGAAAATAGATGAAAGCTTCGTTAATATTAAAGGGCTAATAAATACACTCGGCCTTACTGATAGAATAATAAGAACAGATTTTGTATCTGAAAAACAAAAGGTAGCACTCTACAAAGGCTCTTCTGGTCTGGTTTTTCCTTCCTTTTACGAAGGTTTTGGTTTACCTGTGCTTGAGGCTCAGAGTTTAGGTGTACCTGTACTGACATCCAGCACATCCTCCTTACCAGAGATCAGTGGCAATGGTGCTATTTTTGTAGATCCTTACAACATAGAAGATATAGCAAACGGAATGGAAAGGTTGCTGAATACATCTGTGAGAAAAGAACTTATTGAGCTTGGTTATGAGAATACTAAAAGGTTTTCATGGGAAAATACAGCAAAGGAACTTCTTAGAGTATTCAAAGAATTACAATGAAGATACTGCAGATCAATAAACTCTATTATCCATCTATCGGTGGTATTGAAACTATTGTTAAACAAATAGCTGAAGGCATAAACAACGTGGACGATGTAAAGATAGATGTTCTTGCTTGCAATGATACCGGCAAAACAACACATACAGATATTAATGGTGTCCCAGTAACGAAAGCCTCAAGTATTGGTGTATTCTTCAGTATGCCTGTATCATTTAGCTTTTTTCTCATCCTTCGAAATATTTATAAAAAATATGACATAATCCATGTCCATCTACCCTTCCCCCTTGCAGAGCTTGGATTATGGTTAATAAAGCCAAAACAGAAGATTATTGTTACCTATCATAGTGATATTATAAGACAGAGATTTCTTTCTTTTGCTTTGAGAAGGTTCAACAGATGGCTACTCTCACGTGCCAACAGAATTGTGGTATCCAATCCGAACATTGTTGAAACATCTCCGGTGTTAAAGGATTTTAAAACAAAATGCACAGTGATCCCTTTTGGCGTGGATACCAAAAAATTTAATCCTGATAATGGCTCAAAACAAAAGATAGGGCAGATCAGAACAACGTACGGCGAAAAGATAGTGTTGTTCGTTGGAAGATTGGTTTATTATAAGGGCATTGAATTCTTAATAGATGCCATGAAGAACATAGATGCAACACTGCTTGTTATCGGAGAAGGTGTATTGAAAAAATCGCTTATGGATAGAATACAAAAATTAGGGCTGGCAAAAAGGGTAAGCTTCCTGCCACACCAGACACAGGATGAGCTTGTGAACTTTTATTTAGCCTCCACTGTTCTTGTGTTACCCTCTATTTACAGGAGCGAGGCATTTGGTATAGTGCTTTTAGAGGCAATGGCTTGTGGCTTGCCGGTTATATCAACAGAACTTGGTACAGGCACTTCGTATGTAAACCAGAACGGCGTTACAGGATATGTTGTGCCACCTGGTAACAGTGATGCAATAAACATGGCATTGAAAAAACTTCTTTCTGATAAAGAACTGTGTGTTCAGATGGGTAATGCTGCATTGAAAAGGATAAGAACACTTTTTACACTAACCAACATGCTGGATAATTATAAAAGATTGTATAAGAATATTTATTATGAATAGCTTGCCAAAATTGAAACTGGTGATCCTTTTGATTGGAGACATCTTATGCATGTATGTCTCACTTATTGTAATGCTACTTGTGAGGTTCAGGACAGCTTTTTCCAGAGAGCTTTTGCAATACCATTTGCTCCCATTCTCAATCCTATTTGTGATATGGTTGATGTTCTTCTATATTGCTGGTCTCTACGATTTTAAAAATCTTAAAAACAAGCTTGAATTTAAGATCAATTTTTCTTTTGTGATGTTGATAAACTTTTTGTTTGCTATAATGTTTTTCTACATCTTCACTATATTTGGAGTATCTCCTAAAACAAATCTTTTATTATTCTTTGTGCTTTTTGGCATAGTGAACTATTCATGGAGGCATGTTTACAATATTGTAATAACAAGGTTGACCCCTATGGGCATAACGATCCTGGGTAGAAACAAAGATGAGGAATCCCTGATAAATTACATAAATAACAACCCACAATTGGGATATAGAATAAAACATGTGGTAGAAAGAATAGGTGCAGACTTTGAAAAAGCAATCTCTGATACAGACATCCTTGTTATACCAGATTATACAAAAAAGGATAAGTCTGCAATAAAACACATATACAACCTTGTATTGAAAGGACTGATAATTAAGGATGTGTCTTCATTCTATGAAGAAATCTTTGGCAAGATCCCTCTAAGTGAACTTGAGGAATCATGGTTTATAGAGAATTTAGCATCCCAGCATAGATTTTTTGACTCTATAAAAAGACCTGTAGAATTTGTACTATCCATTGTATTGCTAATGCTGTTTCTCCCCCTCATCGCAATAATTGCTTTAATCATAAGGATAACATCGCCAGGCAATATTATCTACAGGCAGAAAAGGGTTGGTAAAAATGAACGAGTATTTACACTGTACAAGTTCAGGACCATGGTTCAGAATGCAGAAGATGATGGTCCTAAATGGGCTGAAGAAGACGATAACCGCATAACCCCGATAGGAGGTTTCCTTAGAAAGACACATCTTGATGAACTACCGCAATTAATAAATGTAATTAAAGGGGACCTATCGTTTGTCGGACCCAGACCTGAAAGGCCTGAATTTGTAGAGTACTTAAAAAACAAAATACCCTACTATGAGGTAAGACATATTGTAAAACCTGGCATAACCGGTTGGGCGCAAATAAACTACAAATATGCCTCATCAATAGATGAGACCTACGAAAAGTTACAGTTTGATCTATACTACATAAAGAATAGATCACTCATCCTTGATATGCTTATACTGTTGAAAACATTAAAGACTCTGTTTGTAAGTCCAAAATAAAAATAAAGGAGTAGAGATATGGGTAAGATTTCTTTTGGCACAGAGGGTTATAGAGGGATTATAGGGTATAATTTTAATTTTCAGGTCGTTGAAAGGATTACAAAGGCAATAGCAGAGTATATAAAACAGAATAAAGGCAAAAGACTGCTTGTGGGCTATGATACGCGTTTTTTATCAAAAGAATTTGCAGAACACGCTGCAAACACTGCATCAAAATCAGAAATAGATGTATTAATATCAGATGAATTCTGTCCATCCCCTGTATTATCGAATGCAACCAGGAGTTTGATGTTTAATGGTGGTATAATGATCACAGCGAGTCATAATCCCCCTAAATATAATGGAATAAAGTTCAAATCACACTATGGTGGAGCAGTACCAACCGAAGTGACTGACAGGTTAACAGAGCTTATTTCTAAAACACGGGTTAACAATACATTACCAGAACCCTATAGAAAGGGAATAGATATCAAATACATATACAAGCAGGATATAGAAAGGTTTATCGATAGGAGGCTTCATAGTACGAAAAGATTGAAGATCGTTGTTGACCCAATGTATGGCTCAGGCCAGGGACTATTAGCGGATATATTTAAGGAGCTCGGACATGAAGTGATCGAGATCAACAACACGGTTAATCCTTATTTTGGTGGAATAAACCCTGAA
The DNA here is from genome assembly GCA_049966275.1 of bacterium. GTDB lineage: Bacteria > JAMCPX01 > JAMCPX01 > JAMCPX01 > JAMCPX01 > JBMFUY01. The sequence continues at coordinate 5,786 of JBMFUY010000103.1, forward strand.
CCTATAGATGAAAACCTAACACAACTGAAACAGGCTGTTTTAGAGCATAAGGCGGATATAGGTATTGCACTTGATGGTGATGCTGATAGGATTGCACTTGTAAATGGGATGGGCGAATATGTTGATGCACACAGGGTTTTTGGATTGCTTATAATGTACCTTGTGGAGGATATGGGATTAACCGGCGGTGTGGCGAAAACTGTATCAAGTACTGAGATGATCAATAAGCTCTGTGAACACTACCACCTAAAACTTTATATAACAAAGATCGGATTCAAACATATATGTGAACTTATGCAAAGGGAGAATGTAATGATTGGCGGTGAGGAAAGCGGTGGTATAGGTATTTCTTCCCATATCCCGGAGAGAGATGGTTTACTTGCTGGGATCCTTGTAACACAGATGATGTTGAAAAGGAAAAAATCTTTGCAGGAATTAATAGAACTGATGTATGCTATCACTGGAAAGTACTTTTATAAAAGAAGGGATATCTATATGGAAAATGCCAGCAGGATCTACAAACTCATTTTAAATAACAAAGATAGGTTGCTTGGCAACAGGGATGACTATACTATCAATGATATGGATGGATATAAGTTTGAATTTAAAAATGGTGGGTTTATAATGGTTAGGGCATCCGGAACAGAACCAGTATTGAGGATCTATGCAGAGTTAAATAAAAAAGATGAGGCAGAGGCTATGGTTAATAATTTTATAAATAAACTTAAAAGTATTGGTGGAGATAAATTATGAATAGCATGACAGGTTATGGTATTGCCACAGGTTTTGTTGAGGGATTTGAACTTTCATGTGAATTAAAAACACTCAATGGAAGGTACCTGGATGTGAATGTAAAATTACCAAAGGAATTATCAATATTTGAAGTTCCCCTGATAAGGGTGTTGAAGAGTAAATTCTCAAGGGGAACTGTATTCCTCAATGTTACTATCAAGAACTATGAGTATAAACGTAGATGGCCATTCACAATAGATAGTAAAAAAGCCGGTTTATACATAGAACTTTTAAAAACTATCAAAAAAGCACTTGGATTAAAAGGCCGTATCACGATAGATGTATTCACACATTCACCTGAATTCTTCTTAAAAGAGGACAAACCTGTGTCAGACACAGCGATCAATGACATGATAAATATCGTGGATGAAGCAGCAAAGAAGGCGTTAAACATGCGTGAGACAGAGGGCGAGGAGATTAAAAAAAATATGAGTGCGTTAGGTGAAGAGTTGATCGCCACAGTTGGGTATATAGAAGAGAGAATGCCTGCTTTAATTGAACAGTACAAACAAAAAACCATAGAACAACTCAAAATGATAAAACAATCCTCAGATTTAAACATATCACCCGAGATCATTGTAGGAAATTTTATGGAAAAGGTGGATATCAATGAGGAGATTAAACGTATTCAGACACATACAAAAGCATTTTTACAATTACTTGATACAAAAGGCGCGATAGGAAAGAGAATAGAATTTTTTACGCAGGAATTCATAAGAGAGCTTAATACCATTGCATCAAAGGTTGGAGATGCAGATATAACAGGCAAGGTGATAGAGGCTAAAAACACTGTTGAAAGGATAAAGGAACTTGCCCAGAACGTTGAGTAACCTGAAAAATGCAATGAGGGATGACAGGTGAAGAGTAAAGAAAAAAAAGGAAAGATCATTATTATTTCAGGTCCTTCCGGAGCAGGAAAAACAACCATCATCCATCATATTATCCATCAAATACCTTATATTGAACAATGCATAACCTATACAACGCGTGCAAAAAGACCAGAGGAAAGGAATGGCGTGGATCATTACTTTGTCGATGAATCAACCTTTTCGCAACTTATCAGGGATGGTAAACTTGCTGAGTGGGCTATTATAAATGGCTACAGATATGGAACGCCGAAGGATGGTATAAATACCATTGTGGAATCTGGTAAACACGCTATCATTGATATTGATATAAAGGGTGCTAACGCCATTAAGTCCATATATCCTGCAGCTTTATCCATATTTATAAAACCCCCATCCATTAACGTATTAAAAGAAAGGCTTGAAATCAGGGGAGAAAGAGACAGGTTGGAAGAACGCTTAAAACGTGCTGAAATAGAAATGGAACAGGCTCCATTGTACGATTATGTTGTTGTCAATGATACATTGGATAATGCGGTCTCCATGGTTGCACGCATCATAAAAAATGCTATTGATGCTTAACCCGAAAAATGCATTTGCGAAATAGGGAAGTTTGTGTAATGAGTGATAACCCCGCGTCAAATATAGGTATT
>JBMFUY010000104.1:0-8023 GCA_049966275.1 bacterium
AAGTCTTTGTATCTTAGGTGGATCGTGGGGTTGAACGAATGAGCAAACTTTCCTATTGCATTTTTCGGGTTAATGATCCTTTTAATACCTTTTTTGTATGGGGGAGTGATAATCCCTTTTTCTGTTATAATAGCACTGATATACCTTGCAGGTGTTACATCAAATGCCGGGTTCCTTACCTTTATTCCTGGCGGCGCTATAAGCTTCCCACCTATGGTTAGCACCTCTTTCTCTGGCCTTTCCTCTATAATGATCTCTTCACCAGACGCAATGTTAGGATCAAATGTTGATGAAGGTGCAGCAACATAAAATGGTATGCTATGTACATGGGCAAGTATAGCCACACTATATGTACCCACCTTGTTAGCAACATCCCCATTTAATGCAATTCTATCAGCTCCTACAATGCAAGCATTTATAAGCCCCTGCTTCATCATCCATCCTGCCATATTATCTGTTATGAGCGTTACATCAAAGCCATCCTGCTGTAACTCCCATGCTGTTAATCTTGCCCCCTGTAAAAATGGCCTTGTTTCGTCTGCAAATATCTTGATCTTTCTGCCAGCTTCCTTTGCTGCACGCAGTACACCAAGTGCTGTGCCATAACCTGCTGTTGCAAGTGCGCCTGCATTACAATGTGTCAAAATGGTCCATCCATCTTTTATAAGTCTGGCCCCATAAGAGCCCATTCTCTTGTTTGCTTCTATGTCTTCATGATAAATACGCAAAGCCTCTTCATAAAGCCCTGAAGTTATGGAATTTGTGTTCATTTCGCCTGAACGTGCAAAAGCAAGCATTCTATTTATAGCCCAGGAAAGATTGTAGGCTGTTGGTCTTGCACTAACAAGATACCTCCCTATTTTTTCGAGCTTTGAAAGATATTCATCTCTTCTGCTTGTTTTCAAGGACCTTGCACCAAGCCAGACACCGAATGCAGCTGTAACACCAATCGCAGGAGCCCCTCTAACTGCCATATGTTTTATAACGTGGTATGCATCTCTGTATGTCCTGACCTTTATATAATGGGTTTTCAAAGGTAATAACCTTTGATCCAGTAAAAGTATATGATCCTTTTTAGGTATAAGTGTATAAAATGCCATTGCTATCTGAATAACTGCTCTATAGCCTTTTTGCCTTTGTTCTCTAACTCCTGAATAGACTTGTTCTGTTGAATATTGTTGTTCTGCAGCTCCTTGTTCAATTGTTTATTAAGCTCCTGAATGACCTGTCTCTTGGCAGCTTCTTTTAGTTTTTGCTCATAAACAGCAGCATCAAGTTTAAACACAGGCTTTCTTATAGTTCCGGTTAGTATAAATGGTATTTCTATTTCACCATGTTCATTCTTGATCAGCTGTCCTGCTGTTCCACCCACCCTGTTGGATATTGCACGTGAAAGTATACCGGTGCCTTTATAATCAAGGTTCGCATCGAGATCAAAATAACCACTTGCAACAACAGTCAGATCACTGTTGATAAGCTTTGTATCATTTGATGTTACCCTCCCGTGGTCAATAGCCGCGGTTAAACGCATGCTGCTGATCTTTGTTGTTTTGCCATTTCCTATATTTGCAAGTTTTGCAATCCCTAAAAGGCTTGATAACATGGAAAATGTTTTTATCTCACCATCTGTTATGGTCAAAATGCCCTTTCCAGAAACAGTATGCTTTAGATCTTTAGCATTACCATTAAGTGCAACATCAGCACCAAGCCTACCTGACATAATGTCTTTATAAGAGGTAAGCGTATTAAGCATATCCCCAAGATTTAATGAGGCTGCTTTTAATTTGAGATCATAAGGCTCCTGTCCTTTCATATTAACTGTTCCACTTCCTGCTAACATGCCTGAAAATATATCCACATAGAACCTGTTAAGTACAATTTCACCCTTTACAAGTCTTGCCTGCATAGAAAGATTGCTAAACTGTGCCTTTTTAACCACGCCTTTCTTAACATTAGCTGTAAGTGATATATCTGCTTTATCAAGTATAGAAGGCTTTTCCTGCTCTTTTGGAGTAACATTCTCTTTAGGTTGTACTTCTTTAGGCTTTGATGCAGGTGTTAGCTCATCCACATCAAGGTATGGCGATGTTATATTAATTTTACCTTCCGGGGCTGAAAAGTTATTTATATTACCATTACCCATGATCTCAGAATTACCGATCCTGACAAGCATGGTTTTTATGTTGACACTATTCCTGGTAAAAAATGTGTCCATGTTAAAAGAATTTAAAGGCTTTGGTAAAGAAGTGATATTAGCAGATACATCCTTCACCTGTAGCCTACCCTGTGCATTCAGTTCTTTTGCTTTCTTGAATGGACCACTGGCATTCATTGTTAGAATAAAACTACCCCTTGCCTGATACTGTTTTATGTAAGGGATCACATCCTCCAATGAGGCTATCTTTATATTGTTTGTGTTTATATTAACAGCGCCATTCATATCTTTATCCAATGCAACCCTGCCAGAAGCATCCATGGCAAGCTTATCAAGTACAAACTTTATGCCCTTTAAAGTAATAGCCGCTTCATCTTTAGAGATGTTATAGGACAAACTCATTGGTATGCCAGAGGGCTTGGAAAACATTTTGCTGTAGCTTATTTTTGCGTTTGTCAGATCAATAACACCATTTACATTTGCAACATTGTTAGCCATATTTACATAGGTTTTAATCCCCCCCTCTCCATTAACAGCAACATCCTTTGGCAGTGATTGCTTAAGAGGGCTATAAAATCCTAATACCTTATCAAGTGACAATTGCTTTGAAACAAGGTTTATATTTACAACCTTTGTTCCAACATTGGCATTACCGTTTATTCCAAGTTCTATTCCTTCAGATTTAAATGTGATGTTACGCATATTAAGATTTTTATCCTTTAATACATACTCTAATTGGTTTGTTATAGAACATGGATTAATTGTTCCATTGGTTAAGGTAAGACCGGATAGGTTTATACTACCATCTATATGCATAACCCCGGAATCTGTTTTCAATTTTTCTTCAACATCAATTGTACCAGCAGTCAATATACGAGATTTTGCGCCAACGATTGACAATATATAGGGTATATCTACGTGTTTTAATGATACATTTAAATTGAGCGGCAGTGTTTCCATGGAAATATGTTGACCTGTTGGACCAACATATCCGTCAATATCAAGCCTTGCCTCTTTTACATTCTCCATTGAAACACCCAGTGATACCCTGAAGGCTTGCTTGACATTGAATCCATAAACACCAAGGTTTATATGATTTAAACTGTATCTGTGTTCTTTTCCCTCTTCAATATTTGTTATGTTTATTGTCCCATCAGATATAACAAATCTGTCAAGATAAAATCCTTCAGGAATACCGGTTGATGTTTTTGTGGTTGATGTGATCTTCTCTGCGGGTTTTTCTGTTTCCTTTTTCAGGATATCAGTGAAGTTGTATACACCGTCCGGATATCTGATTATGTTTATCTCTGGTTTCGTTAATATTATCTTGCTTATAGATATCTGTTTCTTTAATAAAGGTAATAGCTTCACTCCAACATCTATATCATCAACCTGAACAAATGGTGTTTGAGAGGGCTTTTTTTCTTCCACTCTAACACTTTTTAATTCTACACCAAGCCCGCTTAGAATAGTTAATCTTACATGCTGAATAGAAACCTGTCTGCCTATAGCTTTACTTATTGGTGCGGTTATTTTGGGAATATATTTGTCAAGGTTAATAACAAAAGGCAACACAAACAGTATGGCTATAATAATTATAAAGGTTAAAACAGAGTAAATTATGGCTTTTTTGTACTTCATTTTGTCTCTCCTCTTAGCATACGCTTTAAAAGCTCGTTTACCATGGCTGGATTTGCTTTACCATTGGTTGCTTTCATAACCTGGCCTACAAAGAAACCAAATACCTTTTCCTTGCCGGCTCTGTACTGTTCCACCTCTTTTTTGTTTTTCTCCATAACCGATAGTATAACATTTTTTATTGTGGACTCATCAGAGATCTGCTCCATGCCAAGCTCTTTTATAAGGGTTTCTGGTTCTTTGCCTGTTGATACCATCTGCTCATAAATGGTTTTTGCAATCTTACCACTTATCGTGCCAGCATCCACCAGTTTTAAGAGCCTTGCTGTTTGCTCTGGTGTAACTGAAAAGCTCCTTATCTGTGTATCAATGTCCTTTATAAACCTCAACATCTCACTCATTATCCAGTTACTTACAGCCTTTGGCTTGTTGTACAACTTAACAACTGTTTCAAAATATTCAGCAAGATCCCTTGATGCGGTAAGAACCTCTGCATCGTATAGTGGAAGATTATAATCAGAAACAAAACGTCTGGATTTCTCATCCGGAAGTTCCGGTATTTTATTTTGGGCTTCTTTAAGCAGTTCGTCATTCAGTTCAAGTGGAAGGAGATCTGGCTCCGAGAAATAGCGATAATCATGAGCCTCCTCTTTAGACCTCATGGATTTTGTTACACCAGCTGACTCATCCCACAACCTTGTTTCCTGAACAATATTACCTCCGTCTTCTAAAATATCTATCTGCCTCTGTATTTCATATTCAAGTGCTTTGTGGATGAATCTGAAGGAGTTCATGTTCTTAAGTTCTGTCTTTACACCAAGTCTTGTATCTCCTTTTCGCCTTACAGAAACATTTGCATCACAACGTAAAGAACCTTCTTCCATATTCCCGTCACATATACCAAGGTAAAGTAATATGGTCCTTAACTTTTTGAGGTAAGCCACTGCCTCATCAGGCGTTGACATGTCTGGTTCTGATACTATCTCGAGCAAGGGTATCCCTGATCTGTTAAAATCAACAAAGCTTGTCCCATCAGGATTGTGCATTAGTTTACCAGCATCCTCTTCTATATGTATACGGTTTAATCTCACCTGTTTGTTAACGCCGTTGGTCTGAATGTTTATTGTACCGCCTTTGTTTATTGGCAATTCATATTGAGAGATCTGATAACCTTTTGGTAGATCCGGATAAAAATAATTCTTCCTTGCGAAAACACTCCTCTTTGATATCTCTCCATGTACTGCCATTGCAAGCATACACGCGTACAACACAACCTTTCGGTTCAAAACCGGTAATACCCCTGGCATACCAAGACAGATTGGACACACATTTATATTTGGTTCAAGAGCGAAAACTGTTGAACATCCGCAGAATGTTTTTGTTTCTGTTTTCAACTGAGCATGCACCTCTAAACCTATTACAGCCTCGTATTCCATTATTGCCTCTAAATTTTTATTTTAAGCGAATATTACATGTTTTTCATTTTAAATCAATTAACAAAGCATTTTTATTATATGAAATTATTTTTCATGTAAAAGCTTTTTAACAGCATCCGGGAAGAAATACGCTAAAAATGTTTGAGCCCCAAGGTATGAACCCTTTATGGTCCATTTATTACCATTAACAACCAGAGCTGAAACTGCAATTTCAGGATTATTCACAGGTGCAATTCCAACAAACCACTCATAATCCCCTTCAGGGTCATAGCCATGTATTGAGCCTGTCTTACCTGCTACACTTATATCTGCAAGTATATATCTACCCCTTCTGTTGAAAAATGCCCGTCTGGATGTCCCCTGTGTGATTGTAAGTCTCATCATGTCTATAAGTTCTTTTGCAGTGGCAGGGTCAATGATACGCTGTGTATACTGCTTTGCCCCATCAAACCAGTTGTATGGAACGCACATGTTCCCGGCATTACCAATTGCCTGTGCAATAAGAGCTGCATGAAATGGGCTTATGGTTGTATCAGGGTTCAGGCCAGCCCCTGTCTGTGCAACATCAACGCCATTTTTTTCCACGTATGCCCTGCTCTGTTCAATAAACGATGGACCTAATGATCTGTTGAAATAAAACCGATCAAAGTATGATTGAAGATTTGACGCACCAATTTTATACAGGGCAAGTTTTCCAAATACAGGGTTGTTCGATTTTGCCAAAGCCATTGAAAATGTTATTCTTTTTCTTCCATCGTAATAACCATCAGTTAAAGCCCTTATACTTTGAGAGGCATTTCGTGTATCGTAGTAAAACAAAGCATACTGAGGTATGTGATTGAGTTCAATCGCTGCAGATGCTGTAACAAGTTTTGCCAATGATGCTGCTGGATATGCCTTAAAGGCTGAAAAATCCATACCTTTACTGACAATGGCAATTGGAGTACAATTTTTAACATCAATAGCCACAACAGCGCCATATCGTACTCTGTAAATATCCATGGTATGCCTTATCCATTTTGTTACAATGTTTTCCGGAAGATTTATCTTCTTTTCACTGCTGATCATGGCATTGGGTGTTGTTGTAAATGATGATATACTCGTTGAGGGTGTTGGATTGGTTCCGCTTAAATACTGCTTCTGGGTTAAGTGATGAGCTGAGTGTTTGTAATTTTTTATCATCAGATAACCAGCTATACCTACAATGATTAATATGCTCAGTAGCATATAACCCTTATAGCTATGCTTAAAATTCCTCTTTATGGATTTTAAATGATTTCTTTGGTAAGAACGCCAGCTCATTGTAAATTAATATACTGTTTCAAAGAATCATCTTTTGTGATCATGTATGCAAGTAACCTTGCGTGATCACTGTAACGTTTGATTATCTGATCCAATTTATTATGATCTTTTTTTAGAACATCCAACAATAATCTTGTATCCAGAATATCATTACGCTGTTTTCTTGTCATACCAAAGTGATTGGACAGATTGGTGATCTCACTCGGTGAGTGATGCACAAATAAAGATGTTAGCATCAGTAATCTTTTAGTCTCCTGATTGAGGAACTGATTGTCTTTTATGCTATCAAATATATTCTTGATTTCGGTTAAAGCCTTTGGATCAGAAATTATATCGGACATTGCTCCTAATTCATGAGCTCTCTTGATCACAGCGAAAGGATCCTTTTCCTGTAAAAAAAGGTTAATCTCTTTTAGACATCTTTGACCACTAACAGTCTTCAAAGCGTTTGTTGACAGTGCGTGCTTCATTGCTTTTAGCGTCATTTCTTCAATCTTAAAACCAAATCTTGTTTCAAATCTTATTGCACGATATATTCTGGTTGGATCATCAATAAAGCTTTTTGTGTGCAAGAATCTTATCAGAGATGCTTTAAGATCTTTATAGCCATTAAATGGATCTATAATTTCTTCTTCATTCTCTGTATTCAATTTTATAGCCATTGCATTTATGGTGAAATCCCTTCTTGATAAATCTTTAACTATATCTGTTACTGGTTTTACTATTGGAAGTGCACCCGGGCGTTCGTACACCTCTGTGCGCATGGTAGCAACATCTATATGTTTGTTATCTGGCAACAGGATAGAAGCAGTCAAACGTTCTTTATAAAGGTTAATAGAACCACCAACCTTATTCACAAGGAGTGTCGCAAACTGCATCCCATCATCTTTTACAACAATATCAATGTCAATGTTATTCCTATTCAGCAATAGATCCCTTAAAGGACCACCAACTAAAAAAACCTCCTTTTGAGATTCCAATGCTGTTTTTTCTATTATTGAGATATACCTCTGCACATCTTCAGGCAGGTTACGAATGATATTTCCTATATGGATTTTCATAGAAAATTGTATCTGAAAATTTTCAACAGCACTTTTATTCTAACAACCCTGTAAACACTCTTTCCAATTTGTTCTTGAAACAGTTTATACAGATGTATTGTTTTGTCAAGGTTATGTGGGCTGGACAATATCCTGTGAACTGGGAAAATCTTTCATAAAAGAGGTTATACGACAATTGTCAGGATGACAAATCATGCGTATCCTTCTGACAAAGCGACTGAAGAATCTATCCTCTGTCACTCTGAGCAAAGCGAAGAGTCTATGGCTTTAGATTCTTCGGCAAAGACTCAGAATGACAGGGTGGTGCAGTTTCTTCGCCGTGTGCTCATAATGATAATTGTCGAATAACCTCTCCCATCAACCCGAAAAATGCATTTGCGAAATAGGGAAGTTTGTGTAATGAGTGATAACCCCGCGTCAAATATAGGTAT
>JBMFUY010000105.1:0-8016 GCA_049966275.1 bacterium
AAATGAATTATTGGAGATAAGAAAAAATGTCAGCGTCGCTTACGCTCCGATGGGGGTGGCAGAATTGGATTGTAATCAGTGGCAACTTTGAATTGAAACAGGTGGCAGAATTGAGTGAAATACACAGTTTGGTGAGATTGAAATATGAAAACAAAAAATCATAAATCCCAAAATCTCCAAATCTATAAATCCCCCAATATCCAAATCCCTTATTCAGTTTCCCATAGAGCTGTGAAGTATCCAAGGTTAGAATTTAAAACAGGAGAACTTCTTATTGTCCTTCCTCCCGGGGCTACGCCTGATATTCTTTTGGATAAATATAAACATTGGATTATCAAGCAATTTAACTTCATGAGAGGGTGCATGGAATGCACAAAGGATAAAAGGTTAATCAATAGAACAGAAGAAGAATTCAGGAAGCTTATTTTTTTCTTGCGAAGGAAACATCCAAAGAGTTAAGGGTTGAATTGAATCACATTTATTTTAGAAAAATGAGGACAAAGTGGGCAAGTCTAAGCTCTGCGAAAAATCTAACAATTAACTCACTTGTGAAACATTTGCCAGAGTATTTGATTAGATATGTTATTTTCCATGAACTGGCTCACATCATAGAGAAAAGACACAATAATAAATTCTGGGAGATAATTTCACGCAAGTTTAAAAATTATCAAAAAATGGAGAGAGAGATGTTCATATATTGGTTTCTGATTCCCAAAGATTTATCAGACATGACCATGAGGTTGGAGAGATAGACAAAACATGATGCAAGGCATTGTTGAGGCTGAGTTAATGAGAATATTTGTAGTAGAAACTCAGCTGGAATTTATGTTATTCCTGGGATCTGATACATCAGCTACCTCTGGAATTCCTACCGCAAGCGAAATGCTCTGGTTGTTTAAGCGCAAAATATTCTCCTTAAAATTGGCTCATCAGACATTTTTTAGCCGCTGTGTTGGAGATAGCCCCTGATTATTTTATTACAGGTGATAGATACTTTTCAATCACTTGTAAAAAGGACATACATGTTTTATTCTTTAGCTTCAAGGAGGTGTGTATGAAAAGGATCGGTATTCTTACAAGTGGTGGTGATTCACCCGGGATGAATTGTGCTATAAGGGCAAGTGTTAGAACCGCGATTGCATTGGGTTGGGAGGTTATAGGCATACATAGGGGATATTCTGGTTTGATCAACGAAGAGTTTCAGAAGCTGGATTCTAAATCAGTAAGCGGTATCCTTCAATTTGGTGGTACTATACTTCAAACTGCAAGATCCAAAGAATTCTTCCTTGAGGAAGGAAGGCGAAAGGCAGTAAATATACTCAAAAAGAATGGTATTGAGGCTCTGGTAATAATAGGTGGTAATGGTTCTTTGACCGGGGCGCTTAGGTTACATGAGCTTGGCGTTACAACAGTTGGAATACCAGGATCCATTGACAATGACCTTTTTGGCACTGATATGGCAATTGGAGTGGACACAGCATTGAATACGATTGTACAGGCTGTTGATAAGATAAAGGATACAGCTACTTCTCACGAAAGGGCATTTATTATAGAAGTCATGGGCAGGGAATCAGGCTATCTCGCTGTGATGTCTGCAATGGCAAGTGGTGCAGAGGTTGCAATTGTGCCAGAGGTGCCTTATGACATAAAGGCAATAGGAGAAAAGTTAAGAAAGCGATATGAGGAACGCAGGTCCAACAGCATCATTATTGTCGCTGAGGGTGCAACAAGTGCATATCAGATAGAAAAAGAGCTGAAGGATGAGATTGGGTTTGAGACAAGGGTTACAGTGCTTGGGCACATACAAAGGGGAGGCTCGCCAAGTGTATTTGACAGGCTGATAGCCTCACAGTTTGGTTATTATGCTATTGATTTTCTGAATAAAGGTGGAAGCGGAAGGATGGTTGGGCTTATAAAAGACGATATTGTATTTACGCCATTTCAGGAGGCTATAAGCAAGGTTAAACCTATAAGAAAAGAATTGCTCACCATTATGGAACTGCTTGGTACATGATGAGGTAAACGGATATTAAGTTTGTTGTTTTATATTTTTATATGCAGAAAATAATCAAGTGTTTTGCGTAAACCTTCATCAAGTTTAACCTTCGGCTCCCATCCCAACAGTTTTCTTGCAAGGGTTATATCCGGTCTTCTCTGCTTTGGGTCATCCTGTGGAAGTGGTTTGAATGTAATCTCACTCTTCGAACCCGAAAGTTTTATTATATACCTGGCAAAGTCGATGATCTTCCATTCTTCTGGATTACCAAGGTTTACAGGACCAACATAGTCTGACATCAATAACCTGTAGATCCCTTCAACAAGATCAGAGACATAACAGAAACTCCTTGTTTGAGAACCATCACCATACACAGTAAGTGGTTCATTCCTTAAAGCCTGCATAACAAAATTAGGGACAACACGACCATCGTTTAACCTCATACGTGGACCATACGTGTTGAATATCCTTACAATCCTGACATCAACCTTATGAAACCTGTGATAGCCCATTGTCATTGCCTCTGCAAACCGCTTTGCTTCATCGTATACACTTCGAGGTCCCACAGGATTTACGTTTCCCCAGTACGTCTCTGGTTGTGGATTGACAAGCGGATCACCGTATACCTCTGATGTTGATGCTAAAAAATACCTTGCTCCCTTTTCTTTTGCAAAGCCTATTGTTTTATGTGTACCAAGTGCCCCAACCTTCAGGGTTTGTATAGGATGTTCAAGATAATCTACAGGGCTTGCGGGTGATGCAAAGTTAAGCACATAATCTATTCTACCCGGGATGTGAATATAATTTGTGATGTCATGATTTATAAAGACAAACTCTTTTTCCTTGAAAAGATGTGATATATTATCAAGTGAACCTGTTATAAGGTTATCAATACAGAAGACATCATAAGCCCTTTCAAGGAAGTATTCACATAGATGTGAACCAATAAAGCCAGCGCCACCAGTTATTACAACCCTTTTATTCAATGTGACCTACCTTCCTATGCCATAATATGTAAAACCAATGTCAAGAAGTTGCTGTTTATCAAAGATGTTTCTTCCATCAAAGATCACCTTCTCTTTCATCAGCCCGGCTATTCTTTCAAAATCAGGTTTTCTATATTCATTCCATTCCGTAACAAGCACAAGTCCGTTTGCATCCCTGACAGCATCATACATATCATCAGCATACTTAATCTTGTTACCAAATATAGCCTTCATATTTTTCATTGCCTCTGGATCGTGCGCAACAATGCTTGCACCTGCCTTTAATAGTGCGTTTATAATAACAATGGATGGGGCCTCTCTTATATCGTCTGTCTTTGGTTTGAAGGATAATCCCCATATAGCAAACTTCTTTCCTTTTAGCCTGCCATTAAAATGCCTTTTTATAATGTTTGGCATCAGGGCTTTCTGGTTGTTGTTCACACGATCAACCGCTGACAATAACTCCATGTTATAACCATGCTTTTTCCCAACATGTATTATGCTTTTTACATCCTTTGGAAAACATGAGCCTCCGTATCCAACACCCGGAAATAGAAATAAGTGGCCTATCCTGTTATCATAGCCAATACCCCGTCTGACATCATCAATATTCGCACCTGTAATACTGCACAGATTCGCTATCTCGTTTATAAACGAGATCTTTGTGGCAAGCATTGCATTCGCAGCATACTTTATCATCTCTGAACTTCTTATATCTGTAATAATAATAGGATTACCTGTACGTGTAAAAGGCTCGTATAAAGATTTTAGAATATCACCAGTTTTTTCATTACTAACCCCAATGACAACCCGATCAGGTTTCATAAAATCCTCTATCGCTGCACCTTCTTTGAGGAATTCCGGATTTGAGGCAACATCAAACTGTAGATCCGTTTCTTTAGATATAATCTTTTTTATCACTTCTGATGTTCCCACAGGCACTGTGCTCTTCGTTACAACGATCTTATACTCATTCATGTATCTACCAATATCCTTTGCCACTGACTTTACCGCGCTGAGATCCGTTGCTCCATTATTGTTGGGTGGTGTACCTACAGCAATGAATATGATCTTTGAATTTTGAACAGCCTCCTTCATGTTTGTTGTAAAATGCAACCTACCTTCTTTTAGATTCTTCTGTATGAGCTCTTTTAATCCAGGCTCGTATATGGGGACCTGCCCTTTTTTAAGGGATTCAATCTTTTTTTTATCAATATCCATACAGATTACATCATTGCCACTATCAGCAAAGCATGTCCCGGTAACAAGTCCAACATAGCCTGTCCCTATAACTGTTAGCTTCATAATAGTCCCCCTTAACCCATAAATTTTTTTATCGCCCTAATATTGTTCATGTATTCATACAGTGCATCATACCAAGGTCTGATGTCAAGATTTGTAATTTGTTTTATTGCTGTTTTATCCAGTGCAGAATTGTGAGGTCTTCTGGCAGGACGCGAAACAGCAGAGGAATCAACCGGTATAATTTTTGTTTTTAAACCAGCAAGCTTTAATATCTCTCTTGCAAAGCCAAACCACGAAACAATTCCCTCATTGGAAAAATTGAATATCCTGCTGATGATTTCCTGGTGTTCAACAAACCATTTTATTATAAGAGCAAGGTCCTTTGTATAGGTGGGGCTACCATACTGATCGTCAACAACCTTTAACTCACTATTCTTCTGTGCAAGCTCTAAAATTGTGTTGACGAAATTTCTGCCATTCTCTCCATAGAGCCATTGTGTTCTTATTATTATGTAGTTTTTTGTAAATTTAAAAATCTCCTGCTCACCCATAAGTTTAGACAATCCATACACAGAAATAGGATTGGGTCTGTCGTCCTCATTATAAGGTCCATCCTTTTCACCATCAAAGATATAATCAGTACTTATGTGTATAAGCCTTGCATCAACACTTTCAACTGCATCAGCAAGATAACCAACAGCAATGCCATTGATCAATTTTGCCAGTTCCTGTTCTTCCTCGCACTTATCCACAGCAGTGTACGCTGCTGCATTGATTACAACATCTGGTTTTATATCGTTTATTGTTTTTTTTACAAAATCTTTTCTGGTTATATCAAGCTGGTGCTCTGTTAATGCTGTTACATCAAATTCTGGTTTTAATATACTTTCAAGTGCAGTTGCAAGCATACCTCCTGCACCTGTGATTAAAATTTTAAATGGTTTCATTGTGTATCCAGAGTATATACATAATGTATGTTCACTTACGCCACTCTAAAAAAAATTTCAACAGAATAACCAATGTAAGGATTACGTCGGGTCCAATCATCAGGTAAGTAAAATAGCCTGTTTTAGCCTTTTTATGCGATCCCTTATCTCTGCTGCCTTCTCAAATTCAAGAGCCTTTGCTGCCTTTTTCATTTCTTTTTCAAGCTCTTTTATCATACCGGGGACCTTATCAGGATTAACATATTCAGATTCACCCTCTGCTGTTTCAATGGGTACTGTGTAGTAATCCTGTTCATATATTGATGTGTGTATCTCCTGAATATGTTTCTTTATTGTTTCAGGTATAATCCCGTGTTCTTCATTGTATTTGAGCTGTTTTGCACGTCTCCTGTTTGTTTCATTAACAGCTTGCTCTATGGATTTTGTAATGGTATCTGCAAAGATTATAACAGTGCCATTCACATTTCTTGAAGCCCTGCCTATGGTTTGAATAAGTGAGCGTGTTGATCGTAAAAACCCTTCTTTATCTCCATCAAGTATAGCAACAAGAGAAACCTCAGGCAGGTCAAGTCCTTCTCTTAAAAGGTTTATGCCTATAAGTACATCAAATTTGCCCATCCTGAGATCCCTTATTATATCCACGCGTTCAAGTGTTTCTATATCTGAATGCATGTACTTTACCTTTATTCCAAGCCCTGCATAGTATTCTGTAAGCTCCTCTGCCATACGTTTTGTTAGCGTTGTAACAAGCACCCTTTCCCCTTTGTCCACACGCTTTCTGATCTCAGCAAGCAATGTGTCAACCTGATTTGTTGCCTCTTTTACGATGATCTCAGGATCAACAAGACCCGTGGGTCTTATGATCTGTTCAATTACCCTTCCATTGGATCTGGCTATCTCGTATTCAGCAGGTGTTGCAGAAACATATATGACCCTGTCTATCCTTTGCTCAAACTCATCAAATTTCAACGGTCTATTATCAAGTGCAGACGGTAGTCTGAATCCAAACTCTACAAGTGTTTGTTTCCTGCTACGATCACCCTCATACATCCCTCCTATCTGTGGTATGGTTATATGGCTTTCATCTATGAACATCAGGAATTCAGATGGAAAGTAATCCAGGAGTGTTGGTGGAGGCTCACCGGGTGCCCTACCACTCAAATGCCTTGAATAGTTTTCTATACCTGTGCAGTATCCCATCTCTTCAAGCATCTCAAGGTCGTAGAGTGTTCTTCTTTCCAGACGTTCTGCCTCAAGCAGTTTACCAGCCTGTCTTAATTCTTTTAATCTATCAGCAAGTTCATGTTTTATGGATTCTAATGCATGCTGGAGTGCATGTTCTTCAGTAACATAATGACTTGCAGGGTATATTACAACCCGTTTGAGCATATCCTTCTTTGTTCCCCTCAAAGGATCAAAGGTATAGATCGTATCAACTACATCTCCAAAGAATTCCACGTGAATTGCTATATCATTCTCATAGGCAGGGAACACCTCAACAACATCGCCCATTACCCTGAATACACCTCTGTAAAAATCATAGTTGTTTCTGTTGTACTGTATCTTTACAAGCTTATGAATAAATTCATCCCTGTTGAGTTTTCTACCAACCTCTGCATAAGCAAGCATACCTTTGTATGCCTCTGGTGAGCCCAATCCATATATGCATGAAACGCTTGCAACAATGATAACATCTTCACGTTCAAGTAATGAATGCGTGGCGGAATGTCTTAATTTATCTATTTCATCATTTATAGATGCATCCTTTTCAATATACGTATCTGTTTCTGGTTTATATGCTTCTGGTTGATAATAGTCATAGTAGCTTACAAAGTATTCCACTGCGTTTTCAGGAAACAGATCGCGCATCTCTGTGTAAAGCTGGGCAGCAAGTGTTTTATTGGGTGCGATGATAAGTGTTGGAAGCTGGATCTGTTCAATAACGTTTGCCATTGTGAATGTCTTACCAGAACCAGTTACACCAAGCAGTGTCTGGTGTTTATACCCCATTCTTAATCCTTCAACAAGCTGTTTTATCGCCTCAGGCTGATCACCACTTGGTTTGTAATTGGAGACTAATTTAAACAATGCCATAGTATTAATAGTATGCAACCAACAAAAAATTTCAACAGGTATGTTCCGGTGATATTATACCTGTCAGGTCATCCAGAAATCTAAACATGGACTGAAATGGTAATTTCTTCCAGCAATACCCATTACCATATCATCGTAAATTTTTACATTCTTCTTATGTGATAACGTTTGTTATGTTTTTGTAAAGAGAAATGATGTAACTTCCAGGTAACATATTTTCTATTGTAACCACACACGTGATACATTTCATAAAAAATATTTTACCCTGATCTCTTAGAAGCTGTAAAATTCTATTACAGACCTTGCGTTTACTTGACATTATTTTTATACGGTGTTATTTCGTTTTTATGAATAAAAAACAAAAAAGCAAAACACGGTCTGTTTTAAAAAAGGAACATTTTGAAATATTGCTCGAGAATATAGATGACAAACTAAAAGTAGTTTCAGAAGGCTATACCTTATTGAATAACAAGATAGACAATTTTTATAATGATCTTCATAAAGAGATTAATGACACACGTCAGGAACTGATATTTTTAATTAAGGCTACAGTTGACAAGGCAGAAGGAAGATTAAACAAAAGGATAGACGATGTGATTGCCCAGCTCACGAAGAAGATCGAAGACGGCGACAATGCTGTAGTTGCCCAGCTCACGAAGAAGATCGAAGACGGTGACAATGCTGTAGTTACTCAGCTCACGAAGAAGATCGAAGACGGCGACAATGCTGTAGTTGCCCAGCTCACGAA
>JBMFUY010000106.1:0-7999 GCA_049966275.1 bacterium
ACAGGTGGATCGTGTGACCCATGCTCTGCATGGGTACCCCGAACGAATGAGCAAACTTTCCTATTGCATTTTTTGGGATAATGGTTATTGCCGTGGCAGGGTTTATCTCTGCCTTAAATAATAGTCTAAAAAAAAGGAGTTTTTATGTATGATGCGGACTTAAACTTTATATTTCGTAATCCAACCAAGATCATATTTGGTAAGGGTGCAGCCAATGAGGTATTACAGGAGGTGGATGGGCTCAAGGGTAAACGCGTATTGCTTGTGACTGATAAGTTTTTAGAGAAAAGTGAAATGGTAGAGAAGGTAAAGAAGGCACTGTCAAACAAGTTTGCTGGTTTATTTTCAGATATAGAACCAGACACCGGCACACACATAGTGAACAAAGGAGCTGAGTACGCGAGGTCAATAGGGGCTGACTGCATAGTTACAGTAGGAGGTGGCAGTTCTATAGATACAGCGAAGGGTATAGCGATAGTATTGAGTAAGGGTGGTAAGATAGAGGACTATGCAGGGATAAACTTTCTGGATAGCCCTGTAACGCCCCATATAGTGATACCAACAACAGCAGGCACAGGCAGTGAGGTAACGTATGCAGCAGTGATAAAGGATCACGCAGCACACAGGAAGTTGTTGTTTGTGGACAACCATATAATACCCAATGTTGGTATATTAGATCCGCTCATGACAGTAAGTATGCCAGCGCAGGTAACAGCCGGGACTGGTATGGACGCAATGAGCCATTGCATAGAGGCAATGCACTCGCAACAGGCAACGCCCATAACCGATGGACTGGCAATGCACGGGATAAGGTTGATAATGGAATATCTACCGAAGGCAGTTAGCAATGGTAAGGATCTTGTAGCAAGGGGGCAGATGCAGATAGCAGCGAACTTAGCAGGGGTAGCCTTTGGGAATGCACAGGTTGGTGTTGTGCATGCACTTGCGCATAGTGTTGGAGGGAGGTTTGGAGTGCCCCATGGTGTTGCAAACAGTATTCTGTTGCCATACTGTATGGAATACAACCTTGATGCAGTGGCAGATAAGTATAAGATGGTGGCACAGGCGATGGGTATAAATGTAACAGGCATGAGTGATGAGCAGGCAGGACACAGGGCAGCAGAGGCTATATGGGAACTGACCAAACGCATAGGCATGCCACAGAGGTTAAGAGAGGTTGGAGTGAAGGAAGAGGGATTAAGGCAGGTAGCAGAGGATGCTATTTCAGACGGTTCTATTGTGTACAATGGCAAGCCTATATTTGATCCTGAAGAAACACTAAAGATACTGAAACAGGCGTTCTGATAAAGTACAGTTTTGATAACCACAATTATGATTGAAGGATACAGTTTAAAAACCCAGGTACGCGTAAGGTTTGTTGAAACTGATGCACAGGGTATAGTTAACAATGGCACATACATGACCTACCTTGAGGTCGGAAGGATAGAATTTTTGAGGAAAGCAGGCATATCAGTAAAAGATAGGCAAAAATATGGCGTTGATTTTGTACTGGTTGAGGCTTGTATTCAGTATAAAAGTGCTGCGACATTTGATGACCTATTAAATATCTACGTCAGGTTGAAGGAGATGAAGGATAGAGCATTCACACTTGAATATCTTATAACAAATGATGAAGATAATGATCGTGTTATAGCTACAGCCCATACAGTAACCGTTGCAGTTAATCCTTCAACCATGAAGGCTTGCATTATTCCTCAAAACATAAGAGAGATGTTTTTATCGGTAAAATTATGAATATAGGTGACATATCAATAAATAAAAATTTTGCTTTAAGTCAGTACCTTTCTTTAAAGGACGGATTGACAGAGCATACAATAATGGGTGTGCAGGACAAAGTGAACGTAACAGCAGAAGACCTTCTTCAATCAGTAACAACTGACAGGCTTGGTTTCCTTTCACTGCTGGACAATGACACAATGTTAAAGGAGATTAAGGCACTTTCTGATAGATATCCTTCATCAAAATATACTGATATTATAGTCCTTGGTATTGGAGGCTCTGCACTTGGCACAAGGGCTATCAAACAGGCTTTTATGTACACAGCTAAATCAAAAACAAACATACATGTTCTGGATAACATTGATCCTGTTGTATTTTCCTCAACGATCCAGAAAATAAATCCCTTAAAAACACTTGTTATTGTTGTAAGTAAATCAGGCGAGACAGTGGAGACCCTGGCACAGTTCTTTATACTTTTTAATGACTTCAAAAAGGTGATTGGGGTTAAATCGTTAAACAAGCATTTTGTTTTTATCACAACAACAAACAGCGGTGCATTATTCCAATTGTCAGTGAAATACAGTATACCTGTTTTGCCTGTACCACAAAATGTAGGAGGTAGATATTCGGTTTTATCAGCTGTAGGTCTATTCCCTGCTTCATTTCTTGGAATAAACATTTCTGAGCTTATAAATGGTGGAAAAAGGATCAGGGACTCTTTTGTAAAGCACAAAGGTATGAACATGGGTGAACTGGCTGTTATTTACTACCTTATGCACAAGCATCTGAACAAGAATATAATGGTATTCATGCCTTACTCTTCATTACTCACTGATTTTTCTGAATGGATTGCTCAGCTATGGGCTGAAAGTTTAGGTAAAAGGCATTCAAGGGACGGGAAAGAGGTATATACAGGGAGTACACCGGTAAGGGCACTTGGCGTAACGGATCAGCATTCACAACTACAGCTCTACAAAGAAGGTCCTGCAGATAAGCTTATTACATTCATAGAGATTAACAGGACCAATGTTAAAGAGAAGAAGATCATCCCTGTTCCACCTGTGGATGTGGAATTCAGTTATCTGTTTGGAAAAACGCTTGATACCTTACTGCATGCAGAGATGAATGCTACAAGAATGTCATTGATAAACTCTGCCAGACCATCCCTTACCATATCCATCCCGGAGCTTACGCCTAAAATACTTGGTGAATTGTTTGTCTTTTTCGAATTACTTGTTGTGTTTGTGGGTTATCTTTATCAAATAAATCCATTTGATCAACCCGGCGTTGAAGAAGGTAAACGCATATTAAAACAACTGCTAAAATAGATTGTTTAATAATAAATATGCAGACCGGTGGATCAAATGACTGAAAAGATAATAAACAACTGGAAACACCATCCAGGCAAACATTGTGCATCATCTGCTCTACGAGATCTGATGCAGTTCTATGGATACGATTTAACAGAGTCCGAGTGTTTTGGTATTGGTGAGGGCATAGGTTTCTGGTACATTGAGGGCTTAAATCCTTCAAGGATGATGCACTTTAGATCAGCAGATATAGAAAAAAGATTTTTTAACAATATTGGCATAGAGTTTGAATGGGATAGGGCTAACTCAAAGGAAGAAATAAGCAAAACACTATTTGAGAGTATAAACAAAGATATTCCTGTTCTGTTAAGAACGGATATATTTTATCTTGATTATTACAAAAGTAAAACGCATTTCCCTGGACATGTAATAATACTGTGGGGTTATAACACTGATAACAACATCGCTTACATATCAGATACAGAGAGAAAAGGACTTACACAGTGTGGATTGGATGCTTTACTCGAAGGTATAATGCATGGAAACTTTCCAGAAGGTGAGTCTCCCCACTTCAAACCTATAGAAAAACCAGTATTTGAGCTTCATAAAAAGAAATTGTTTACAAAGGCAAGCACCTCAAATGCCAGCACCATGCTGTCTGGTATGGATTTTGATGGATATGGCGTAAAAGGCATCCAGCTTGCATCAAAAAAGGTGCTGGACTGGAAGGAGCTTTCTGATTGGAAATGGTTATCAAGATTTGCTTATCAGGTGATAGAAAAAAGGGGAACAGGCGGTGGAGGGTTCAGAAAGATGTATGCGGATTTTCTTGAGATGTTTGCAAATAAAAAGCTTGTAACCATGATGAAACAGATTGCATCAAGGTGGACAGATATAGCCCTTGTTTTCAAACAGATAAGTGAATCAGACAGACCAGATTTCAGTATGGTATCTGATATGTTGTGGATACAGGCTATTAAAGAAGAAGAATTTTATAAAACCATTGCAGGTTGAGTCTTTTAAAAGGAGGTTATATGGAATTAAAATCCATAAAGATTGATATTCCACAGGGCTGCAACATCATCCTTGGACAAACCCATTTTATAAAAACCACAGAAGATCTCTATGAAATAATAATAACAACAGTTCCTCAGGCAAAATTTGGTATTGCATTCACCGAGGCATCAGGTCCATGCCTCATACGAACAGAGGGAAACGATGAAACATTGATAAAGTCATGTGTTAAAAATCTACAAAACATTGGAGCCGGACACATATTCTGCATCCTGCTAAAAGATGCCTATCCTATAAATGTTCTTAATCCTATCAAAAATTGCCCTGAGGTATGTAATATCTATTGTGCTACTGCAAATCCATTGGAGGTAATCATTGCTCAAACAGAACAGGGTAATGGTATTGTTGGAGTTGTAGATGGTTTTCCGCCAAAGGGTTTAGAAACAGAAAACGATAAAAAGCATAGAAAGGATTTCTTACGAAAGATAGGCTATAAGCTATAGCCCATTATCATCCCTTTGCTATTACTGCTGCACCGAAAGCGCCTATAATTTGAGGTTCTTCTGGAACAAGTATGTCAAAACCTATTTTGTCCTCAAGCCTTGCGACGAGTGCCTTGTTTTTTGCCATTCCTCCACTCATTGCTATATCCTGCTCAACCCCCACTCTTTTTATCAGTGCTACAAGTCTATCCACAATAGATTTTATGATCGCCCAGGAAATATCAGGCACACTCTGTCCCTGTGACAATAATGATATGACCTCTGATTCTCCAAAAACAGTGCATGTGGAACTAAGTGTAAGCTCTTCCTTATGTGAAAGTGCTGCATCTGAAAGCCCTGTGAGAGAAAGATTTAATGCATGAGCCATAACATCAACAAAACGCCCTGTCCCTGCTGCGCATTTGTCATTCATGGCAAAATCAAGCACCTTACCATCCTTACCTATCTTAATTGCCTTGCTATCCTGGCCCCCAACATCCAATAAGGTTGCAACTGTAGGAAATATAACAGATATACCTTTTGCATGACAGCTTATCTCTGTTTTTTGCATGGTTGCCTCTGTAAATCTCTTCCTGCTATATCCTGTGGATACAATAGAAGACACATCTTCTTTCTTTAAACCAGCCTTACTCAATGCCTGCTGATACGCATTCATCCCTGCGGCTAAACTATCCTGTCCTACAGGCATTACATGATAACCGAGTATTTTATTGTTTTCGTCTATAACAACAGCCTTTGCTGTAAGTGAGCCCACATCTATACCTGCAAAGTATTTCATTGCTCAAACTCCTCTAAAAACGCCTCTGCCCTTGTTTCAAACTGAGCCTCTGAAAATACCCGTGGATCGTTCATATCAGCCTCTATTATAAGCCCTGGTTTACCTGTCCGTTTCGTAACTTCTTCCTTGATAAGGTACTGGCCAAGTGAATAAGGCTTACAACTCCTATCAGAATGATACACTACACCATCAAGCGAAAACTCGTCTATCAACTTAACAAGGTATTCTATACGATACTTAAAATCCCTGTTGATATAAGGAGAGAGATATGCCCTTGCAAGCTCCTCCAATGCATGATCCGTATCTATATTACCCTGGATTGCTGCCCATGAATTCGTATAAGTTGAGACTACAAATGCTGCTTTATGTTTGGCAAAGAACTCTGAAAGGTACCTTATCTTATACCAGATAGGCAGGTTATCCCAGAGTAATCTGATCTTCTCATCCGGAACAGAACCAAAGCCCTGAGCACTGAGCTCAACGAGTTCTTCATAAAATTTTGTATAATAATCAACAGCCTTTTGCGTTCCTCTTAATGTAACAATGGGCGCTAAATGAATAAACGTATCAAAAGAGTTTATAGGAGAAGGCTTTTTCTTACCCATTGCAAGGACCTTTTCCCAGAGGTCTGATGCCTGAGCTGCAAGGAAAAGTGTTTCCCTGAATTTTTCCTCATCAAATGGTTTCTTCAGCACCTCTGATAGAAATCCTTTAAAGGCTTCAAACTGTTTAACCACATAGTTAATAGCCTCTTTTGTCATACCATCATGTAGATAGGGCATATCTATTGTAAATATAGGAACCCTGTACTTCCTTGCATGAACATCAAACCATTTTACAACTGTATGACATATATTCGTTCCGACGATTAGCATGTCTGGCTTTGGCAAGCCCATTAAAGGACCACCCTGGACCATATCTGCTCCTATGTCTGTCCTTGCGTAAGAACAAAGGTCCGGTGAATACCCTGCTGCTTCGCTCACCTCTATAAGATCCTTGCTCATCCTTGTTATTGAACACATGGGTGCATAGTTCTCAGGATAAACAGGGATAACACCCATGGCATACAGGAATTCAACAGGTCCACCGGATGTAATCCATGCTACCGGGATATTGTTGTAAGCTGCGTTTTTTGCCTCAAGATAATAAGCAGCCATGATCTCCTTCATTGTCTCTGATACGCGAAACTTTGTCATTTATTCCTCCTATTTCTACATTATCTCTTTGAATGCCTGAAGACGTGTTTTTATACCTTCAAAACTACTCATTTGAAGTTCAACCTCAAAGCTTGTAACCTGGATCCCCTGTTGTTTAAGATAATTCATAAGATCCGGTCTTTCAAAAGCCTCTGGTTCGCAGAATTTTATCTGCCATAATACAACGCCAGCCTTGTTGGCTTTAGCCTTTTCTGCCAGATACTCTCTTCTATCCTTTGCAGGATTAAACAGAGTGGAGCATGGGCTACCACCAAAGACAAAATTATCTATATCAACAGGCTCAATACCTTTTAATACACCCTTCGAATAGTGTCTTGTTCCATTGGTCATATCATCATCAACAATGTACATTTCTAATTCATCAAATACCTTTAGAAGATCTATCGGTTCAGGTGTAATTCCGGATATGATAACCCTGTGTTCAACCGGCTGTACTGCCTTTTTCTCAAGCTGAGAAAGAACCGGTTCGAGCATCTTTATGAAATCCTCCACAGGTAACACAGAGCCAGCCTTTAAAACATTATAAAACTCATAAGAGGATAAAGCCACTGGATTATTTCTTCTGATCTCGTATAGCTTGTTTACAATTGAATTATAACGTTCATGCATGGATATAGCCTTTTTAAAGGCATCCATTGTGAACCTATTTCCGGTGACTTCCTCAAGTTTTCCTATTGCACTATCAAGCTGTTCTTTCAGGTGTTGTTGCCTGATTGGGATCGAACTGGTAAATGGTATTAAGAAGATTATAACAGGCTTTGAAGGAAATAACCTTTTAAAGGCTTCAGCAAGATTTTGCTGATTGTCACACATGGTTGTAAACACGAATGCATCCACATCATCCATCTCACCGTTCAAAGCCTGTTCGAGTATTGTCCTTGTAGTGGTGCAGGAGAATGATTGAAGATATGTATCTGCCTTTGAAATAGGTGTATGTGTGCCTCTATAATAAACAGGGTATGCATCAAGTGCTGTGATAACCTCAGATGGGAAGTATTCAGGCATTACCCCTATTATTTTTTTCCCTGTTTTTCTTTTCAGCTGTTTTATCTGGTTCGCAATATTACGGTTAACTTCATAAAATTCTTCAAACATACTTTCTCCTTATTAGCAATTTGTAAGATTATAATAATTACAGGTTTATTGATAAGTCAACCACAAGTTATTCTGTGCTGGAAAAGATAGGACACAAAAATAGCGATCTGGCTTTTATGATTACCAGATCGCATTAACCCAAAAAATACAATAGGAAAGTTTGCTCATTCGTTCGGGGTACCCATGCAGAGCATGGGTCGCACGATCCACCTGTACCCCCTACCCCCCCCTTTTAGCAAAGGGGGGGGTAGGGGGATTTGCTATAAACCCAAAAAATGCAATAGGGAAGTTTGCTCATTCGTTCAACCCTGCGATCCACCTAAGATACAAAGACTTTTTGTT
>JBMFUY010000107.1:0-7889 GCA_049966275.1 bacterium
TCGAAGAATACCTATATTTGACGCGGGGTTATCACTCATTGCACAAACTTCCCTATTTCGCAAACGCATTTTTTGGGTTAAACGTATTGTCTAATGCAGTTCATTAGACTTACTCAAATATACTATAAAGAAGATGTGTAGCCCTGACGCTGGTTTTCCACCCCACTTCTACATCTTCTTGACACTTTTAAAGTTCATGAATAAATGTTTTTATTGTAACAGCGGCGGTGTAGCTCAGTTGGTAGAGCGGGGGTCTCATAAGCCCTATGTCCGGGGTTCGATTCCCTGCACCGCCATTATTTTTAAAGTCTTGAAAAATATGAGAAAATCCTTGCAAAACCTTTATTTATAAGGATCAGCAGTCTTTATTGCCTCGTGATCACTGGGTATTAATGCCTCTTATGCAATCTCCGTTTGGGTTTGACATATTGATATTGGCAGTTACATACAGAGTGTATCGAGTCATCTAAGAATCTAACCCGAAAGTATAACTCTCAGCCGGCTAAAGTTAATCGATGGTTGCAGTACAACCCAGATAAGCTATTAGAAATTTAGAAGCGGGCTTCGGATTAAAAGAATTTAGTCATTATTTCGCCTTGCCTGTCTGTGATCTTCCATTCTTTAGCTATTCCATTTATTACATCTTGAGAAATATCTTTTTTATCTACACAGTGCATAAAACGTTTGTAAATGTCCGGCGTTATTTCAAACTGTTTTATGAATTTATCCGGGTTGTACACTACCTTGTCTATGTGCTGTGGATCGAACATACACTTCTGTGACATGAGTGGACAGGTTACGGTATTCCGTTTTATTCCAAACTCGAAGAACATGCCACATTTGGCACAGTAATATTTGCCAACCTCCTGTTCCCCAAAAATATCAATAAAGTCGAGATTCAGCTCGTGTTCTATTTTTAAAACTTTTTTCAAATACGCAAGACTCCCAGTAAGTATTTTCTTTATTTTATCCTTTTCCCAGATCTTTCCTGCATCCATCAGAACGAATGTTATGGATTTTTCATTTATTCTTTGAGCGGTCTCACAGCCTGTTAAAAGGATTATGAAACTTTTGACAGTTTGCAAGGGCTGTTGTCTGGAAATATCAAACCTCCACTCCTTGAGAAAATCAAGATAGACCATTGCCAATCTCTCCCCTGTTTCGGAAAAATGGTCACGGATGGCATTGCTCAAAATCTTCTGTGGTATCTTCGGGTAGAATAAGCCGAATTTTTCAAGAGCTTCCGTACTCTCAGGAGCAAGATTTTCTATTGCAATCGGGGTATTGATACACATCCCTGTCATATATAGACACTCTGGTTTATCCAGCACAAAAAATTTCTTACAGGTCACACACCAATAATGGTTAGATGCTGATATACTTCCCCTTTGAAGGGAATCTATTCTGTTTTTTATCATCTGCATCCGGTTCATTTGATTCATCTAATCCATTGTTTTTTTCTCCATTTATAAAATTTTATTTTTAAATATAGTACTTAGACTCTGAATTGGCAAATCTGGAAACACCTGTCTGTTCAATCATGGCATGATGAAAAGAACAAATTTAATATCGTCAGAAATGACTTGTTTCTAAATAGCAGCATTTTTATTAAAGAACATCCCGGGACCGATCGTTTCAAGGGTTGTTATTGTAGCTTTACTGAATATTGCCTGAAAAACAGGTCAGACATTGACAGGCTATTGAAAAACCAATGATATCCTTACATTCCGGGATCACACACTTTTTTAAAATTAGTTATGTGCCTTTAAGTTTTACCACGGTTTCCATAGCAGCAGACATATCCATATCTCCTCTGCCTTCTGACATTGCAACCTCAAATACATCCTTCACCTCTTTTATTAACCCGAAAAATGCAATAGGAAAGTTTGCTCATTCGTTCAACCCTGCGATCCACCTAAGATACAAAGACTTTTTGCTGTAAAGGAGGTTTAAGTCCTTTGTATGTTTATATGCAATCACATTCCGTTTCTTTTTTTCTAATATTCGAAGAATACCTATATTTGACGCGTGACCCTTCCCTTCGGGTGGGTACCCCATCACTCATTACACAAACTTCCCTATTTCGCAAATGCATTTTTCGGGTTAATGTGAGCCTGATATTAAGTTTGTTTGCCTGTTTAATTATCAAGTTCAGATTCTTATGTTGTTTTTGTTTATGTTATTTCCACGGTATAAATAATGTTGAGATAGTATCTGTCATATTAATACCTATGGTTGAACCATTTACAGTTGGCTTACCAATGGGTGTCTCATAGCTATTGGTAACAAGGGCTCCATTGGTATTCTCACTTGAATAATAAACCGTCACCTGTTCAGGATCACGCGTAAACTTGAATAGTCTCATAATAACACCATTTCCATTCTTAGATTCCTTTACAGCTGTGATCAAGGCATTATTACTTGATGATGCGAGGCTAAAGGACAGAGGTAAGACGCCACTGTGATTTGTTGTAACTGTAGCTGTAAGCGGTGAGCTGAATGCATATCCTTCTGGCGTAAAGAAAGCACCGGACACATGCGGCATAATCGCATAATCCAGTGTATGGACATCATTGTCACTTGCGCATAAACCCTTATCAAGACAGCTCCCACCTGTAAGCAGTGGATTTCTAACAAGCCCGAGTATAATACTTCCATCTGCTCCAAATGACCACATCTCACTACCTAAATCAAAGATTGCCACACCAGTGTTACTGACAGGGTTGAACAGGTCAGCCCACTCTACCCCGGGCCAGAAAGACGGCGTGTATAAGGATTGAAATGGTTCCTGCTGAATACCATAAGGTACAGCTATATTATCTACACCATTTACAATGCTTGTACTGAATACCGCTGCTACGGTTGTTCCGGTCGGTGCAGAAAGTGTGGTTGAGAGATCTATCCTCTTCATGGTTGAGTACATGGTGTATGTTCTAATAACAGTTCCATATGGACTGCTGGTCCGTACCTGAACCTGTGCAAACAGAGGACCATTCGCTGTTACCGTGGCTATGCTTGAGCTGGTTTGAGAAAGTGCATACTCTGGTGAGAAAACACCATTATGTGTTATAACCGCAGAATCAGGCTCTGATCCGATTGACCATAGATCGCCTGTATCATTATAATATACAATATCATTTGAAGAACCTGAGATCATCTGTGCGGATGTTGCCCTGTCCATAAGATAGATAATGGCATAACCTGCACTTTTACCAAGGCCAAGAACCTCATAAGGACTTACGAGCCAGATATTCCCCTGGGCATCCGTTGATACTGATACACCTGCATTATTGTTCCTGGTGGTATCTGTTTTAACAATATATGTAGCATAGCCAAGCGATGGTAAATAACTTACATAAAATTCAACAACCGCGCTTTGATAACTACCATCGCTGTAGGTTGTAGCTGTAATGATCTGGGAAGGAACAACATTGCCTATCTGGTCTTCTATAACGATATTTTTTATACCTGTTGTAGAAAAAGACAGTGTAGCTATAGCCACATCTGAACGAACAAACCCGGAAGGATTAAAAACAATTATAGGTATCCCCTGAACAGAAGATGTGTTTACATTGTTAGCTATATAAGTGGTTGCAGATTGTTCCAGAAGTGTGGTGGAACTGAGAAAATTTAACAGCAATGGAATCTGTTCATTATAATAAACATTGTTTGTGCTTGTACCCGGGATAAAATCATGATGATTGGATCTTAAAAACAACTCCCAGATATTATCAAACGCAGTGGATGGGTATGTATAACCTGCGTTGTGGGCTATAATTGAATAAAGCTGAGCAGACTCAAGCCCGTATGTGACTTCACGTGCAAGCTTTTTTAACTCTGGCCTTGAAGCATAATAACCTGTAAAATAGGGGTTAAGGTTTGCTGAATATACAGGTATTTTATCCAGATGGAATGATACAAGTTTCATATAATCTTCAAATGTAGCCATTGTTACATATACCCCTGTTGATTTGTACATGGTTGAATTCCAGATTGCTATCTGTTGTGGAAGGTATTTATCAGGTGGCATAAAATCTGATCCAACCGGTAAAAACATATACCCTGTTGGTGAAACTGGTTTAAGTTGATCTATGAGATTACTAAAAGTACTGTCAATAGCTGTTACTGTGAAAGGCGTGGTATACAGGACATCACCATCTCCATATCCACCACGTAAAAAATGCGCCAATATTTCTGAACCTCCAAGCCCCTTCCAGACAAAATCAAGTGAACCTGTTTGAGATAAAGTCTCTGCAAAACTACCCGGTGTTGGAGGGGCAGTATAATACCATTGAGCTGTTTCAGCCACACCAGGTATCCTTGAAAAGCCTACATATTTATAACCCAATGAAGCTAAAATGTCTGGAAGGCTTGAAGCATGACCAAAGCTATCAGGTTGCCAGGCAGTAATAGGTTTTATACCAGCTATATTGTATATCCACATGTTACCATAAAACCAATCCATAATAAGTGCCTCACCAGTTGGAAGATTGGTATCAGGACTTGTCATCCCGCCTCCCACTATCCTTAACTGACCATCCCTTAAATACTTCAGGATCCTTGCATGATCTTCAGGATGCAGATCCCAGTACTGTTTTAAAAAGGCAATCTCACATATTGAGTAATAATATCCTTTATTGGCATCAAGCATATCAAGGGCCTTCTTTATTATAGGATCAACATTGTTTGTATAATAGTCATTAAAAGTAACCTGCCAGTCAATGTCCCAGTGAGATGATTGACTCACTATCATTACCTGCTTTGCATCAATCGGAATATTAAGTAAAGACCTGATCTGTGATTCTGTGTTTGCTGTCAGAATGTTAACAGATGATTTTGTGGATGTACATGACACTATCATTAAAGAAAAAATCAGGAACAAATAGATATACTTCATATTGCCTCCTTATATTTACTATTTCCTACTATACTTTTGTCCAAGCTTCAATGAAAAGGCATATAAAGTAACAAAAAAGGGCGGGATGAACCCGCCCTTTTGAAGTTGTATGTTTAACATCTCATTTTATGGCAACTGGTTTAACTGGTATAGTGTGTTGTTCAGGATAGTAAGAACATATGTTGGGTTATGTATACCCAGACTCCCATCACCCTCAACAAGTGCATAGTTCCAGCCTGCCTTAACAATCGTTGTTGCTGTTGGATTTGAAAGTGCAAATACAGGCGTTCCTGTAGCCCCTACACAAGAACTCGTTGTGAAAGTAATTGCACCCAATTGGCTATAGTATGGTGCTGGTGAAGAGCTTGTCCACAATTGGTATCCTTCCTGACCATGGATCTCCAAAAATGTAGCAGACGTAACAGAAGTACCCGAACCTGCTACAATAAGAGTAGTCGGGTTATATGTGTCTGTTACAGGATCCCAATTATTAACACATATAGAGTTTGTGCTTGCATAGGTATTTATAAATGTACTCGTCTTTACACCAAGTTTGTTTGAAAGTTGTGCTAATAGACTTTCTACTTCGGACTGTAAAGCTTCACCTGTTACACCTGAACCATGACAGCTTGCGCACAATGCTGGTTTATCTTGAGGATTAAGTACAAAGCCATGATATGGTGCCTCTGCTGTTGGAGACTGATTAGGATTGAGTGTCATGTGACATGTTACACAGGTATCACCAATATTTGCATGTTTGGAGATATATGAAACATTTTGTACATTTGTGAAATATGAGTTCTGTCCCATCAGTATATCGGCCTGTGATGGTGTGTGAGGAGCAGTGTAATTATAGACACTGATAGAGTCATCATGCTCACCGTTTCTGGTGTTATGACATTCCATACAAATTGCTCCTGCTCCGACAGAAGCTGCTGTAAATCCTGCTGCAAGAGTAAAGGTATTCCCGAAGACCCTCAACTGTGCAGGTGTACCTGCATCATGGGGATCATGACATGCCTGGCAGGTTTGCGGTTGAACATTTGATTTTGTAAGGCCTAAATTAGCCAAACCCGTAACATTAAGTCCAACCAGCGGCTTTGTTCCATCGTTTATACCTGATGCCACCTGATCCAGGTACTTATTAAATCCCTGTGCAGAATGACATCTGCCACAATGTCCGGCTGATGTTCCTCTGGATTCAACAGTAGCTTCATCTATTGCAAGCTGTAAATTGGCATGACCTGATTTTGCCCATTGTGAACCAACCATATGGGTAACAGGTTTGTCGTGGCACTGATTGCAAACGCCTGCATCCCAACCAATTCTTGGTCCGTTATCCGATGTATTTGTCGACATATGTGCTGAAGAATTGTTTGGACCATGACAGTTTTCACACTGGATATTAGCAAGTTTAGCAAGACTCGCGTAGTTTGAAAGCATGTTGGTCCAATTTGACGGTTGTAGTGTACTTGGGAATATCCATCCAACTGTAGCCATCACATCATCAAATCCGTTATTGTTTGCTGTTTGTGCCTGATCAAATCCAACTGTATGACAGGCAAGGCACAAAGATTTATAGTATGGACCGCCATGTTCAATAATCTGGCCACTAATACCCCTTGTAAACATGGTGGCATGTGGTGTTTGTGCCCATGAGGTAAACTTATTTGGCGCTATAATATCATTATGGCATGTAGTACAATTTGAATACCCCCCGGAACTATCTATTGCGCCAACCCATGAACCTGCATAGGTGGTAATTGTCACACCTGTGCTTGCATCTGTAACAACATACACTCCAGCAAGATCAGGGGTAAATGATACAACTGTGTATGGACTTGCAGATACAGGTGATATGCTTGCATTAGAACCTGTTGGTTTAGTCGTAATTGATATATTGGGCGTTGTGGATATAAAATTTAAATAAACAGGAACACCTATTGCAACATTCTGTATACTGGGTTGTTTGTCACCTGCTCTTACCGTAACACTGTAAGTACTCGTTACACCTTTAGAATTCGTCGCTGTAAGAGTTAATGTGTATATCCCCATCATATTATATGTCACGGGTAATATCCCGCTTCTTATGCCCATTAATTGCTGAACCTCTGGATTCAATGTTAGCATACTTGTAAACGTGTCTGTTGTAAATGTTACTGATGAACAGCTTGGATTTATAAGAACAGGTTTTGTAGATAGTGGTGAACTTATCGTCCATGAACATGTTACAGGCAGGTTGTTTGGATCAGTAACTGTAGGATTAAGCGTTACCTGCGTATTATAACCCACATTCAGTTTATCTGAAAGCCCTGATATTAAAGGTGCCTGATAAGGTCCATGTACTATCATAAGCTGGGTTGTTGATGTTACACCAGCTACCACAGGTATTATAGAAGAGGTAAACTGATTGTATCCTGATGCACTGACGATAAGTTGATATGAACCTATTGGTATGTTAGAGAATACAAATCCACCATTGGTGTCGGTTGATACATTTGATGCAACAGCTGGATTTATAGCAACAGTAGCACCTGCTACTGGTGATTGTGTAGCACTATCAACAACTGTTCCTGATATACTCCCTGTGCTCAAACCAGGTGCCCCGGGTGCTCCTGGTTGCCCATTACTACCATTCTTCCCACTACATCCTGCCACTAATACACTTGCAAGTATCAGATACATTGCAAGTTTTACTAACCTTTTTATGTACATTTTTTTCCTCCTAATAAATAATCTCAATAAAATTGATAAGCAAAAATCGTTCCAACATTAAAAACAAATATAACATATTGTTTTATAATAACTATTAGTGGGTTACACGCTTTATCCATATTTCTTTGTTGGGTATAAAGACCACCTGTGTGTGTTTGCACCCATAAAGTAAGGTTTTTAAAATATGGCTCTTCAGGCTTTTTAACCCGAAAAATGCGTTTGCGAAATAGGGAAGTTTGTGTAATGAGTGATGGGGTACCCACCCGAAGGGAAGGGT
>JBMFUY010000108.1:0-7789 GCA_049966275.1 bacterium
TTTGTTTTTGGATCCTATTTACTCCAAACCCACAGCCATGACGAGGTTACTTTTAAACATATAGTCTTTTGTGAAGGGGCAAGGGGTAGTTTCGATTTGGTTGCGGCTGAAAGCCGCCTTAGGGTGGGTACCCCCTCTCTCATTTCACAAACTTTCCTATTTTGCAAATGCATTTTTTGGGTTAGTGATAATCCTGTATCAGAAAACTATTGACAATCACATTTTTGCGAGATATTAATTTATAATAGTTACAGTTAGCCAAAAGTGGAAGGGGGTAAATATGTCAAAATCTTCAAAAAAAACAATGACCACCGATGCAGGTGTACCTGTCAGTGACAACCAGAACAGCCTCACCGCAGACCGCTATGACCATCGCGATGGCAATGACGATTATACACAGACAGGGGATCTATACAGGCTAATGAGTGTAGACCAAAAGGCGCAACTTATCGGTAACATAGTGCGTTCGATGAAACAAGTGCCAAAGGACATTCAGCAGCGTCAAATTAGTCATTTTCGAAAGGCTGATAAAGACTATGGTGATCGGGTGGCTTCTGGATTAGGACTGCTGTAATTTCACATAATGATAAAATAAACAGGAGGTGTGTTATGGAAGGAAGAATACCATTATTAGGCGAGAGAATACCGGAGATGGAGGTAAAAACAACCTTTGGGGTTAAAAAGTTTCCGACAGATTATGCAGGTAAATGGGTAGTTTTATTCAGTCACCCAGGAGACTTCACGCCGGTTTGTACAACAGAATTTTTTGCATTTCAAAAAAGATTTGAGGATTTTAAAAAGCTAAATACAGAGCTCATCGGTCTTTCTATAGATCAGGTATTCTCTCATATCAAATGGGTTGAATGGATAAAGAAGGAACTTAAAGTAGAGATCCAGTTTCCAATCATTGCAGACGATAGAGGCAAGATTGCCGAGACTCTTGGTATGATCCATCCTGGGAAAGGAAGCAATACGGTAAGGGCGGTTTTCATATTGGATGGTAAAGGCATTTTGAGATTGATACTTTATTATCCACAGGAAATCGGAAGGAATATTGATGAGATATTAAGGGTCATTAAAGCCCTTCAAACCTCGGACAAATACGGTGTTGCAATCCCTGCAAACTGGCCTAACAATGAGTTGATAAAGGATGAAGTCATCATCAGTCCGGCATCAGATGTTAAAACAGCAGAGGAAAGGCCTAAAAATTACAATTGCTATGATTGGTGGTTCTGTCACAAGAAGATTGATTAATTAAATAATGCAATAGGGAAATTTGTTCATTCGTTCGCCCCTGAGATCCGCCTTCTTGACTATTTAAACGGTTCAAACGATTTAAGCCGCTGTTTGACACACGACCCTTTCCTTCGGGTAGGTCCCACCACCTCTCTATTTTCACAAATTTCCCTATTTTACAAATGCATTTTTCGGGTTAACGGATGCTGGTTTAATTTATGTCCATTGGTTTGTATTCAAAAGCCTTAAATAGCTCTATTTGATCTCCAAAGTTGGGTCCAACAGTCCCGGTACCATCAGGGTTAGACTGGACAAAGCCGTTCTCTCCTGGTGCAAGGATATTCTCTCCGAATATTGGATCCGTGAGGTTTATAACCTGCATGTATGTACTTCTATTTTGAGACGGTGCTGTGCCAAAGTGTGTTGGACTTATACCTCCGCCAGCAAGTATTGTGTTTGCAGGTGATGCAAAGCTATCTATCTCATCAAAGTTTATATCATTAACAGGCACATAGCCCCATGTTGTTGGAGAAAATGCATTAAAATTTGCTGGTAATTGTGCACCTGAGGCTGGTATACCACTTGAAAGTTGGTTCATGGCAAGCTCAAGGGCATAGATGATAATGTGGTCCCTGTCTTTAGGCACTGAAGTAGGTAGATTTGCAAATGCATAATAACTACCCTGTGTAAATCCTGTTGCAGTTTGCCCTGTTAAATAACCCGATGTTGTTGTACCCGTGAAGTTTATTGGTACACCTGTATTTGGTGTATTAAATAAGTGGTAAAGCATGTTTAATGTAGTTTCTCCGATAATAGGACCAGGCATATTACCGAATAGTACCTGTCTTATGTTGGTCCACCATGCATCAAAGATTGAGGCGCCTGGTTGACCAATTACAGGGCTATAGCCTGGTGCTCCAGGTGTTATTGAATAACCTGCTGATGTAAATATTTTGGTTGTATCTGTGTAATAGGTATTCCATTGATTCAATATCTGAACTGCCTGTGTTATGAAGGCTGTTGTGGTTATTGTAATTAAGGGATCGTTTTGCGCCTTAAGATTGTTGTAGGCGTTCTCTATAAATGGTATAAAATATGAACCAGCAACAGTTGAATTTTGATCACCATTTATTGTTCCTACATCCTTTTCAATGTTCTCCATATCAGCTACTTTAAGCTTATTAGGATTGTTCTTTATTAAGAATGCAATTCTATCAGACCTGAATATCTGTCCCCAATGCTCATCGCCACCATTACCTTCCATGATCACACCCGGTACGTCGAGAGGCTTTGTATTCCAATTTACAAACCAGCCCTGAGCTGGATTTACTGTGTATAACCATTTGCTGTATGGTACATACATCTGTCCATTGGGCCATGGAGACCACTCCTGTCCTCCACTGCCTACAGCAGGTAATCTATCATCGTATCCTTTTGCAAAATTGGGTTCGCTGCCTGCTGACCAGAAAGATATGTTACCCAGTTGATCCGCATAAACAAAGTTGTGTAATGATGTAACCTTTGCAACAGCGTTATCAAAATCAGACCATGATTGAGCCATGTTCATATCTGCAAATCCCTCAATTGTTGAGTACTCTGTTTTCCAGAACGCCCATCTATACGTGTAAGCAAGCCCATTCTGAAGATCAAATGATATTACAGGTCCATGAAAGTGCTGTGCATCATCAACCCGGAAAACATTGTAAAGAATTGGTCCAGGACCGGTAGGATTGCCATTTTCATCAAGATAGCTTGCTGGAGCTGATGGGTTTTCACCTGCGTAATGAATCGTCTCAACAATCCTTTCCATTAGTACATACGCTCCATTGTAAAGCACAGAGTAATTGCTGTTTGCAGTTTGTGGATTAACAGTAAAGCCAGAGGCTGCTGTATTAACCTGCTCAACGTAGATCTCTGAGTTGTCAATCTCTCCGGATGTTGTTGTCCAGCCATAATGTTTTGTCATTCCTATTAGAATAATGGGCTCACCAGGGATCTTCATACCGCCCACTGTAATATCAGGGCTATGCAGATACATCTCATCATCTATATTAGGCACGCTAAAGCCTTCCTGTGGACCACCCCACATCATTGCACTGTTGGTTGATGTGAGTGTGGGTGAAACAGCCCATGCATTGCTACCTTCTGTATAGAATATGCCAAGTTGTTTTCGCATATTTATGATGTTGTTCTGAGCATTGTAAAAATCGTTCATTGCCCTGTTCACAGATGAAGATGGAATAGAAAATACAAAATTGTACTGTTCCTTTGCATTGTCAGAAGCCATTGTATTTAATAAAACTGATTTGGGTACTACAGTGATTCCGGTCGGTATGATAGGTGTTGTCTGGATATTACCATTAGGTGTGATAACTGATCCTCCAGGGGTATTATCCGGGATAGATGTTGGAGCAAGTGGATCATCAAGCCAGCGTAAATCATTAAAAACCTGCATTGCATACTTCTGGGCGTCAGTTTGAGTAAATCCCTGTCCTGCAAACCAGTTAGTAAGAACATTCACATCGTTAAGATCTGTAAGTTGCCTTCCGCCACCTGTTCCAAAGAAATCAACGAGTAGATCGGTTATAGCTATTACATCCTGAGGTGTCCATGGTCCTGGCTTAAATACAGTAGCACTACCACTGGCTGTGGGTAGCAATTCATATGTAACCCCAGCAGGTAAGCCATACTTTTTTGTAAGTGATTTTATAAAAGCTCCAAGGTTATAAAACTCGTAAGGCACTTTTGAAAAAGTTGGATCAGAATATATGGATTGAATGTATGCATTTACACCATCACAATAAGCAAGGATAGCATTCTTTATTGTTGTGTCTGTAATTGAATTGAAAGCCTGTTCCCTTTCTTCTGGTGTGTAGAACCACTGATGCATTGGAATGTCGCTGCTTAATGCAAGTGTTCCAAGTATCTCTGAGAGTGTTCCTTCTGCATCCCTGCGCATGAATTCCATCTGCACAAGTCTGTCCTGTGCTTCTGCCCAACCCACGCCATAAAAGAGCGAGTAATCATTATTGGCATATATGTGGGCAACTCCATAACTGTCCCTTACAATTCTTGGCATTGGTGAACTACTGGACGATGAACTTGAACATCCTGCAATATAGATAGCCATAAGCGAGATCAAAGAAATAAATGTTATTGTGTATAACTTTTTCATGTTCCCTCCTTTTTAAGGAATAATAAAAACGCTTTTAGCAAAGTTTTAATCAGGTTGCAATAATTTTATCGTCTATGGAAGAACTTCTCAAGCTCTGTTATGGATAGTGTGAGAACGAATGGCCTTCCGTGCGGGCAATTGAGGGGAATACCGAGCTCATCAAGTTGTCTGAACATAATCTTTATCTTATCTGTGGATAAAAAATCCCCTGCTTTTATAGCACTCTTACAGGCAATGGTTGCCATTATCCTGTAAAGGGGATCTGATTTTTGATCCGCTGTAAGCTCTGTATGGCTTAACTCTTCAAGATGTGAATGATTATCTATAATTTCTATGAGGGATAGTGGTTTGAACACTGTTCCTGCTGGTATAGCCTTTACAATTACACTTTTGTTTTTAAATGTTAATTCATAACCCAATGTATCTAAAGCATCTTTAAGATCTATAAGCACACTCAATCTGTTCTCATTTAAAAATATCTCCTCAGGGACCGTTAAGAATTGAGAACTCCTTTTTTGTGTTTGTATGCTTCTCATGAGCTTTTCAAAAATAATCCTTTCATGCATGGCATGCTGATCTATCAGTACGATACTGTTTTCTGTTGTAGCTATGATATACGTTCCTGCAAACTGTGCGTGGATGTTCAGAGATGAAAATTCTCCAGTTTGAATAAGTGATTGTTGAATATTTTTGTCTGATGTTGTTATTTCAGAAAAAGGTGCCTGTGCAGTAACATTGTAGTTTTTCTGAGGAAAAGGTTTCTGAGTAAATGGGGTGAAATCGGGTTGATGTGAGGTTATAAATGTTCTGGTTGCCTCCTTTATCTCATCCAAGTATAGATGCTTGTTCAGGGTTGCTTCTTCAGGTGTGTAGACAATTGACCTTTTGTTTATCGTATCTTTGATAGCTTTACTTATTGTATCATAAACCAATGATTTATCAGCAAACTTTGCCGCTGTTTTTGTTGGGCTGATGTTTACATCAACAAGGTTGTAAGGAATAGCTATATTTATAACAGCTACCGGGTAACGTCCCTTTTCAAGCGTTGTTGAATATGCATTCAATATTGTGTAGTTAATGGATTTGTCAATAATGTATCTGCCATTGACAAAGATATAGAAAAACCTGGAAGAATTGGTATTGTAATCAGGATCAGAGATAAAACCATCTATTTTTATAATGCCGTTATCCAGATAGAGCTCATAAAGTTTGTCTTTGAGCCTTTGATCTATCCTCAATATGAGCCTATCCTTTAAGGAGGCTGGCTGGATATTAAAAACCTCTTTTGAATTGTGAATAAGTCTTATACCTATATCTTTATATCCGAAGACGAATCTATCTATAACATCAAGAGAGGCTCTATACTCAGCCTGCGGAGAACCAAGGAACTTTTTTCTCGCAGGTGTGTTAAAAAAAAGATTTGAAACAGTTACTGTTGTCCCAGCTTCATGGGATATAATTTCTCTGTCAATGACCTTCCCAGCCTTTACATTGATCCTTGTTCCAATTTCTTCATTTTTGTGCCTTGTTGTGATCTCTAACTCAGATACTATCCCTATGCTATGAAGAGCTTCACCCCTGAATCCAAGGGTTGATATTTCGTATAGTTCTTTTTCAGAATGGAGTTTGCTCGTGGTGTGCCTTTGAACCGCGAGTTCTACATCCTCGGATAGAATACCATCTCCATTATCTCTTACCTTGATTGTATCAATACCACCGTTTTTGAGTTCTATCGTTAGAGTTCTGGTTCCTGCATCAATAGCATTTTCAAGTAGTTCTTTTAGAACAGATGCAGGTCTCTCAATAACCTCACCAGCAGCTATTTTATTGACAAGTTCATTTGATAATCTCTCTATCCTACCCATTTATGTGCTCTTTGATTTTTATTATAACCCTCAAAAATAATTTTTCAAATGAACATATTGCAATTTTTGTATTAATGGATTAATTTTTTTCAAAAATATGTTGTATCATAATTATAGGAAGATTTTAATCGTTACTTTAAGAAAAGTAGAGAATGCCATTTTTGATAAGTGAGAAGATCTCTGCTTTAGCTTTTATCGTATCAGCATCAGGAGCCACACTATGATGCAACTTTAAAAGGAGGGTTTGAATGAAAGCGCACATAGAATCACTTGTTGAATATATACAGTATCTAAAAGAGCTTGGTTATGACGGATTACCCATATCACGTAATCCTGAAGTAGAAAAAACAAACAAAATAAGTCCTGATATTACTACTGATAATACAAAGGAATTGGCAATACAAAACATTAGACTTGCAGTAGAGCAATGCAACAAATGCAGGCTTGCTCGTACACGAATACATCCTGTTCCTGGTGAAGGGAATTTTAACACAGAACTTATGTTTGTTGGTGAAGCCCCGGGCTATGATGAAGATCAACAGGGAAAACCATTTGTTGGTAGAGCAGGAAAATTATTAACAGATATTATAAAAGCAATGGGCATGACAAGGGAGGATGTATTCATAGCCAATGTGATAAAATGTAGACCACCTGAAAATAGAGAACCTATGGATGATGAAATAGCTCAGTGTTCTCCCTATCTGTTTAAACAGATTGAGATCATTAAACCAAAGGTTATTGTAACCCTTGGTAGATATTCAACTACCACCATACTTGGACTGAACAAACAAATGCGGATATCAGAATTACGTGGAAGGTTCTTTAATTATAATGATATAAAGGTTATGCCAACCTTCCATCCTGCCTACCTTTTAAGAAACGAAAAAGATAAAAAGCTTGTGTGGAATGATATGAAGCTTGTGTTAAAGGAATTAGGCAAACCTATACCAGCAAGCAGGTGAAGTCACTAAAACTATAATCAGGTACAGGATGCAGATTTTAGGTATAGGTATTGATATTGTTAATGTTTCCCGCATAGAAAGGCTGTTAAGGGAAAAAGGACAAAGGTTTAAAGAAAGGGTATTTACAGATGCAGAACGCAGGTATTGTGATAAATTCAAAAACACGGCAGAGCGTTATGCAGCAAGGTTTGCCGCTAAAGAAGCAGTAAGGAAGGCAATATCACCTGTTTATACGGGGTATTATAACTATAGAGATATTGAGGTTATAAAACGAACTGATGGAATGCCTGGTATTAAGCTTCATGGTAGGCTTTCAAGTATAGAAGAACAACATATTGTGTTTAATCTGTCTTTAACACATGAACATGATTA
Source organism: bacterium (assembly GCA_049966275.1). Lineage (GTDB taxonomy): Bacteria > JAMCPX01 > JAMCPX01 > JAMCPX01 > JAMCPX01 > JBMFUY01. The sequence goes on from JBMFUY010000108.1 coordinate 7,611, forward strand.
TGCAGTTGCTGTAGTTATAATGCAAAAACAGGATTGAAATAAAAATCATTAGCATACCTGAAAGATTTGTATAGTTCCCCTGATACTTATATTTGATCCTTATATTTTAGGCGCATCCGACTTCTTAACCCGAAAAATGCAATAGGGAAGTTTGCTCATTCGTTCAACCCTGCGATCCA
>JBMFUY010000109.1:0-7697 GCA_049966275.1 bacterium
AAAAATGCAATGGGAAAGTTTGCTCATTCGTTCGGGGTACCCCATCACTCATTACACAAACTTCCCTATTTCGCAAATGCATTTTTCGGGTTATTCATCCACAAATTTTGTATCCACCATTGTCGCTGAATCTACAAGGTCCTGTGCTGCCTTCACAAATCTTACTATCGTTGGTAGATCACCCTTAAGCTTTAACTTACCCTGCATCATGCCCTTAACAGGATCAAGCTCCTTCTTCATTACAGATTTCCATCTCGCATAATCCCCTATGATTACAAACTTTGCCTTCTCAGCCTCCTCTGCTGTTACCCTTTTTGCCTCTCTGCATACACCATGATAAAGATCAAGCCATACTCCAACTGCTGTCTCCCCTTCCTTCATCTGTTTGCTTAAGACAGGATCCTTTTTTATCTTTTCAAGAACATCCTGATCAACCTGCATGATGAGTGATATTGTACCATGCTCCCAGTTTGCACCCGACTCCTTGTAATTTGGATTAGAATTGATCTTTTCTTTGAATGCAGCGATCCATTCCTCACTTGGAAACGGTATTGCCATAACCTTTACCTCCTTTTATATTAATATTTTATTTTAAGCATATCTGTAAAAATAAACAACCTATTTTTGATCCATAAGTTGATTAAGCATATCCACTGCCATGTTTACCCTCTCACGCACCCGAGCCTCATCCTTACCTGTGGCTGAAAAGAACACCTCAAGCGATTTCTCTTTTAGAAAACCAGCCGGACTTGATTTGATATAAACATCAGGAAATGCAGAAGAGACCCTGTCAATTAAGGTTCTCAGCACGCTTTCATCATAGCTTTTTGTTAATATTGAACGTTCTACCCAATAACCTGTTGATATGTTATGCTTTATCCAATCTGTTATATACATTTCAAAGATAGCCTTTGCCTCAGCCGGTACACCGGGTATACAAAAAATAACAGTATTACCTTCTTTTAAAAACACAGCTGGTGCAGTACCAACAGGATTTTTTAGTGGTTTTGAACCTGATGGCATTATTCCCATCTTTATTCTACCCTCATTCCAGCCCTGTGTGTGAAGTAACCCTTTTGCATATAACTCGTTGTATCGAGCCTCTAACATTGATAGAGCCTTTTTGTTCTTTACAAGCCTTCTGTTTAAAGCCTTTGCTACTGCCTGTAATGTCATATCATCAGCTGTTGGACCAAGACCACCTGTTGTTATAATAACAGCAGGCTCTGATCTGATCACCCATCTAATTTCTCTGACGATCTCTTTTAAAACATCATCAACAGTGTGGATGCTGGAAACTCTAACGCCAAGCGCAGTGATATTTTTTGCAAGATAATTAGAATTTGTATCAAGTGTCCTGCCTGTTAGTAATTCCCTGCCTATACTAATTATAACCACTTCATTCTTCATAGGTGTTTATTAACACATTTTCTGGATTTTGTAAGCAAAAGGGGAAAAATGTGAACTGCGTACCCTGTTATTCAAATGGAGCCTTCCATTTGGAATGAAGGTAAAGTATAACAGCAACAGCTATTACAAACGGTAATGCTATGATAAACAGGTACTCAAAGTCTTTTGCGTACTTTAAAACAAGGTCAATATCACCACCCATAAAATAACCAGCACCGATCCAGATAGGAAGGTCAAAAAGTGCTGCGAGTGTATCAGTAATAATAAACCTGCTTCGCTTTGTTCCCATTATGCCAGCAGATAAAAAAACCGCCAATCTGAAGCCACTTATAAACCTGGCTATAAAGATTGCCTTGTTCCCATGTTTACTGTAGAGATGTTCAACCTTCTCAAGCCCGGCTTCTCCAATGAATCGCTTTAGTATGCTGTATTCTTTTATGCCTCTGGACCATCCTCTACCTATGTAAAACAGTATCAGGTCTCCACCCAGCACACCTATTAGATCAATTGCGCCTGTCAGGTATACAGATGTTAGACCTTTGTACGCGATATAACCGGATATGACAAGTAACACCTCTTCAGGCACGGGTAAGCCAAGGCCACATAGCAACAGTAAAATAAATGTAGCTATATATGTAAAGTGTTCTGCGTAATTAATAAGTAATTCAGGTTCCATACTTTATTTCATCATTGATAGGTAATACTGTGTACTGCTCTTTTTTATAAATTCAATATGCTTTGAAACAGCGTCCTTACCTCTTCTTATGAGCAATGGTATTTTGTCAAAGTCAAACTGTCCTATATCATGAATATCAGGACTTATTATCACATCTGCAAACTTAAGCCTTTCCTGACGTGTTTCATTTATCATAATATGTATACTTTTCATAATGACATCAAATATGTTTGAAGGTTCTTTACTGAATGCCTCACGATCAAAGAGTTCCACACCTATTACAAAATCTATATTGTTTACCTTTAGTATCTGACATGGTACATCTGCAAGAAGTGAGCCGTCAACATACATCTGATTACCAATTCTCACCGGCACGAATATGCCAGGAATAGCACTGCTTGCCATAACAGCCTCTGCTACCGGTCCTTCTGTAAATGGATGAGGCTTACCGGTTATTAAGTTAACTGCCGGGATAACAAGTGGTATCTTCGCATCCTCTATTCTTGCATTTCCTATAAAACCTTTAACAAGTTTTCCTATACCCTCTGTGGACGCGAGTCCCATCCTTGGAAGTTTTAGCTTGAATATATCAGAAAGCCTTAGTTTCTCTGCAGATGATCTTATATCCTTTAACTCCACACCAAAGGCATATAACGCTGCCACTATACTACCAGCAGAGGTTCCTGCTATTGCATCTATCTTTATATCTGCTTCTTCAAGTGCCTCTAAAACCCCTATATGTGCACTACCCCATACTACGCCACCACCAAGTGCTATCCCTATTGTTTTAGATTTATCTCTTTTTACAATCGATCTTAATTTTTTAAGCGTACTTATTACATCAAGCATTTTATTTTTAATAAATTCTTTCTATATGTACATTTGTATAATAATGATGAATGATCTGTTTGTAATTATAACCCTTTTTAGCCATACCATAAGCTCCCCACTGACACATACCAACCCCGTGTCCAAAGCCTCTTCCGTTAAAGATTATTTCATCATTATTTATATGAAACCAGAACAGAGTACTTCTCAACCTATCATAACCTATTATACTCCTCAAGGTTACGCCATCAAGATCAAGATACCCCCTGTTCGTTATGATCCTTGCGATCATAACCCTTTGAGTTTTGCTTCTCTTAAGTATTTGAAAACCATATACCTCTGAAAGATTGTAACCCCTTGCAATCAATTTATATGTAAGGGATTTAAACCCTATTGTATAGTGCCAGTAAAAATTAGGTGCGATCTTACAGAAATTACATTTTACTGCGCGTAAATATGGATACTTATATCCAATGGCATCTTCTGAATTTTCGGTCTCGCCTCCACATATAGAATGATACATTGCGAGTATGGGCTTGCCATCGTAGGTTATAATCTGCCCACGCGTTGCATTGACAGCCTCCCAGCCCCTTGTATCTTCTGAATCTGCACCAAGGTAAACCTGATCCATAAAATTTGCATCCATGTCATAGTATTGGTTTAGATGTCTTTCTTTCTGCCATAGCGCATACGTCCTTGCCACAACTGCCTGTGTTTTTAATGCTTCTATAGGCCAATTGTGAGGCATTTCTGCATTGATAAGTCCAGCAACATACGCCTCAAGGTTTACCTCGTTGATCACAATTAAATGTTCGTTATCTATGTTTGCTATCTCAAGATGCCCTCTGAAGAGATTGTTATTTATTTTTATAGTACCGCCAGCAAAAAGCAGGGTGATTAAACGTGCAGGATATAGGGCTTTATTTACAATTATACCATTGTTACCAGCAGAAACTATGATGTATGATATACCTGAATTCTTAAATATGTATAAGTTTCTGTACGTGTCTATTAACTGTATGTCTTTCCCTTCTATATGGAGGGTGGAGACATTGTTAAACACCTTGATCCTTACCTTTGGTACAGGATCAAGAGCTTTGCTCCTGGAGACTGTAAGTAATACAAGGCATGCTGTGCACAATAAAATTGTGTGTATTTTTTTCCAAGGTTCAAACATCTTTTAAATTTATCTCATAAGTTAACAGGATTGCAATATTTTCTTGAATGTTTTAACAGATTGGGTATATAAAACAATACTATGACAGGATTTAGTAGTTCCGGACATATTAATGACCCTCAATTTGTATTTACGCTTAAAAATATAGCCACCAAAAAATTAGAGGGTATTATGAGGGTGGAAGGGGGAAAGTTCAAAAAAGAATTGTACTTTAAAGAAGGCTTACTCGTTGGAGGAAGATCAAATATACTGAAAGAAACCTTTGGCAGGGTATTATTTGAAAATGGATTGTTAAGCAGATCAGATTATGAAGATTCTTTGAAAGAAGTGCTTGAAAAGAAAAAGAAACATGGAGCTGTATTGCAGGAAAGAGGACTTCTTCCTATAAATATCAATGATGCATTAAAATTGCAGCTCCGCATGAGATTTGTTTACACGTTTGCTATGATTGATGGTATCTTCCATTTTAGAGAGGTTGTATTACCAGAGAGTATTACATCGCAATTCGCAATGTCTCTGTTCAGCCTGATCGTAGAGGGGGTTAAGCTGCACATGCCCAGGGAAGTACTGGAAGAGTTTGTGAGAAGCAATTCAAATACAATTTATACAAGGGGAACATCCCAGTATGATCCTGGCATACTGAATCTGACACAAGAGGAGTTAAACCTGCTTTTAAACTTTACTGGAGACAAAACACTAAAACAGGTTTTATCTGGTGTTAAAATGAAACAGGAAGATGCTATGAGCCTTGTGTATCTGTTCCTTGGGTTTGGCTTCATAGAACCTAAAAAACAGACAACAGGTATTGTAGAAAAGAGATTGGAAAAGCCACTTTTGACAGAGGATCAAAAGAGGTTGCTTGAGGAATTTAAAGATAAACTTGATGAGCTCAGGGATAAAAATTATTATGAGTACTTCAATGTGGATCAGCAGGCAGGTAGCTCTGCTATAAAAAAGGCATACTTTACGCTTGCCAAGCAGTATCATCCTGATCATTTCTTTGATTATCCAGCAGAGATCAAAGAGGTTGCATCAGATATATTTACACTTATTACAACAGCGTATGAAACATTGACAAACGATGAAGAACGTAAAAAGTATGATGAGTACTTAAAATCAGGTAAAAAACAGATTGAAAACAATGAGGCAGATAAAATTGTAAAGGCAGAGCTACAATTCCAGAAAGGACTGATCTTGCTCAAGACAAACAATATTAAAGAGGCATACGAGCAGTTTAAATGGGCAGTGGATTTAAATCCAACAGAGGGAGAGTATCTATCTTACTATGGATGGACGATATTTCGTTTATCTCCTGATTCAGAAGAATCAAGAACAAAAGCACTTGATTATATTCAGCGGGGACTTCAATTAAACAAGGAGCAGGATGCTGGTTACTACTTTCTTGGGAGGATACTCAAGGTAAAAGGGGATGAACAAAAGGCTATTGAGGCGTTTAAAACAGCCTATGCAAAGAACCAGCAGAATATAGATGCTTTGAGGGAAATCAGGGCTTATGAGCTTTCTCAAAAAAGCTCAAAAGGCACATTTAAGAAATTCTTTAAGTAATGGAGGCAGTATAAATGATTCAGAAAACAGAGTACATTTGGATGGATGGGAAACTTGTTAAATGGGATGAAGCAACGGTTCATGTTTTAACACATTCACTGCATTATGGGGTTGCACCATTTGAAGGTATCAGAGCATACGAAATTGATAAAAAAAGGTCAGCAGTATTCAGACTTGATAAACATGTAGATAGATTCTTTGATTCCGCGCACATAATGCTTATGGATTACCCATACACAAAAGAAGAGATAATGGATGCCATTATACAAACCTTACAGAAAAACAAACTAAAAGCAGGGTATATAAGACCCATAGCATTTGTGGGCTACGGTGACATGGGACTTTATGTTGAGGAGAACCCTGTGCATATAGCCATAGCTGCATGGCCATGGGGAGCATATCTTGGTGAGGATGGTTTGAAAAACGGTATAAGGGTAAAGATCTCATCCTATGTACGATACAATGTTAATGCCGGTATGAGTAAGGCAAAGCTCAGTGGTCATTATATCAATTCAATCCTTGCTAAAAAAGAATCAAAACTTGCAGGTTATGATGAGACCATTTTACTTGATGATGAAGGGTATGTGGCAGAAGGTAGTGGTGAGAATGTATTTATAGTAAAGAATGGAACTCTAAAAACCCCGCCTTTAACATCCATCCTGCCTGGTATCACAAGGGATACCATTATTCAAATTGCAAAAGAGAATCGTATTCCTGTAGAGGAGGTCAGATTCACAAGGGATGAATTATACATAGCAGATGGTGCATTCCTGAGTGGGACTGCAGCGGAGATCACCCCAATAAGAGAGGTAGACAATAGAACAATTGGAGAGGGTAGACCTGATCGGATAACACAGCTCATACAAAAGAAATTTTTTGATGTTGTAAAGGGTAAAGATAAAAAACACACAGACTGGCTTTTCTACTATAAAGTATGAGCCTGTCCAGAAAAATATACCGATACATATTTATACTTATTACCATCCTTGTTATCGGTGTGGCAGGTTTCATGTACATAGAGAGATTTAGCTTTATAGAAGCACTATATACAACAATGGTTATATTAAGCACTGTAGGTTATAGTGGTGGAGCCAGACCCCTTGATGCCAATGGAGAGCTTTTCGCAGTATTCATGATCGTTGTTGGTATAGGTTTTGTTACTTATAGCGCAGGAGGGGTGTTCAGGATGATAATAGAGGGGGAATTGAAAAGAACCATATGGAGGTTTAAAGTGACAAAGGCAATAGAAAATATAAAGGGACATTATATACTTTGTGGTCTTGGCAGGATTGGTTCAATAGTTGCGAGCAAACTAAAAGCAAAGAATATACCTTTTATTGCTATAGATAAAGATCCAGGTGTTTTAGGTTCAGTAGAGATGAATGAGTATCTGTTTATTCAGGGTGATGGAACAGATGAAGAGATATTAAAAAGGGCTGGTATTGAAAGGGCTAAGGGGCTTATCACAGTAATGGCTAATGATGCAGACAATGTTTACGCAATCCTTACTGCAAGGGATCTGAATCCTTCTTTATATATTATCTCAAGAGCAGGTGAGAATACATCTATTGCAAAGCTATACAAGGCTGGTGCAAACAGGGTTATATCTCCATACATAATAGGTGGGGAGAAGATAGCCCAGAGCGTGATGAAACCTAATGTTATAGATTTTATGGAGTTTGCGACTGCTGAAACCAACTTTGAATTGAAGATAGAAGAGCTCATAATCCAGGATGGTTCTGAATTACACGGAAAAACCGTGGAACAGGCAAAGATAAGGCAGCTGCATGATATTACAATTATTGCCGTGCGTAAACCCAACGGTGAATTTGTTTATAACCCTTCTCCTCAATTTGTTTTAAGCAAGGATGATATACTGATTGCAGTGGGGCATCCTGATGCAATAGAGAAATTTGAACATCTAACCTCACCAAAACATTGAGATAACAATTGGAATGGTTAGATTAACCCGAAAAATGCAATAGGAAAGTTTGCTCATTCGTTCAACCCTGCGATCCACCTAAGATACAAAGACTTTTT
>JBMFUY010000110.1:0-7663 GCA_049966275.1 bacterium
GAAGAATACCTATATTTGACGCGGGGTTATCACTCATTACACAAACTTCCCTATTTCGCAAATGCATTTTTCGGGTTGATATAACCATAATAACTGCATAGTAAAAAAGCAGTAACCATGCCAGGATGGCCGTTCATAACTTATTGATATATAATAATTTAATGTAGATGTGTGGAATTAAGAACAATAATTGTTTTAAAACAAACAAATATTTTGTATGGAAAGTAAAGACTATTTTCCCCTGTTCAACAGTATTATGTTTGTTTTGAGAGTTCCTGGATCTTCTTCTGTTTGTTTTTCTCTCCGGATTTTTTTAGCATGGGCCAGAGTATGGGCATAATCCAGGGCCACATAAGGGCAAGCCTTGCAATGATGCCCTGTGAATGAGGAACATAAACCTCAACCTTATTTTTTAGTATCCCATTTTTAACAGCCTGGGCTACTGCCTCAGGGGTTTGTGGTTTGTCAAGGAAGGACATGGGTGAGCCACCGTGCGTGGCTTCATAATGAAGCTGAGGAGTTTCAACAGAATCCGGGAGCAATGTGGTAATGCTTACACCTGTTCCAATAAGTTCAAGCCTTACTGCCAGATCAAACCCTCTTATGGCAAATTTAGTAGCAGAATAGATTGCAGAGCCTGGTTCAGGCGCAACACCAGCTAAAGAGGCTGTATTAACAATATGGCCAAACCCCTGTTTCTTCATAACAGGGATCACCTCTTTTGTGCCATAGATAATTCCATAAAGATTTATATGAATCTGTCTATCTATATCTTTGTAATCAGTTACATCAATATCATTGGGCAGGATAATACCAGCATTGTTGTGCATTATATCTATTCTGCCATGCCTTTTTAAGGCTGTATCAATAAGGTTTTTCACCATTTCAAGCTTTGTAACATCTGTGTGAACCGGTGTTGCATCAACCCCTCGTGCTTTGAGTTCAGAGGCAAATTTATTAATGCCTTCTTCGTTTATATCTGCAAGTACAACCTTTGCGCCTTCATCTGCAAACATCTTAATAACAGCTTTACCAATACCACTTGCAGCACCTGTTACTATAGCTACTTTGTCTTTAAATTCCATAGCGCACCTCCTTGACAATTTTATATACAAAAAATAAAACGTTGTAAATGTTTTTTAACGCTTTATTATTTCTAATAATTTTATGAATGATCTTAAAGATACTATTATAGAATATCTGATTGCAATGTATTATCCTTACAGCAACCAGGGTGCAGAGCCGTTTTTAACATACTTCTTACAGCATTTTGATAGTGTTGAGTGTATCTTTATGTATGGCTCAATGCTAAATTCACAGCTTTCTACACCAACAAGTTTTCCGGATTTTTATATAATCGTTGATGACTATAAGATGTTTTACGGATCCAATATTCATGCTATTTTGAACAGGATATTACCTCCAAATTCTTATTTTTTAAGGCTGGAGCAGAATGGTTTGTCTTTATCATCTAAATACTGTGTATTGGACACACATGCCTTAAACACTACAACCCATTATCCAGAGCTGAAGGACTTTTTTGTTGCAGGCAGGCTGGCAAAACGTATAGGCATACTTTATGTCCGAGATAAAGCCTTTTTATCACAATTCATGAATGCTGTTTATAACGCCATGCAATTTAATGTTATGTTTACATTATCAGAGATAAAAGGTGCATTTAGCCTTGAAAACTTTATAGTTCATTTGTTAGGGTTGAGCTATAGGGCAGAGGTACGTACGGAAACGGATGAAAAGATCATCAGTTTATACAACAGCGAGAAGTCCTTTTATCAAAGATTATATAGCTTATTTCTTGAGCAGGAAGTTATGCTTGGTACAGTAAAAAAGATAGACAATGGATTGTACACAACAACCAGACCATACTTCACAAAACAGTATATGGATAGCTTTATAAAGCAATCAAGAAGAAGGGCTGTTTATAGGTGGCCCAAGGGCATTTATACCTTTTCCAATTACGTAGAGTATCTTGAGTTGAAGGTGGAAAGAACTACCGGAGAAAAACTTATACTTTCAAAATGGGATAGAAGGTTTCCTCTGATCTTTGGTTGGAGGCACCTGTTCAGGCTACTGAAAAACAAGGCAATAAAATGAATATCAATCTATACCCAAAAAATGCAATAGGAAGTTTGCTCATTCGTTCGGAGTATCCCCATCACTCATTACACAAACTCCCCTATTTCGCAAATGCATTTTTGGTTAAAAGCAGTTGTCCAACAATTATCATCTGAGGCGGAGCCAAAAAAATCTAAAGCCGTAGGCTCTTCGCTTTGCTCATGGTGCCAGAGGATGGATGCTTCAGTCGCTACGCTCTATGACATTATCGGACAACCTGTTAGGAAAGCAGGGGATTATCGTAAACGAGTTTCAGTGTTCTGTATTCCTGTTATTTTGAGAAACGAAAAATTAAAAACAGCAGGACAATCTTTTCCTCTACAACTGAAAAATGATTTTGCTTGACTGATAGATTTGTTCTGTGATATTTAGATAAGAAAAAAAGGAGAGGAACATGAAGAAAAATATCTTTAAATTTCTTGGATTGTCCATTGCAACAGTGTTTTTAATGACCATGGTCTACAGCTGCGGAAGTAGTAATGGGGGAGGAGGCGGAGGAGGAACTAAACCAACAGCAACAGTAACATTAACTCCTTCATCAGGTTCTTTGAGCGCAGTGAATCTTAATTCCATGTTTATGGAAGAGCTTTCAGTATCCCTTGGGAAAACAACAGGCACAATTGATCCGGCTTCTATTAAGATAAGTGTATCGCCCTCTTTTAACTTTGCAACAACCCAGGGCTTTAATATGGGAACGTTTGCCGGGTATGTTGATATAGTGCCAGAAGGCTTCTTACCAGCAGGACAAACCTTCAGTGTAACAACAAGCTTTAATGCTACAGTAAGTGGAAAACAGTACTCATTTACTGAATATAATACATTTACAACTGTTTCAAGCACAGGAACACCCTCTGCAGTACCAGGTTCAAGCTATATTGTTACCATAACAAATGTTACTCAACCTTCAAGCCTTGGTTCTTTGTTAGCAGGAAATATCCCTCCAATAGCAATAAGCGTTGTTACCGGGACCATTGCTTCTAACCCTCAGGCAGCAGGTGCTGATGGAAGTATGATCCTGTATGGTGGAGAGGCAAGATCAAATTCATCTCCAACAGATATACTGAGCTCGGGTTTTACCATTCCTTTAGCTGCTTTGTATAAAGGTAATGAGTTTATGTCATTTGGTAGTGCAACGATCTCTGTATCAGGAATAACTGTTCCTTTACAGACGTTCAATCTCAGTGGAATAGCTAATGCAGATGGCACGATATCAGATGGTGTGTTGTTTGGCGTTGTACATTGTACAGATGCATCATGTTCAAACCTTGGTTCAACAGTAGGTGGTGTTGTTTCTCAATACATTGATGGTAATGGGAATATGACAGTGCTTGGCACATTCACAGGTGCAAAAAATACAGTACCTTACACTAACTGGATCAGTTCATCAGATACAGCCTCATTAACACTTACTGCAGGAACATCAACTGCTGTGTTAACTGTGAATGCTGGTACAAACCTTACAAATACATCCTACCTACCATTTATTATCCTTGCACAGACAGATGCAAACAACATAATAAGTTTAGCAGCCTATGGCCAGGGTAATAAGACAAGTGGAACAAGCTCACCTGTAGTTATTGATTATCCAATGACGACACCGTCCGGCGCCTCATTTGTACCAACAGCAGGTGTAACATACACAGCTTACACACTGTTTGGTTTGAGCCTGAGTCCTACAACACCGTTTACACTTAGCTACTGATTAAAGAAAATAAATTTGAATAAAAAAGCCCTGCATTAGCAGGGCTTTTTTTTATCTAAAAACAGATCAGGATAATTGTAAGCCGGATTCTGTTTTCCATGGCTATTTATCTAAGGTTCATCATTGCTGATGAACTCAAGCGACCTACCTGCAGGTATCGGGCGGGCAGCCCTCAATCACCTACTTATTGGGTCTTGCTTCGGATGGGGTTTACATAGCTACTATACTCACGCATAGTACTGGTAAGCTCTTACCTCACCGTTTCACCCTTATCCGCAAAGCGGACGGTTTACTTTCTGTTGCACTTTCCTTATGATGCTATAAGCATCACAGTCGCTATTAGCGACCATCCTGCCCTGTGAAGTCCGGACTTTCCTCCCTGTTTTACCTTAAAGGTAAACAGAGCAGCCATGCATTATCCTGATCATACTTATGATAATGAACGTACAAAGAATAGTCAAATGCATGCAGGAGTTCATAATGTATTGGAGTGAGAAACAGATCGCAGAATTGGGCGAACACGTAGGGGCTTAAAATCTTAAGCCCCTGCCACATTATTGCATCTTATGGGTTAACCCATTCATACTGATGGTATTCCGTATACCTTATGGCTGGCCACCTGGGAACTGAGGACCTGTGTATGGAAAATACTGTGGGCCCATTGCAACATTAACCCATTCTGTAATTGTGTTATCGTTTGTATTGGCTACCCATACATTCCCATACACATCTATAGCAACGCCCCCGGGATTATTACCTGTGCTAAATATGTTGAGTGTTGTACCTGAAGGGTTGAACTCAAATAGATTTGCATTTGCAGCATCAGTAACCCAGACATTGCCAGCACGATCAATAGCAATACCCTGAAAAATTGAACGGTTATCTGCATACATCAACACTGGATTATTAGGCGGGCTTAATAAGTACAGTGCATTCGTATCCACGACCCATGCATTTTCATTTTGATCTATTGCGATATTTCCCGGACCACCACTGCTAAACGTATAACTACCTGTAACTTTAGCCGAGGTATCTAAAATATACACAGAACCACATCCAGAAAGCCATGTGTATCCTAGCCCATCAATAGCAACTGATTCAACACAGTCTTGGCTCACAGTATTGCCATAAGAAGAGTAGTATAGGTTTGAACCCACCAATTCTGTTATGGAGCTATATGGAGTGGAACCTGTACCAGTGTCGCCCACCCAGATATTGCCTGAGTTATCTATTGCAACACCATAAGGACCAAAGCCTGTTGAGTATGTTTGTACTGTATTTGTGTATGGAACTAACCTTGCAACAAATCCGCCAGCATAGTTTACAGCCCATATATTGCCGGAGGCAGCGATTGCAATACCTGCATAACTCGTGAGTCCTCCGTTACCAGAAGGTAAAGAGTATGTAGTAATGATTGTGCCTGCTGGATTAATTTCTGCCACATCACCAGCCTGACCGAGTACCCAGATGTTTCCTGATACATCTATTGCAATCGCATCAGGTGCAACAACGCCTGCAGGAAAGGTGTATGAAATTGGGCTGATAATATTCTGTGTTGCTGGTTGTGCACACGAAACAATAAAAATTGAAAACAGTATAATGTTGAGCGGGTACAATCTTCTCACAGTATTCTCTTAATTGTTATCATTATCAGGGTTATGAGCTCTGCCCCTGCCTATTCCCCTCCTATTAGCTCCACCGCCTTCAAAATTATTGTATACTGGTCCTGATGGTGTATTGCGTTCTGGAATGCCTCTATTTTGATATTGTATATATTCCTGTTGGTTCCTATGGCCTGGTTGTCCCTCAAAATGTCTGTTGTTGGTTCTTGCTGGTTCACGTCCACGCATGTAAACAGTCCCGGGTGCTTCTCCTGCCCTTCTAATTATGACTGGTCTGTAAACATAGTATACACGCCTCTGTACAGTGTTGATCCGATCTGGATTATGCACAACCTCTTCTGAATTTATGTTACGTGGAACAATATTAAATCTCTCCACCTTTGTTCTCGTGTATCTTTCTACAAAACCCCTTCCAGGACCCTCGTTGAATACCCGTCCGTGCGAAATCTTTATTTCAGTTATTGGGGTGGTGGTTCTTATTATCTCAGCATTCCGAAAACGTGGTATCATAACCGTGTTAACATGCTTACTTAAGAAATTGTTGGTTCTCACAAAAACGCAACGTTGTGGTGGAATATATGTATTGTAATGCGCTTCTGGTATACCAATCTCACTGAAAAACCTTTGTCTTGGAGGACGTGGTGCCCACCCAATATAGTCCGATCCACGATACCAGACCACCCAGGCTGGTCCCCAGACAGTACCAGGTATCCAGAGCCATCCATAGTAACCATCAAAGATCCATCTCCCATAGTGATATGTTGCCCAACCCCATGCTTCATAAGACACCCATGTCCAGCCATAATCTGACCAGATCCAGTATCCATTAACATAAGGCATCCACCCATATTCTACATTTACAGGATACCAAACATAGCCATACGGCTGAATAAAAACCCAATGTCCATACGGAGATAATGACGAATAAAATATGCTAAAACTTACAGTAGTATCTGCCTTAGCTTTTTGCGGAGATAGAAAACCCAAAAATAAAAAGGAGATTAACACTACCAAAAATAATTTTTTATTCATAGTAACCTCTCAACTGGTTTCTTTAAATTATAGCTAAATAACAAAATACTTCAATATAAAGTTTGACGTAGATTTGAACCAAAAGTAACAACCAGCAAAGGTTCAGACATTTTTGCCTATTTTAAGAATAAAGGCTAAACGTAAATTGTTCAGTCCAATATGTTGTGAACTTTCACACGAGCTTGATACCTTTAACCTGCATGCTATAATCCTTTTCAAAGGAGGAGATATGAGGATAGTAGAATACAGCAAAAAGGATGCGCTCTGTATCATTGTTATGAACAGGCAGGACGCAATGAACGCAATAAATGTTGAGCTTGGTAATGCTTTGTTGAAGGCACTTATAGATGCAGAATATGACAAAGATGTTAGGGCGATCTTGCTTACCGGGAATGGAAAGGCATTCTCAAGTGGCGGCGATGTTAAGGCTATGCTTGCGAGTGAAGATCCAAAAGGAAAATTTTTTAAAGAACTCACAGTTTACCTTAACGGGATCATCAATACTATTATGATGATGCACAAACCTATCATTGCTGGTTTGAACGGTGTTGCCGCAGGTGCAGGGGTAAGTATTGCCCTTGCCTGTGATTTAATAACCGCGGCAAAATCCTCAAGGTTCAACCTGGCATACACAAGAATAGCCCTTGCGCCTGACGGAGGTGCAACCGCGCTGCTTGCACACCATGTTGGTCCTAAAAGGGCAATGGAGTATATTATGTTGAATCCGGATATCAGCGCTGAACAGGCACTTGAGATAGGGCTTATCAATAGGGTGTTTGATGATGCCACATTCATGGAACAAACAATATCTTTTGCTCAAACCATTGCCCATGGTCCAACTGTTGCCTATGCGTATGCAAAACGATCCATGCAGAACACATATCCAGGGCCCATTGAACGCATACTTGAGCTTGAGCGAGAAGGGATATCTGCGTGTGGTTCCACAGAGGATTTTAAGGAAGCAGGGGTAGCCTTTATGGAAAAGCGACCCACGATATTCAAAGGAAGATAACACCTATTTTGTGGACAGTTTTGCTTATTATTAACCCGAAAAATGTGTTTGCGGAATAGGGAAGTTTGTGTAATGAGTGATGGGATACCCACCCGAAGGGAAGGGTCACGCGTCAAATATGGGTATTCTTCGAATATTAGAAAAAAAGAAACGGAATGTGAT
>JBMFUY010000111.1:0-7629 GCA_049966275.1 bacterium
GAAGAATACCTATATTTGACGCGGGGTTATCACTCATTACACAAACTTCCCTATTTCGCAAATGCATTTTTCGGGTAATGCATTGATTTGTCCTGTTGCAATTTTTTAATTATTGGTGTTATGCACATAAAAGAAAAACGAATTTTTATAAGCGTAAAAACAAGCACACAATTTAATTACAAGGAGTTAAAATGGAAAAAGAAATCAGGGTTAGATTCGCACCAAGTCCAACCGGGTACCTTCATATAGGTGGTGCACGGACAGCTTTATTCAACTATCTGTTTGCAAAACATAACAATGGTAAATTTATTTTAAGAATAGAAGATACTGACAAAGAACGTTCAACCCAGGAATCTGTTGATGCCATTCTAAATGGTCTAACATGGCTTGGACTGCACTGGGACGAAGGACCCTTTTATCAATCTCAAAGAACAGAATTATACAGGCAGCACGCAGAACAGTTATTAAAGGAAGGTAAGGCATACAGGTGCTACTGTACGCCAGAAGAACTTGAGATGAAAAGGAAAAAAGCCCTTGCAGAAAAGAGGAAGCCTATATACGACAGAACATGCCGTGACAGAAAGGATCAACCTGCTGACAAACCTTTTGTTATAAGGTTTAAATCCCCGTTATATGGGACAACAATTGTTCAGGATATTGTAAAGGGAAACATTGTTTTTCAGAATGAAGAAATTGAAGATTTTATTATCCTGAGGAGTGATGGTAGTCCTACATACAACTTCGTGGTTGTTGTGGACGATGTTGATATGAGGATAACACATGTTATCAGAGGCGATGATCATTTAAACAATACACCCAAGCAAATATTTCTCTACAATGCATTTAACTATCCCATCCCTCAGTTTGCCCATATACCTTTAATACATGGAACTGACAGAGCAAGGCTTTCTAAAAGACACGGTGCAACTGCTGTGGAGGCATACAAAGAAGAAGGCTATCTTCCTGAGGCTCTGGTAAACTATCTTGTAAGGCTCGGTTGGTCTTTTGGAGATAAAGAGATCTTCACAATGCAGGAGATGATAGACAACTTTTCTTTTGATAACATCTCAAAATCTGCTGCAGTGTTCAACCCGGAAAAGCTACTCTGGCTTAATGCAACATATATAAGGGCTAAGACCGCGGAACAGCTGCTTGAACTGATAGCTCCATTTTTAGCCTCAAGAGGCTGGATATATAATAAGGATCAGAATTTTTTAAAGCTAATTGATGAAACAAAGCTCCGTTCAAGAACACTGGTTGAGCTTGTTGATATGATGGATTACTATTTTAAGGATGACATTGAGTACGATGAAAATGCTGAAAAGAAACTTTTTAAATCCGAAAATATAATCCATCTTGAGAAGATAAAATCAAAGCTATCCGAAGTACAGGATTTCTCCAAAAACAACATTGAAGCGGTTATAAAAGAATACGCCTCTGCTTCTGGTTTAAAATTGGGAGATGTGGCTCAACCACTAAGGCTTGCAGTTACTGGAAGAACTGTAAGCCCGGGATTGTTTGAGATCATGGAGATCCTGGGGAAAGAAAAGGTAATAAAAAGGATAACAAAGGCAATTGAACATATTCAGAAAAAATAGACTGACAGTACAACCAGGTATAAAAATAAAAAGGGTGGTATTAAGTTATAAGTATGGGCTATATGAATGGGCATACACACGAACATAAAATTTCAGGTTCTCAGGGACTAATAATAGCCCTTGCAACAACTGTTTTAATAATGGTTGCAGAGATCATAGGTGGGTTCTTAAGTAATAGTCTTGCATTACTTGGGGATGCAGGACATATGTTTATAGATGTTTTTGCTATTGGTTTAAGCCTGTTTGCATTAAGTATGGCTAAAAAGCCTCCAAATGCAAAGAAAACGTATGGGTATCACCGTATGGAGGTTATGGCTGCACTGACAAATGGTACACTTCTTCTTATCCTATCCCTGGCTATATTTTATGAGGCATACAAACGTATTTTCACACCACCTGAAATAAATGGCTTACTCATGCTTATAATAGCTGGAATAGGACTTGCAGCCAATTTAATAGGTATATATGTACTGAAGGATGCCCATACACACAACCTTAACGTACACAGTGCTTTTTTTCACATGCTTGGAGACACAATATCTTCTTTGGGTGTGATAATAGGTGGTGTGTTGATTTTATGGAAACATTGGTACTTTATTGACCCTATCATAAGTATTATTATAGGTGGGATAATAATAAAAGGAGCTATAGGTATCATTTCAGACGCAAGCTCTATTCTGCTTGAATATGCACCATCAAGTATTGACCCTGAAACTGTAAGCAGGGCATTATTAGACATAAAGGGCGTGAAGGATATACATGATCTGCATATCTGGGCAATTACATCAGGAATGTATGCCATGAGCTCCCATGTTTTAATAGATGATAAAATGATCAGTGAAGGAACTTTGATTGTGGAGCAGATCAGACATATAATGAAAGAGGAATTCAATGTTGAGCATACCACAATCCAGCTTGAATGTGATAATTGCGAATGCGGAAACATATGCAGTATGATTAACAAAAGAGAGAAAGATTAATATGACAGAACATAAAGATCCAGTATGTGAAATGATGGTTGAGGAAACAGAGGCAGTCGGTTCGTACACATACAAAGGTGTAACGTACTATTTTTGTTCTGAATCCTGTGCTGAGAGGTTTAAGAAGGATCCAGAAAGATTTCTCAATCCAGTCACCCAACACATTGAAATACCCGTGCACAAAGATAGAAAACAAACCAATACGATCAAAACAATAATCCTCCCAATAGAAGGCATGTCATGCGCGTCATGCGTGGTAAAAATTGAGAAATCTCTGTCAAAGCTTGAGGGTGTATCTTTGGTTAATGTAAACTTTGGCACAGAAAAGGCTATTGTAAAGTACGATCCCGGTATGGTTGATATAGATGACTTTAAGTCAGCTGTTGCATCTGCAGGCGCATATAAAGTAATAGAAGGCGCAGATAATACTGATAAAGAGACAGAACAAAGACTTTCTACATTAAAAATACTAAAGATAAAGTTTGTATTCAGTTTTGCTGTAGCTGTTATCACAATGCTTTTAGGGATGAGAGACATGCTACCTCTATTAAGAGGTATCCCTGCAAGATATGATACTGTTATAAACTATATAATGCTTTTCCTCACAACACCTGTATTATTCTGGGCAGGCAGTCAGTTTTTTAAGGGTGCATATGCAGAGGCAAAACACTTCTCTACAAACATGGACACGCTGATAGCACTTGGTACATCAGTTGCATATATTTACAGCACTGTTGTTACACTGTTCTCCATTCCACATGCAACACATGTTTATTTTGATACAACCGCATGGATAATCGCACTTATCCTGTTAGGTAGACTACTTGAGGCTAATGCAAAAAGTAGAACTACAGATGCAATAAAATCATTAATCGCATTAAAGCCTCAGAATGCAAGGCTCATAAAAGATGGACAGGAAATAGAGGTGAAGATAGAGGATGTAAAACCTGAAGATGTTTTACGCATAAAACCAGGTGATAGGGTACCTGTTGATGGGATCATCATTGAGGGTAATTCAACACTGGATGAATCCATGTTAACCGGTGAAAGCACACCTGCTGAAAAAGGAAAAGATGACGAGGTATTTGCCGGAACCATTAATACCTCAGGTAGTTTTTTGATGAGAGCTACAAAGGTGGGAGGCGATACTGTACTGTCTCAGATAATTAAACTTGTAACTGAGGCACAGGGTTCTAAAGCTCCTATAGAAAGACTTGCAGACAGGGTCGCGAGTTATTTTGTTCCAGTCGTTATAAGCTTATCCATACTTACAGCTATTGCATGGTATGTTTTTAGTCCTCAACATCAGGTTTCGTTTGCGATTACAAACCTTGTATCCGTACTTATTATAGCATGCCCCTGTGCATTGGGTCTGGCAACGCCTACTGCTGTGATAGTGGGGGTTGGGAAAGGAGCACAACATGGTATACTGTTTAAAGGTGGTGAAAGCCTTGAAAAGACTTATGGTATTACAAGACTGATATTTGACAAAACTGGAACACTCACCCAGGGAAAACCCATAATAACAGATGTTATACCAATAGATACAAATCATGATACTCTATTGTCCTATACTGCATCATTAGAATCTCTTTCAGAACATCCGATTGCCCAAACAATTGTAAAATACGCTCAGGAGAAAAATATAAAAATAAAAAGGGTTGATGAATTTAAATCACAAACAGGTAAAGGTGTATCTGGCAGGATTGATAATAAATTTATAACTATAACAAAATCAGAGAATGATATAGGTAAGGAACTCACGTTAGAAGGTAAAACAGTACTTATGATAAAAGTTAATGATAAACTCTGTGGTATTATCGGACTGCAGGACATACCAAGAAAGGATGCCAGAGCTACAATAGATGAGCTAAAAAAACAGGGCATTAAGGTTACAATGGTGACAGGTGATAATCACAATACTGCATCAGCAATAGCAAAAAGGCTTGGCATAGATGATGTGCATGCAAATGTTTTACCTGCAGGAAAAGCAGACGTTGTGAAATCTTACCAACAGAATGGTGACAGGGTAGGAATGATAGGAGATGGTATAAACGATGCTCCTGCTTTAGCAACTGCAGATTTAGGAATAGCAATGGGCTCTGGTACTGATATAGCTATTGAAACAGCAGATATAACAATTATCAGTAGCGAATTATCAGCAATAAATAAGATGGTGAGACTTGCAAAAGGTACTATGAGAACTATAAAACAAAACCTTTTCTGGGCATTTTTTTACAACATTATAGCCATCCCTGTTGCTGGTGGCATACTATACCCTTCATTCCACATTCTATTAAATCCTGCAATCGCAGCCCTTGCAATGGCTTTTAGCTCTGTTTCTGTTGTAACCAATTCATTAAGGCTAAAAAAACTCAGAGTTTAAAATTCAACACTCGTGTGACAAAAATGTTGACATTATAACACAATAAATGCTAAATATCGTTCAATACAATAAAACTCTATAATTTTCAAATAGTTATTGCTATGGTTTTATGGTATAAAAATTGCACATTTTTTATAAATGGTGATATATGGTACATAGCGTTTTAATAATTGATGATTCTGAGTATGAACGTATTGAGATAAAAAACCTGCTGGAAAAAACCGGTCTTTTTGATGCATTCTATGAAGCATCAGATGGGCTTAAAGGATTCAAATCCATGCTTGCTAATCC
Organism: bacterium; assembly: GCA_049966275.1. Lineage (GTDB taxonomy): Bacteria > JAMCPX01 > JAMCPX01 > JAMCPX01 > JAMCPX01 > JBMFUY01. The sequence goes on from JBMFUY010000111.1 coordinate 5,256, forward strand.
CCCGGATCTAATTATCTGCGACCTGGTAATGCCTGATTTCGATGGTTTTAAATTTCTCCGTCTTAAGAAAGCACGACAGGACTATGATAATATTCCAGTTTTGATAGTTACAGGCAGGGATGACCTGAACGATAAGATCCGCGGTCTTGAAGAAGGGGCACAGGATTATGTGTTAAAACCATTCAATCCATTGGAGTTGGTTGCGCGTGTAAAGGCTCATTTAAGAATAAAGCTACTACAGGATGAACTTAAACATTTAAATGAAAAGCTTGAAACACTCTCCAATACAGATCCCCTAACAGACCTTTATAATAGACGATACTTCTTCAGCATTCTTGAAAAGGAGTTTGAACGATCAAAAAGATACAACAGAGCCCTTTCGCTTCTTATTATTGATATTGACTTCTTTAAATCAGTAAACGATGAATGTGGGCATTTAACAGGTGATAAGGTTCTGACGATTGTTGCAAGGATTTTAAAAACAAATTTACGTAAAATAGACATCTGTGCACGCTATGGGGGTGAGGAGTTTGTTATTCTTTTACCTGAGACAGATATAAATGGTGCAATGAGCGTTGCAAATAGAAGCCTTGCTGATATCAGAGAACAGGATCTTTCTGATATTTGTTCTAAAATAAAAACAATAACCATTTCTATAGGGATCGCATGCCTGCCTGATAATGACATAAAAAACATAGATGCATTCATCAAGTATGCTGACCAGGCTCTTTATACCGCTAAAAAACAGGGCAGAAACAGGGTTGTGGTCCATAAGACTGAACAGTAAAGCACATATTAGTTATATATATCACATTTTTTTATAAGCTTTTAAAGGCGCTGTATGCAAATTTTATTGTTCTATCTATATCATGCAGGGTGTGGGATGACGAAACAAAGTGCGCTTCAAACTGAGAAGGTGGCAGATAAACCCCACTTTCAAACATTAAATGGAAGAATTTAGCATATAATCTTGTATCGGATCTCATAGCTGATTCAAGATCTGTAACAGGTTTTTCTGTAAAAAATGGAGTATACATTGAACCAATAGAATTTATTATGATCTTCTTACCCGCGAGTTTTGCAGCATCCTTCAAACCTGATACAAGATGCTGTGTTTTTTTATCGAGTTCTTCATAAAACGAAGGATTGGATTTTATCTCTTTTATTGTAGCTATACCAGCTGCCATTGCCACAGGATTACCTGATAATGTTCCTGCCTGATAAACTGGTCCCTCTGGTGAAATGAGCTTCATAATATCTTCTCTCCCTCCATACGCGCCTACTGGCAATCCACCTCCTATGATCTTTCCAAGTGTTGTCATATCTGGTTTTATATTAAATAAACCCTGAGCGCCTGAAAAAGACACCCTGAATCCTGTTATTACTTCATCAAATATTAGAACTATCTCGTATTTTTGTGTAAGTTCTCTTACTGTTTCAAGAAAACCAGGCAATGGTAACACAACCCCCATATTGCCAGCAACAGGCTCTATTATAACAGCTGAAATCTCCTTTGCTCTTTCATTCAAAAGCCTTTTAAAGGCATCTATATTGTTATATGGAAGCGTTAAGGTATTTGCTGCAAACGTATCCGGTACACCAGGGCTTGATGGCGTACCCAATGTTGTTAAACCAGAACCAGCCTTGATAAGGAATTGATCCGAATGCCCATGATAACCGCCCTCAAACTTTACGATCTTATCTCTTTTGGTGAACGCACGTGCAACCCTTACAGCACTCATTGTTGCTTCTGTACCGGAATTCACCATTCTGATAAGTTCCAAAGATGGATATGCATTTGTTATAAGTTCAGCTAATCTCACTTCTAAAGGGCATAATGTTCCGAAGCTTGTGCCGTTTCTCAAAGCCTTTCGTATAGCATTTAGCACCTTTATATTACCATGCCCGAGTATAAGTGGTCCCCATGACATACAGTAATCTATATACTTTTTGCCATCAACATCATAAAGCCTATCCCCTTTTGCCCGTGTAACTACAATTGGATCATCTCCTACTGCTTTGAAAGCCCTGACAGGACTGTTTACCCCACCGGGCATAAGCGTTTTAGCCTTCTCATAAAATTTTTTTGAACGTGGTCTGTTGAGCATTTAGTTCTCCTCTTTTCTTAAGCATAACATTAACATAAATATAAGATTGTTTGTCAAGAACGCCTGACAATTTTTTTATGTTCAAAATATTTAAGTACTTCCAAAGACTATAAGAATTTAAGAAGCAATATATTTGCATGTTCAATACTATTGACAACGAATTTGTGTCTATGATACCAGTGCAGAATTGGTTAACCCAAAAAATGCATTTGCGAAATAGGGAAGTTTGTGTAATGAGTGATGGGGTACCCACCCGAAGGGAAGGG
>JBMFUY010000112.1:0-7597 GCA_049966275.1 bacterium
AAAAGTCTTTGTATCTTAGGTGGATCGCAGGGTTGAACGAATGAGCAAACTTTCCTATTGCATTTTTCGGGTTAATATCCAGGTGATAGGTTATGTTGAAGGATAGGATAGAGGCTTTAAAAGTACTTTTAAAAGACCCTGATGAGCAGGTCAGACAGGCTGCATCTGATGCAATAGAAAAGATAAGTGCAAAAAATGAGGTCAACAGATACGCAGAGGCTTTATCAAGCGAGGATGTTCTGGCAAGGTCACGAGCTGTTTTTGCACTTGCCAGTATTGATGATGAAAAAGCACTTGAGTATCTTGCAATGGCTACAGCAGACAAAGAGCCAAAGGTAAGGGCACATGCTATTCGTATAATGGGTGAAAAAAAGGCACTTAAGTATGCTGAAGTTATTGCAAAGCATATGTCAGATCCGGATCAGGTAGTTAGGACAGAGGCTATCAGAGCAATAGGTAATATAGGTAATATTTCTTATCTACCTCAACTGTTGCAGTTACTCAAGGAAAGGGATATTTCTATTGTAACATCTGCTATTTTTGCAATAGGAAAATTAAAAGATCCAAGGGCTGAAAAGCCTCTTATCGTACTTTTATCCCATCCAGAACCAGAAGTGCGTATTGCCTCAGCAAAAGCCCTTGCAGAACTTAACTGAAACATATAATCTGAAAAGCCGACTGGGTAAGTGCGGAATTATTTTTTACCACCAACGATGATTTGCGGGATCCTGAGTGTGGGCTGTCCATCAGCAACAGGCACACCCTGATTGTCTTTACCACATGTGCCAATCCCATAGCCCATGTCATTACCAACCCTGTCTATTTCTTTAAGCACTGTTGGTCCATTGCCAAGCAGGGTTACGCCTTCAACAGGTGGTCCTATTTTACCATGTTCTATGATATGTCCTTCTGTAATCTCAAATATAAAATCCCCTGTTGCTGTATTGACTTCCCCTCCACCCATCTTAAGTACCAGCAATCCTTCATCCACCTCGGATATAATTGAATCCGGATCATCCTCACCACTGAGTATAAGTGTGTTGGTCATCCTTGGTATGGGAGGGTATCTAAAAGACTCTCTCCTACCATTACCTGTAGGTTGCATGTTATGCTCTGTTGCATACTTGAGATCAAACAGATAATTTTTTAACACGCCATTTTCTATAACAATATTGCGCTTTGCTTTTGTACCTTCATCATCGTAGTTGAATGATCCCCTCATACCCGGCATGGTTGGATCATCCACAACAGTGATAAGATGTGAAGCAACCTGCTGATTTAGCTTACCGGTATAAACTGAAAGTCCTTTGTACACATGGTCTGCTTCAAGCCCGTGTCCCACTGCTTCGTGTATCATGGTGCCGCCTGCCTCACTTGATAAGACAACAGTCATTTTTCCCCCCTTTATAGACATACTATTACTCATCTTTATAGCCCTGTTTACAGCGGTTTTAACGGTTGTTAAATGTGCATTGTTGTTAAAAAGCTCCATACCAATTGTACCACCAAGAGATTCATACCCTGTGTGTAATTTCCCATCCTTTTCAAGTATTACATTAAAACTTACGGTTGTTCTTATCTGTTCATCCTCAACACTGACACTGTTGGTTGAAAAAACACCTATTCTTCTAACACTGTCCATGTAACCAGCCTGAACCTGAACGATCTGACTGCTCGTTCTGTAAGCTTCGTTCTGTGCTTCAAGTAGAATATCAGCCTTTCTTGCCAGATTCACGCCAAGGGGATGTTTAACCACACCTGTAATAGCCCTTGAAGGCTCCGGGATAATTAAAGCTTTACCAGTATTCTGTTTGTTAAAATAAGCAGATAACACCTTTAATAGCCTTATTATCTTTTCATCTGTTATATCTGTTGTGGATGCATAGTAAACAATACCATCATGGAATAGTCTTAAACCTATGCCGCGATCAGTTCCCACAACAGCCATGTCTATCTTTCCGGATTCCACCCTTATATTTGAAAAGGTTGTTTCCTCAAAGAATAGCTCAGCAAAGGTTGCTCCTGTTCTTAAGGCATCTTCAAGTATGTTATCTATGTGTATGCCATTATAAATCATAACCATGCCTCCTTTTTATTTCACCGATGAGGAATATAGAACCTGTAACAACGATCAGCCCATTGGTTGGTGTTATATCAATAGCGTGCTTTATTGCAAGTCCTGAAGATTTAATAACTTCTATATGTTTTAAACCATTGTTTGTGGAGCTGATAAAATCAGCAATAGATTCTGGCTGTGCACTTCTTTCTCCTTCATAACAGGTGAGTATAAAGGCGTTTGAAACCTCAATAAGCATGGATACCATTGCACGCCAGTCCTTATCTCTTGATACTGCAAACACAGTGGTTAAAAAACCATCCTTAAGACATGAGCCATGTGAGCCTGTTAAATAATAATCCTTAATAGTTTGAACAAGTGCACGAATACCAGCAGGGTTATGTGCTGAATCCAGTATTACATCTGGATGCCTTTTTATTATTTCAAACCTGCCAGGCCAGAATGTATTTGATAGACCTTTTCTTATTGTATGCTCCTGAACCTTTGAACCTGAGTTATCTATTAAAAGTACTGCCTGGATTGCAGCACCTGCGTTGAGTAATTGATGCCTGCCTTTTAAAGACAGCGTCAGATTGGAGATACTATGTGTGTTGTTTCTGAATGCCATGTTTGATTCATCACCTGAAACAAAGAAATCATGGTTTATGCCATAGAGAATAGCATTTTTGCGATTAGCTTCCTGTTCAAGCACGTGCCTTGATTCAGGATTTACATCTGTTGTAATGAATGGCTTATGCTCTCTTATGATACCAGCCTTTTCAAGGGCTATCTTTTCCACAGTATCTCCAAGGTATTGCTGGTGGTCTAATGCAATATTGGTCACAATAGAGATATCAGGATTTACTGCGTTTGTTGCATCAAACCTGCCACCCATACCAACCTCAAGCACAGCAACATCTATCTTTTTATAACTAAAATACAGAAGAGCCATACCCGTAAGAAATTCAAAATAGGTTGTATCTGATAATTCAGGATCTTTTTCTATTATTTTAAATAGCGTATCTGCTATACCATTTAATGAATTGTCGTCTATCATTTCCTGATCTACTTTTATCCTTTCATTCAGATAAACAAGGTGTGGTGATGTATATAAACCTGTTTTATATCCACTTACGCGTAATATGGACTCAATCATTGCACATGTTGAACCTTTACCGTTTGTGCCTGCAACAAGGATTGTTCTGTAAGCTGATTCCGGGTGATTGAGATGTGTTAACAATGTCTTTATACGTTCAAGACCTGGCTTTATACCAAACCTTTCTAAGGCATTTATGCGTGTTATGAGATTCATGGTTTAAATATAGTAAGTGATACATAATGATTTCAAGAAAAACCAAGATAGAGCCTTTATTACGCTATTAGCCCCTGCTCACAGGCTCAGCATTTCCCACCCCTCCTTTCTCAAATATGTGCCGGGTAAAGGGGGGCAGTCTTTACGCGTGCAAGCTTTATTAGAGATTTTGATAAATCTACAAATATTCAGTCAGTTAAAATTGCACCAAAGACCTGGTTGGTTCATTGACTTTTAAGCCATATTTTTTTTACAATAAAAGAAAAGGAGGGCATTATGAGAGACGAGGTAAAACAATTTATATCTCTGAGAGATTTCTTACTTGGTGATCCAGATTATAACACAGCAAAGAAAACATTTAATTGGCCATCTATAACAAAGTTTAATTGGGCAATAGACTATTTTGATTCTATCGCAAAAGACAATCATGAATACGCTTTGATCTTTGCTGAAGAGCATGGCTTCGAAAAAAAAGTAACTTTTGAACAAATGAGGCGGAGATCAAACCAGGCAGCCAATTTCTTTAAAGAGCTCGGAATGAAAAAAGGTGATCGTGCAATGTTAATGATGGACAACTCAATTGAGCTATATGAGATCATATTGGGCATAATGAAGGCTGGAGGCGCTATTATTCCTGCTGCCACCATGCTTCCACCAGAGGATATAGCAGACAGAATAAACAGGGGTAATATAAAATTCCTTTTTATAAATGAACAGTACATGGAAAGGGCTATAAAGGCAAAAGATGCATTAAGCCTATTAACCAATATCATAAATGTAGAAGACGTATATAAGGGTGAGTCCAGAGAACCGGTCCCTGCAATGCCAGGGACTATAAGCTACAGAGAGACAAGCAAGTATAAAGAAGAATACACTCCTTCACATGAGACCCTTACATCAGATGAGTTGTTTTTATTTTTTACATCCGGTACAACTGCAAAACCAAAACTGGTTATCCATACACATCAATACCCAATCGGTCATCTTACAACAATGTACTGGATCGGTTGTAAGAAAGGAGATACGCATTACAATATAAGTGCGCCTGGTTGGGCAAAACATGCCTGGAGCAGTTTATACGCTCCATGGAATGCACAGAGTACTATTTTTACATATCAGTATAAACAATTCAACGCAGCAAATGTTCTATCCATGATAGAGAAATATAAGATTACAACACTATGTGCGCCATTAAGTGTATGGAAGCTATTTCTTATAGAAGATTTAAATAAGTACAGGTTTGTATTAAGAGAGGCTGTAAGTGCTGGTGAACCTCTTAATCCAGAGATTATAAAAAAAGTAAAAGAGAAATTAGGGCTTACCCTGAGAGAGGGATATGGACAAACAGAAAGCACAGCAATGATAGCTAACTTTAGAGGTGAAAAAATAAAAGAAGGTTCATTCGGTAAGGTTGCACCTGGCTATGATTTAACATTGGTTGATGATGCCTTGAAAGAGGTTAGACCAGGAGAGGATGGACAACTTGCAGTACTCACCCGTCCTGTTAAACCATCAGGGCTGATGCTTGGTCTGGATGATCCACAAAAAAACAAAGAAATTTTTAGAAACGGTTATTACCTGACAGGTGACGTAGCATTCAGGGATGAAGCTGGGTACTTCTACTTTGTAGGCAGGATTGATGATGTATTTAAGAGCCTGGATTACAGGATTAGCCCGTTTGAGATAGAGAGTGAACTTATAGTACACCCTGCAATCCTTGAGGTAAGCGTTGTACCAACTGTAGATGAACGGGACAGAATTGTACCAAAAGCATTTATAGTTTTGAAGCCCAATTTTAGTCCATCAAAAGAATTAGCATACGACATATTTAGCTTTATAAAAGAACACATGGCACCATACAAACGGCCAAGGGTTATAGAATTTATGAAGACTTTTCCCAAAACAATAAGCGCTAAGATCATTCGCAAAGACCTTAAAGCGTACGATCGTGGTTTGCGAGAAAAGGGGATAAAAGGGGAGTTTGAATACAAAGAATCAGAGGTGTTGAAGGGTAAATAGAAAAAAAACAGAGTTTTTCTGCATCTATCAAAACATGAGCTACTATTTACTACATTCATAGTAAAAAGATTGACTTATATTTATCCAAACAAAGAGTAATAATACTATAGAAATGCAAATAAAATATAAGGAGTAATTGGTATGTCCAAGTATAGTGAATTAGATTTGCTCAGCAAAGAAGAACTAATAAAGATTATAGAGGATGAAGCAAAAAATTGGCTTGCACACGATGGTTTGTGGTTTCAGGCAGTAGAACGGCATTTTGGTATTGATACTGCAATAAAATTGGATGAAGAGGCATGGAAGGATTTTACAGTGATCGAGGCTAAAAGGATTATGGAAAGATTGAATTTGCCACCCAACAGTGGATTGAGCGGGTTGGAAAAGGCGTTAAATTTCAGAATGTATAGAAGAATTAATGAACAGGTAATAGAGATGTCCGACAGAAACACACTTATATTGAAGATGACTACGTGTAGAGTTCAATCGGCGAGGCAGCGAAAAAAACTTCCATTTTTTCCATGCAAAAGTGTTGGGATTATTGAGTATAGTTATTTTGCCAGAACAATAGATGAGCGTATACAAACGAGTGTTATCAAATGTCCTCCTGACGACATTACTGGTTTGGGATACCATTGTGCATGGGAATTCAGGATATAGGTTATAACAACAGGTGCAAAGGATAATGTGTTGCCGTGGTACGCTAAACCAGTTTATGGCTGTTATTGTATTGAATAACTGCTGTTGGGTTTACCCATTTATCATCTTCAATTTGTTGAATTTAAGAGATCTGCAATAGTGTAGCGATGATACTGTTCCTGGAGTGTTCCTGTCAGTTTTGTACAGAAGTCATAAGCTACCGGATCAATGTGGTTTAGATCAATATCCTGATCAGAGCTGTCTGATACAGCATTTATAACATCCAGGGCAGAAAGTTTGCCTGGTGATAATGCAAGAAGAAATACGGGTTCATGATTTTTTATTTCATAGATGATCTCTTTTTCTTTTAGCAAATTAATAACAGGCTCAATAACATCATATTTTAATCCAAGGGAATCGGATAGCTGTTTTATCGTGATGGGCTTTTTACCATCTATGAAGTTTTTTGCGATCCTTAAAATAATGGATAAACCTATGAGCTCTGCGGTTTTTCTCTTAAGCATTTTCATACTGTCAATGATTCTGTATTTATCTACCATTTGATGGGCAAAGGAGATTTCAGCACCAAATAGCAGGATCTCCCATGATATGTAAAGCCAGATCAAAAAAGCCGGTAGTGCTGCCATTGTTGAATATATCACATTGTATTTCGAGAGCCCGATCTGAAAATGAAAATAAAGCCATTGAATAACCTCCCAGAGAGTACCTCCTATGATACCTGATACGATAGCTGATCCTAATTTTACCTTTGTATTGGGCATGAATAAGTACAATGCAGAGAAAGCTATCCAGAGAAAAATGTAAGAAGAATAACCAATGGCTATTTTTATCATTGAGCCTATGCTTCCCATACCCAGTAATAGTTGTATAACTTTATGACTTGCAAGTGCAGCAGTAGATGCGGATGCAATAAGTACAAAAAACGGGAATATCACCACCACGCTGATATAATCAGTGAATTTACGCTTCAGGCTTCTTTGCGAGGTTACATACCATATATCATTAAATGTAGCCTCGATACTGCCAAGTAGCTGGATAACCAGATATACGAGCATTACAACGCCTATTACACCGAGTGTTTCAAAGTTGGTTTTGTCTATGTAGTTAAACACCCTTTCAAGTGCTGATGCAACCCAGGATCCAGAGTTGTCTGAATTTAAAGAAGTACTTTCAGCAACCTTCTTTATAAGAAAGACTTTGAGTTTCTCACCAAAGCCAAGCCCTTTACCGATTGAAAAAGCAAATGCAAAAACAGGTACTATTGAAACGAGCGTTACGTATGTTAATGATGCTGCCCTTAAATTTATTCTGTTTTTCAGGGATTCTTTTATCGCTATAGCTAATATCTTAGCCCATTTCAACAATAGTTTTCTGATCCCTTTAACCTCTTTAATCTCTTTGGTGAAGATCACATCAACAAAATGTTTAACCCGAAAAATGCAATAGGAAAGTTTGCTCATTCGTTCAACCCCACGATCCACCTGTACCCCCCTACCCCCCTTTTAGCAAGGGGGGGTAGGGGGGATTTGTTATAAAGGAGGCTTAAGTCC
>JBMFUY010000113.1:0-7589 GCA_049966275.1 bacterium
AACGAATATGAAATTGATAAAATTAAGGGATGCAGTGGAGCTCACTGGCATGAGCAGATCGTGGTTTTATGGGAATATAGAGAATGGATTGATACCATGTCTTCGCTTCGGGAAAAGTATCAGGTTTGATGCAGATCAACTCATAGAGTGGTTTAAATCTGGCAACTTTGAAAGAGCAAAGAAAGAGGTTTTAGCGAACCACGCTACTAAATCTTTTTCTAAAAGTGAAAAAAAATGAGCCCGGTAGATCTTGAAATGATTTGTTCAAAATGTGGTTACCGCTGGGCTTCTGATCCAAGTTCGACGGACAAAGAGCTATGTCCTCAATGAAAATTGGAAAAAAGCTTCGCCGTTTTGATCCTGAGAAAGTTTTTGAACATTTTTTGAATCAGGACAAGCAGGGGGCAAACCATGACTGATGTTTCTTACAAGAAAATTCGGCAACAGATAGAACAAATATCCAAAATTCAAAGTCCTGTAGAGCGGGAACAATGGATCAAAGCGTTGGCAAAAAATGCTCATGTGTCTACAAAATCTATATGGCAGGAACTCCACGATTTTGAAAAACAGATTCCTGATACGGATACCAATCCTATCTATACCGATGATGAAAAAGCACAGGCTATTGAGCTTCTAAAAAACCCTAATTTGATCAACAAATATTTAAGCACCTGCCATACAAAATATATCGGGAGGGATAACGAACTTTTGCTCTTGAAATTAGCTACTATCACCAGACATTTTGACATGGGCTTACCCTTAGCGGTTACAGGCACGTCATCTGTTGGCAAGTCTGAACTTATTAAAACCGTATTAAAAACAGTTTATCCGCCTGATTGTGAGGACTTTACAAGAACATCTGAGCAATACTTGCTCTACCGAGAAAAGCCTCTGGATCACAAAATTATTACCTTTTACGAAATGCATGGTGCAAAATCCGCTTCTTATCTTTTACGAACAGCATTATCAGAGGGCAATCTAAAGCTTGGGACGGTGATAAGCAACTCTAAAGTTGGTATTATGCCGAAGGATATTGAAAAATCCGCAAAAGGACTTGTTATTTTATCAACTACAACTGAACAAAATCTTGATCCGGAACTGGAAACACGCTTGTTAAAAATAGAGATTACCCATGACGAACAGTTAGCACGCAAGGTTTATTTACTTGACAGCACTAACAACGAGGATGTTTTTAAAGTATGGCAGTGTGCCGACAGCCTTATAAAGCCTTTAACTGTTGAGATACCTTTTGAGAAGGCTCTTGCAAACCTATTTTCTACTAAGGAAGAGCGATACTTACGGGACTTCAAAAAGGTTAAGTTATTGATCAGGGCGTCTGCGTTATTCCACCAATACCAGAGACCTCTTCTAAACGATAATTGCATCCTTGCAACACGTGATGATTATGAATTGATTTACAGCTTACGGAATTTAATCAGCCAATCAGTAAACGTTGTGGGTGATCATATAATAAGGTTTTTAGAGGTAGCAAAAGATAAAACTACACGTGAAGAAATACAAACAGCCCTTAACAAATCTGCGGGTACGATAAAACGATATGTAAGAACAGCATTGGAGCATGAGTTTATTGAAATTAGTGGTAGAGGCAGCAAGCAGACAATTAAAGTGTTAGAAATACCCGAACCTATATCAGCTTTACCATCTCCTAAAATCATCTTTGATAAAAAAGATGCATATAGAATCGGTGATCCGATGATCCAAATAGGACAAGTAGTTAAAAAATATAATGAAAAAACGGATCACAGCCCAATGATCCACAATGATCCAATGATCCATTCTTATACATTTTTTGGATCATCGGATCAGATCGGATCAAATAGGGGTGATCCAATGCAAAATAGCTTAAATACTGCATTTGCTGGGAATGGATCATCGGATCATGAAGTCTATATTACTAAAAAATCGTGGACTGAATCTATTTTAAAAGAATTATCAGAGGCAGAGATTGAGGCACTTGAGGAACGCATAGCTGTCATGGAATTTGAAGGCGGTCTATCCCATAAAGAGGCTGTCCAGAAAGCAATAAGACAAAAGGAGGTGAGTTAAGATGGCAAAAATCAGACAAAAGGAACTGGTAGACATTGAAACAAAACTACCAAAGGGAATGTACGGCGAGCTTTTGATGATCTCTGACAGAGATGGTGTCAGCGTGGATGATCTACTTGCAGAGATTGTTGAAGATTATTTTGAAGGCGATGAACCCGAAGACAACCCAGAGGACAACCTTGAATGAAAGGGATCAAATTTACAGGGCAGGTAATAAATGCCTGTCCTCTCTCTTTAAACAAAGAGGGTTTAACAAAAGTAGGTATTTTGTAAAGTAAACATGGCTTTTTAGGGGTTAAAAACATGAATTTGAACACATTTAACATCATAAAATTTAACAAAGCATATAGGAATTGTAAACATGGATAATCTACCTGTTGTTCAAAAACTTTCAATGGCAAGGTATGAAAGCAAAGACATTCCAGGTTACCTTACACCTGTTGAGATCAATTCAATGCTTGAAGCTTGTAAAGATAACAAGCGGGATCATTTGCTTATAAACTTGTTATGGCAAACAGGGTGTAGGATCACAGAAGCGTTAAAACTCACAAAGGGCGATATTGACAGCTACAACCTATCAATTAAGGTTCTAACAGAGAAGCGAAGAAATAAGAAAAACAAACCTGTTTACAGGATTATACCTATATCAGCAGGGCTATCAAATGAGCTTTTAAATTACATCCTGAATTATAATATACAAGATAAGCTATTTAATATCTCACGGCAAAGAGCATTTCAAATAATAAGAGCCATAGCAAATAAAACAGGCATCATAACAAAGCCCATTCATCCTCACACGTTCAGACATTCATTTGCAGTGAATTGCATATCTCAAGGCGTGCCGTTACCAGTAGTCAAAGACTTGCTCGGACATTCAAGCATATTAACAACAATGGTATATTTAAAAATCGTTCAACAGGATGCAAGGCAATTCTTATCACAGGTGAGATTTTAAACATGATTGATCTAACCAAGCTACAAAACCGTTATAGAGTTAGCTTTGAGGAAAGCTATAACTATGCAGGTGAGCTTGACCGTGCCGATCCAGGCTTTCCTATTATGTATCAGATTATAGCAGGCAAGTTTGGTGAGATTTACAGTTACGATGACAAACATCTTGCTGTTTATGTAATAGGTCAATACAGGTATAAAAAAATATCAAGACTTGATGGTATAAAGACCTTGCATGACTGTGATGGTGAGGGCGTATATTTATTCAAAGCGGATAACCTTGAGTTACTGGATACACTTGCAAAGATTATACACGCACGCAAGAAAAGGCAGGTATCAGATAAAGAGAAGGAACGGCTAAAGTCTTTGTCAAAGCAATATGGCTTCAAAAAGCAGACCACTGATGCTCAAATTTTACTTAATTTTACATCTATAAATGCACATCCAGAGGCTAAAAAACTATGATTTCTATGGTATACATAGGTGAATACCTATTGCTTATTTTAACCTTAAATAAGCTATCAAAAACTGCCTTCTATAGCAGGCTACAGGATAAACATAACGCAATGGTAAACAACATAAACACATGTAACAAGGTAGAAAGTGGTTGTAATTCTTGTGCGGGTGGTGTAGTATACCCTTGCACGGAGTTAACCACTTTCAAGACCTCAAATCTAAAAGAAAGGGGGTTGAAAAAAAATGGGTTTGATAAAGCGAGGTCAAAAGTGGATGATACAGCTACGATATAACGGCAGATTGGTTAGAATAGCAACAGGCACAAGCAACAAGAAGCTTGCACAGGAGATTGAAGCGAAGACAAAGACGGAGCTTGTAGAGGGCAGATATTTTGACAAAGGGCAAGGCAACAAAAAAACGTTTAAGGACATGGCTGATAAGTATATGACAGAATACGCAATCAAAAAGGCAGTTAGAAGCAAATTAAGGGATGGAGTATCTTTAAAGCACCTGTTACCAGAGTTCGGGGATACATACTTATCACAGATAACCCCTAATCAGATCGCAAGATATAAAGTCAAAAGGGAGCAAGAAGGTGCATCACCTAAAAGCATCAACCATGAGCTTGGGTTCTGTAAGCACGCTTTTAACCTTGCTATTAAAGAATGGGAATGGGTAAAAGACAATCCGTTTACAAAGGTAAGCATGGAAAAGTTACCTCAGCCCAGAGTCAGGTATTTGACTCCAGAGGAGTTTGAAAAGCTATATCAGGCGTGTAACGAGCGATTAAAGCCTATTGTATTGCTTGCTGTAAATACTGGTATGAGACAGGATAATATCTTAAGCCTTACATGGACACAGATTGATCTTAGCAGGGGTGTGATCATACTTGAACACACAAAGAACGGCGAACGGCTTGGGTTGCCTATGAATGACACAGTTAAAAACCTGCTAATAGAATTAAACAAGGTAAGGCATATCAACAGCCCGTATGTATTCCATAACTCTACAGGCAACAGAATAAGTGCAACCACTGTGCAACATGCCTTTCATAGGGTATGTAAGAAAGCAGGTATACAGGACTTCAGATTCCATGATTTAAGGCATACCTTTGCAAGCTGGCTTGTCCAAGGCGGTGTTGATCTATATAGAGTTCAACGACTGCTCGGACACAAGACAGGTGAGATGACAAGACGGTATGCACACCTTGCACCTGACAATTTAAGGGATGGTGTTACAATCTTGGATAAAAAGCCAGAAGCGATCACAAAAGCGATCACACCTGAACTCTGAAGATGTGTAACATACTAAAAAGTATGAGTAAAAATAATGGAGGCGGCGGGAGTTGAACCCGCGTCCACAACTACCTTTACCCCTGGTCCTACATGTTTATCCAGTGTTGAGTTTTTCACTATCCTCATCCCACTGGCAGGATTCGGATAGCTATTCTGTTTGGGGGGTCAACCTCGGGCTAAACAGAATAAATACCCGAAATTGCCTTGCTAAATGTTTGTTGTTGAAACGATACGCAAGGAAACCGTTTCAACTCAGCTGCTTTTAATTAAGCAGCAAGTGCGTAGTCGTTGGCGACTATTTTTTTCCATCCTTTTAACGAGTAGATGGGACCTCGACATGCACCAGAAGGCTATCTTAGCTGTGTCGAAACCCTTCGCCCCCATCAGATTAATCCTTAACCCACAAAATTTTTTGTTTCACTCAGAATAATGTAGTCCTATTTCAGATTTCGTCTCTGCTCTCTTTCAATATCCTTTTTCTTAATTTGTTCCCGTTTGTCAAAGAGCTTTTTGCCCTTCGCAAGGGCAAACTCCAGTTTTGCAAGACCATTCTTAAAATATATACGAGTTGGCACTAAAGTAAAGCCTTTTTCTTTTACCTTCCCAATCAATTTGTTGATCTCCGCGCGTTTTAACAATAGCTTCCTTGTTCTGGTTGGATCGTATCGCTCAGATGTCATGTGACTGTAAGGCGATATATGTGAACCCACAAGAAAAACCTCGTTATTTTTTATAACTACATAGCTATCCTTTATGTTTACAGCACCAGCACGCAAGGATTTTACTTCGTAGCCTTTAAGCACTATCCCTGCTTCATAACGATCAAAAAGCTCATAGTTATAAGAGGCTATTCTATTAGTTGCCACCTGCTTAATATGATCTTTTGCTTCCATAACAACATTATACACCACTTTTAAGACAAAACAAAAACTTTCAGGTATTGATGTAGCTTTCTCCAGATTTACAATAATAATTCTAAAAAAATAAATTTTACTTGACAAAAACAATTTTAAATTTATATTAATTACAAATGAAGTTGCAGGACAAAATAAATAGATATAAAAGGCTTAAGATAAAACTGACCCCACAGCGTGTGGCAATACTTGACTATCTGGAAGGTAATAAAACCCATCCTTCTGCAGAAGATGTTTATAAACACATTTCCAGACGCTTCCCATCCATGTCTTTTGCAACTGTTTATAATATTCTTAATACCCTGACCAGGTACAGACTGATTAAAGAGCTTTCAATTGATCCAGATAAGAAGCGGTTTGACCCAAATGTTCATAATCATCACCACCTCATGTGTATAAGATGCGGAAAGATAATTGATATAAATATGGATTATAAACTTGATCTGCCTGAAGAAGCATTAAATGGATTCAAATTAATAGACAATCAAATAGTGTTTTATGGCATTTGTGCTGATTGTATTAAAAAGGAAAAACTTTAGAGCAATACTTTATAAAGGAGGAACAAAATTATGGAAGCATTAAGGGTGGGACAGAAGGTCCCGGAATTTGAGATTTCAACCTATGAGCCATCAGAGGGTGTTTACGGTAAATTTAACTTTAAGAACGCGCTTGCAAACAAGAAATGGGTAATACTTGTTTTTTATCCGGCGGATTTTACATTTGTTTGTCCTACAGAATTAGCAGATCTGGCTGATAAACAGGAAGAGCTCAAGAAGCTTGGATGTGAGGTTGTTTCTATCAGTACAGATACTCAGCACGTTCATTTAGCTTGGCAGTTGCAAGAAAAACTGTTAGAACATGTGAAGTATCATATGGGTGCAGACCCAACAGGTACAGTATCAAGGATGTTTGGTGTGTATGATGAGAATACTGGACTGGCATTTAGAGGGACTTTTATCATAAATCCTGATGGGGTGCTTGTAGGTAGTGAGGTGAATCTTAACAATGTTGGTAGAAATGCGGATGAACTCGTTAGAAAGGTAAAGGCTTTTATGTATGTAAGGGAGCATACTGATGAGGTCTGTCCGGCAAAATGGAAACCAGGCGACAAAACAATCAAACCCGGTGAAAACATTGTTGGTAAAGTTTATAAGGTATTAGGAAAATAAAAGAAAGGAGGCAATATGGCTTACAGTGCAAAAGACTACAGTAAACTAATCGGTATGAAGGGGTTTAGCGAACAATTATTAAAAAATCATTTCACGCTATATCAGGGATATGTAACAAACACCAACAAAGAGCTTGAGACTTTGAATAACCTGATCAAAGAGGGTAAATTATCTTCCACAGAGTTTGCAGAGGTGAAAAGAAGGCTTGGCTGGGAATTTAATGGCATGAGACTACATGAACTATACTTTGATAACCTTGGAGGCACTTCACCTCTGGATAAGAACAGCAAGCTTGCAAAGAAGCTTACAGAAGCCTTTGGTAGCATTGAAAACTGGGAAAAGGAGTTCAGGGCAACAGGTGCAATGAGGGGGATAGGCTGGGCGATCCTGTATCAGGACAACACAAATGGTAGTTTAATAAACTTCTGGATTAATGAACATGATACAGGTCATGCTGCTGGCTGCACCCCAATACTTGTGCTGGATGTATTTGAGCACGCGTTTATAACAGACTATGGGCTAAAGAGAGCTGATTATATAGAGGCTTTCTTTAGCAATATAAACTGGCCTGTAGTAGAATCAAGACTAAAATTATAACAAACATTCCGGATGAATTCTTTATCTGCATTTTAGCAGGGGCGATTGGTAAATCGCCCGTGCTATTAACCCGAAAAATGCATTTGCGAAATAGGGAAGTTTGTGTAATGAGTGATAACCCCGCGTCAAATATAGGTATT
>JBMFUY010000114.1:0-7586 GCA_049966275.1 bacterium
TCTGCCGATGTAGCTTGCGTTAATTCTGTATTTTCTGTATAGATCAATGATTTTATTCTTAATTTCCTCAGGAACAGGCTTTTCATGCCTTCCAGCTTTTTTCTGAACGTGTATAACGCCTGTCCTTTTGTACTCTCTGTATAACTGCTGAACTCTGCTGATCGATATGCCCTGTACATCGGCTATCTGCTTATTGGTTAGCTTGCCATTAACTTTTGCTTTTATTATCCATTCTATCTGTTCTTTGCCAAGTTTGCTCATCCTGTATCTCTTAACTATGCTTATCCAAAAATCGCTCAAATAATGTTTATTTTTTAAGTATCTAAGGGCATGTAATAATTTCCAGATAAGAGAATGAATGAAAATTTTTAATCAAACATATAAACCAGATAAAATTAAAAGCTAATAGGTAAAAATCTATACAATTATTACCAGATAAAATGTCCTGAACAATAAAGTTTATATACCTTTTTGCATTATAATATGTTAATGACATACGTCAATCCATATTTAGGAGAATTCGTTGGCACTTTGCTGCTGATCTTATTCGGTGATGGCGTCGTTGCAAACGTTCTATTGAACAAAAGTAAAGGCTGGGCTCTATCTGGAAATGGTTTGAACAGCGGTTGGACGAACATAATTCTCGGTTGGGGCTTCGCAGTTATGGTGGGAATTGCTGGCTCAATATGGTTTGGAAGTCCGTGGGCAGCAATAAATCCTGCAGTCGCCATAGCTTTTGCAATAGACGGTAAATTGCCCTGGAGCATGCTTCCCGGATTTATAATTGTAGAAATACTTGGTGCGTTCTTTGGCGCCGTTCTTGTATTTATAGCGTACCATGATCATTACAAGGCAACAGAAGATCCTGCAACAAAGTTAGCGACTTTCTCAACGATACCAAACATCAGAGATCTTCCAAAGAACTTCGTAACTGAAGCTATAGGCACCTTTGCACTAGTTTTTGGCGTCTACGCCCTTACCATAAAAGTTTCGCTGCCTGGCGCATTAACAGTTGCATTCCTAGTCATGGCCTTGGGTTTAAGCCTTGGTGGACCTACAGGGTACGCTATAAACCCAGCAAGAGATTTAGGACCTAGACTTGCACACGCTGTACTGTTACCCCATGACAGTTCTGACTGGTCATACGGTCTGATAGTTCCTATTTTTGGCCCAATAACAGGAGCTATCATAGCAGCTATTGTAGCCATGGTTGTTCTGTGATTTTGTTGCGCACAAGGAATAATATATAATATTTTTTCTGTTTTTTTATTTTTTAGAGGTTAACTTATTTTAACTAATTGAGGGTTAAAGCGGCAGAATTACGATTTCGCAAGTTGAAGATAGCCCTTTATGAAAATGTTTTAAGCTTTCACCGCATTATCTTTAAATGTTGATGCTCAACCCAAAAAATGCAATGATCATAGGAAAGAAACCCTGCTAGAAAAAATTCTCAGGAAGGCAGAACGTATGAGCTGAAGCTGTCAGACAGGGAATTCACGTGCCCCTCGTGCAGTTCCTGGTTTGACAGGGATGTGCGTCAGCTTTGGTGATAAAGGATAAGGGGCTTTGCACGTGGAACGCAGGCGAGACGCCTGGGATGATCACGCCAATATGATGAAATACCTGCAAAGCATTCCTCATGTGAAAGCGTGCTGATGA
Source organism: bacterium (assembly GCA_049966275.1). Taxonomy (GTDB): domain Bacteria; phylum JAMCPX01; class JAMCPX01; order JAMCPX01; family JAMCPX01; genus JBMFUY01. The sequence continues at coordinate 1,660 of JBMFUY010000114.1, forward strand.
ACCGGGAAGCTTTAACCGCAAGGTTGGGTTAGTTCACGAGGATTGCAAGCATACTGCAGTCTAACTGAGATAGTGATCAAAAAATTATTTCATCGATCCTACAATGAACCAGGTTTCGCTATCTTATGCCGATTATATAGACTGAAAGCTTCGCCGTTTTCGGCGGAGAGGGGATCAGTTAACGCTCTCCCAATAAAATTAATATATATAAAGCAACGTTAAGATGATTATGCATCTAAAACAAACAGTCGTTTTAGAAAACAAAGATGGTTTACATGCCCGTCCAGCAGCTGTTTTAGTTCAGGAAGCCAGCAAATTCAAATCAGATATTTATTTAAATAAAGATGGCAACAGGGTTAACGCAAAAAGTATAATCGACGTTATGTCACTCGGAGCCGAAGAAGGAAGTAAAATTGAGATAGAAATTGACGGAGAAGACGCAAAAGAAGCAATGGATCATTTGATAGATTTGATAAAGAACAAAAAACTGGGAGGTTCATAAAAAATGTTAACGTTACAAGGAACGGCCGCATCACCGGGCATAGCTATAGGACAGGCACTGGTTTATGTCCAGAAAATAAAAATAATCAATAAAAAGATAGACAGTGCGAAGATCGATCAAGAAATTGAAAAATTTGAGAACGGGTTAAAAAAATCTGTAGAAGAAGAAACGTTCATTAAGGAAAAGGTAAAAAAAGAAATCGGAGAAAAAGAAGCCGAAATATTTCAAGCCCATATTCTCATGCTGCAGGATCCGACATTTGTGGACGGTGTAAAAAATAAAATAAAGAATAATTTGCTCACGTCTGAAGAGGCAGTTTTTGAAACTACAAACGAACTGGTTGAAAAGTTTAGCAAGATAGAAAATGAATACCTGAGGCAAAGGGCGATAGACATTCAAGATATAGGTAACAGAGTTTTAAGGAATTTGCTCGGGCTGGGCAGTTTGATAAACATCCCCAAGAACTCTGTAGTAGTTACCGAGACTCTGACACCCTCAGACGTGGCATCCATGGACGTTAATAATCTGGCAGGGCTTGTAATAGAGGAAACGGGCATTACTTCCCACGTTATAATTCTATCTAGGCAGCTGAGAATACCTGCGGTCATAAACATTTCTAACGTTATAAATATGGTAAAATCCGGTCAAACCATCATAGTGGATGGCAGCAACGGGATAGTAATAATAGATCCCGATCAAAGTACTTTAAACGAGTATAGGGTTAAAAGTGAAGAATACAAAAAAGAGCTTTTAGAATTAAATAAATACATAAACATCAACTCGGTAACGCTCGACGGTAGGAAAATTGAGGTTGCAGCTAACGTTGGCAATTTAAATGATGTAGAACTGGCTTTAAAATATGGTGCTGAAGGGATTGGACTCTTAAGAACCGAATTTTTATATCTGGATAGAGAATCTCCCCCAACCGTCAATGAGCAGTTTAAATTCTATAGAGAAGTTGTTGAAAAAATGGAAAACAAACCGGTCATAATAAGGACTCTGGATATAGGAGGCGATAAAAAGCCCCGATACATAGACATACCAAACGAATTTAACCCATTTCTTGGGTGGAGAGGTTTAAGAATAAGTTTAGATAATCAGCAACTATTTACAGATCAGGTTGAAGCTATACTGATGGCCAGCGCTTATGGAAACGTAAAAATCATGTTCCCAATGGTTACGGACGTTAAAGAAGTAATAGAGGCAAAAAAAATTATAAATGAAATTAAAGAAAAATTAAGTAAAAATAACGTTGCTGTGGGCAAGGTAGAAATTGGAATCATGGTTGAAGTTCCGTCAGCGGCTATCATGTCAGACATAATCGCAAATGAAGTTGATTTCTTCAGCATTGGTACAAACGATCTAACCCAGTATACTTTAGCAGTTGACAGGACAAACAAAAAAATTGCAAAATTATACGACGATACTCATCCGGCGATAATGAGGTTGATTAAAATGACCGTTGATTCTGCACACAAAAAGGGTAAATGGGTTGGGATATGCGGAGAATTGGCTGCAAATAGCAAAGTAACGGGCATCCTTGTAGGCCTCGGAGTAGACGAGTTAAGCGTGAATGCCTCATATATTCCGGAAATAAAGAAAAACATAGTATCGTTAAAATACAGTGAGGCAGTTGAAGCCGCGAATAAATATATGCTATACTCTCAGTGACCGCACGAACACACAATTTTACTTAGATTGAAAGTTTTGCCTGTGAAACGCAAGCGGGCTTTATTTTATGCTTCATGAGTACCTATTCAGGCAACCCGTTTTATGTCATCTACCCATTTGGGCCATTTCCTGATTTTAAACATCGGGCACTTTGTTAACGGGTCAGGCCGCAATTAACAAGCCGAAATTTTTCCTTAATCAGTCCATTGTAGTTGATTGAAATCTGCTGTGTTGGATAAATGTTATAAAGTGCGGCTGCTTTCATTATTTTATGTGCCAGGAAAACAGCCGCAATAATAATAACAAAAGATTAGTTTATCGACAGAAGGGATTGGGCAAAGTACAACGAACAGCTTGCTGTCAGGGGAGAATTCTTACTTCCTGTTGAGATGTTTGAGAACTGGGACAAAGAGCTTGAAGCAAAAGGAAAGAGGGGAAGGCCTTACAAATTTCCAGAGTCTTTTATAAAATTTCAGGCAATCCTGCACCAGTGGATGGACTACAGAAGCCTAGAAGGTATTGCAAGAGCCATTGAAAAGCTCGGCCTTATACCTCACTACGATGATTACGCTACAGCATGGTACAGAATTCACGACGTGAAGCCTGAAATAGAGCTTCCTGATGAGGATGAAGTTAAAGCTGCAGCAGACGGAACTGGCTTGAAATCTGGGTCAGCCGGAGAGTACAGGACGTACATCTACAGGAACATAAGGAGAAAATACGTTAAGGTCGTAATAACTGCAGACGTCAGGACTAAAAAGCTCGTAGACGTTCATGCATACACAGGTGAAGGGTCTGAAGCTGAAATAGCTGTAAAGCAGATCAAAAGGATGCAGGATAATGGAATAAAGCTGAAGAAGTTCTATGGAGATGGAGCGTATGATACTAATGAAGTGTTCTATGCGATAGGGGATGCTGAATCAGCAATAAAGATAAGGAAGTACTTTTCATTGGGATATAAAGCGTGGTCTAAGATAACAAAGTACAGTTTAAGGTTGGCCGTTGAAGGAAATTCTCTGCAGTTAAAATGAAGTTCGGGGAAGACATTAAGGCCAGAACTGTGATAGGCCTCCTGGCGGAAGCTGTGCAAAAATTTTAGGCCTATGATGAAATGATGATCTTTTCCAGAAAAGCAGTAGGTTTATGAACTGAGTAAGAAAAGCAAAGAGGTTTAGAGAATTATTAAACAGAGCAAAGCCCGAAACAAAATTTTTATATTAAACGTCTTATTTTAAATTATCATGAATAAGGTTAGCGGTTTAACAGTAGAAGAAAACTCGCTATCTTTTTTTATAATCTTAATTTTATTGAGCTTTGCTGTTATCGGTACTGTCCCCAGTTTTTTTTCTGTGTCAAATATGACCATAGCTCAGGCGCAAAGTCCTTCGTTAATCGTTATAAATTCTCCAACAAATATAACGCAACCAGGCAACTATCAGCTCGGTTCAGATCTCTCGGGGACACAAAATGCTGGCTACTGTATAGGTGTCTTTGCAAGTGATGTTGTTTTAAACGGAATGGGACATTCGCTAAGCGGCAACGGTAATGGTATAGGAATTTATGTGTCGAGCTCAACCAGCAATGTCAGTATCGAAAATATCATCATCAAAGGGTACAACGAAGGGGTGTACTTAAAAGCATCGAATAAAGATAGTATAGCTAACGACGTTTTATACAATAATAATATCGCAATTTACGTTAAAGATTCCAAATATGTCAACGTAGGTTATGCTACTATAAATTCATATCACAATCCTGACATATATGTTTATGGTTCCAAAAACGTCTCAATTATATATGGTACTTTTTACGATCATAGCAACGATGGAGTATATAACATTTATATTATAAACTCAAACTATAGCGTTTTATCTAATAATAGCATAACCAGTAACGGTGGCGATCTCGTATACTTAAAGAATTTTAATTATAGCAACATAATGGAAAATAATATAGTATGGACCGGAGGCGGATTCGGTGTCACAGGCGATGGTTTATACCTTAATTACTCTAATAACAATAAAATAGAAAATAACATTATAACTAACATTGAATCGTGCTGTATTAGCGGAGACGGAATTGATATATATGATTCTGAATATAACGTGTTAAATAATAACATCATAAATTATTATCCTAATAATGGTTTGAGCATTTATTACTCAAGCAACAGTATTATTTTTAACAATAAGGTTTCTTGGAATGGAGGTTACGGTATATACATTGACGGTTCCAGCAATATCAATATGATCGATAACAAAGTAAACAATAACCATCAAGATGGCATATACGCTTATTATTTCGATAAAAACAGCTTAATTAATAATTCAATATATAGGAATGGAGGAAATGGCTTGGACTTATTCTATTCTGATAGCAACAATATATCCAGCAATCAAATATATAACAACGGCAACTACGGTGTTAACATTTTATATTCTAAAAGTAACTATTTTTATAGCAATACCGTATATAATAACAATAATTATGGCATTAACCTTTATTACGCTTCAAACAACCTTATTTATAATAACCTTTTTAACAACACTAATAACGTTGATATTACCTATAGCACAGATTACTGGAACACAAGCTTAACGTACGGGAAAAACATACTGAACGGATTGGTAATAGGAGGAAACGCATGGTTAAGCCCAAATGGAAAAGGTTTTTCTCAGGTAATGTCACCAAGCCCTCTTAACCCTGACATTTGTAACGAATCTTACGTCATTAGTGGAAAGAACGTCGACTATTTACCCCTTAAGTATCCGCAGAAGGCATTCTACACCATTACTTTCACCGAGAGCGGTCTTCCTTCTGGAACACAGTGGTCAGTAACGCTTAACGGAACAACTAAAACGTCTCAAACCAGCAACATATATTTTGAGGAACCTAACGGAAAGTATTTCTTTACCGTCGGAACCATAACCGGATATTCCATTTCACCTTCATCAGGGTACGTTACGGTTAACGGGTCGAGCGTTTCTGAATTGATAAAATTTACTCAGATTAAATATAACGTTACTTTTACTGAAAACGGTCTTCCTTCTGGAACACAGTGGTCTGTAACGCTTAACAATAACACGAAGTACTCTAAAACAAACGCCATAACTTTCCAGGAACCTGTTGGCACGTACTCTTACACAATAGGATCTGTTTCAGGCTATTCAGCAACTCAGAGCTCCGGGACTATAAGTGTGACCGAAAATGTTCTAATCTCTGTTAAGTTTAATCCTATAATGTATATAATTACATTTGCTGAGAGCGGTCTGCCTTCTGGAACCCAGTGGTCGGTATCGCTTAACGGGACAAACAAAACATCTTCTACGAGCACAATAATTTTTAACGAACCAGACGGAGAATACTATTTTACTGTTGGAAAAGTTAGCGGGTATAACTCTACGCCATCTTCAGGATACATAACTGTCAGCGGTAGCAACGTATACCAAAAAGTAGAATTTGGGAAACTTTACAGCATAACGTTCACTGAAACCGGTTTGAAAGCAGGCACACCCTGGTCCGTGACGCTAAACGGCAGCACTGAAAGCTCAACGACTACTTCAATAACGTTTTACGTTACAGCCGGCACATACACTTACACGATAAATTCGGTTAACGGGTACACTGTATTTCCGCAGTCAGGGACTTTAAACGTTGTAAATTCGAACATAATAAAGAGCGTTGTCTTTACGCCAATCAGGTACAGCGTGACTTTTATCGAAAAAGGTCTTCCTTCTGGAACCCAGTGGTCGGT
>JBMFUY010000115.1:0-7562 GCA_049966275.1 bacterium
CCCTTCCCTTCGGGTGGGTACCCCATCACTCATTACACAAACTTCCCTATTTCGCAAATGCATTTTTCGGGTTAAAATGCAAGCCTGAGGTTTAAAGCAATCGACTGGTCATTATAGGTGGTTTTGTTTTTTGATAAATCATATCCATGCAGTGTATATAAGTTGTAGTCAATGGCTGCTATTATATCCTTGGTAATATCATAGCTTATACCGGCAAGAGCCCACGTATTCTCAGATGTTGCAACAGCCTTGAACAACTCTGTTGAATATATATTGTATGAACCAAGACTTACTGTTGGAGCTATTGTGCCTTTTGCTGGCAGGTTAGTATTCTCTCCGTTTGGCTTCATATCAAGGTACCTTGCGAATATCCGTAATCGTTCCTCACCCGGTACACGCAGAAAACCCCAGAACTCATAGCCATACCCATGATTGAATTTTACAAAATTTTGATCCTCTGGAGTAACGTGATCATCTGCCCATAGCCAGTCACCTGCTACTCTTAATAGCCTGCTGGAATAAACAAGCATTACTATTGCGCGCTTTGGATTATAATCTGGAATACCATTGTGCATACTTTCATCCATACCAAATATGTTTAAGATGAAAGGCTTCACATTAAGCGCCACCCTCACAGCACCTGCATAGCCTCTACCGTTTTGCTGTGCCTGGTAACCTTCACCATTTGATACCATAACATGGTAATCAATGAGCTTATCAAAACCGCTTCCAACAATGGCTAATCCCCAATCACTAGAAGGCATGAACCCTTCATAATCCGGTGCTGTTTCAGAAACAAATCTGTATTCCCATAACCCTTCCTCATACGGGATCCAGGGTGTTTCAGTCAGACCGAATCTTATTGCCATATCTTTTACCGGACTGAAAATACCGTAAAGATATTTTACAAACACATTACCCCTTCCATTGGGTGCTGTTGGATCAGAGTATGCCTCATCCAGTGTAAACTTACCTGACACCTCATCATTTACCTTACCTACAAGTGTAAGATAAGCCCTTGATAGCCTTAAACCATTGGCATTGGAACTGTTTGTATTCGCCTGAGTCTGTCCTACCTTTGATGCATCAAAATGATCTCCGTATGCCTGCATTGCATTCAAATATGCTTTTAGACCAATGTTCAGGTTATCATTGATCTGATACCCGTATGACGCTGTACTTATCAACGAGATACAGCCAATCACAATCACAAAAATCTTGTTCATTTGCTTCTTCATTTTTCCTCCTTAATGTTTTTCTAATCACATGGTATGACCTGGATGTAAACTGCATATTGTTAACTTGTAAAAAGTTATTAAACCGATGCCCTGAACAATATACATAAAGAGTGCTTGTTTATTAACGAGTTATGTTTTTAGCCCTTTTACTTTTTACACGAAAGTAACAAATGGACAATGAGAAAGAACTTATCAGTCCTTAAAATACATTTAAAAGCATAAGGGAGATTAAATATTATACTGCTACAATACCTTGACATACAGCGTATTGTTAGTGTACACAAAAACTATGGGCAGAGTGTACTATGCGATTTTGGTTTTGGTGTTTGGTTTACTGGTTCAGGGATGTGCAACGACAAACAGTGCTTCAGACAACAGGACAGGGTTAAACATAACAAAACAGACACAGAATGTATCTGCTGTTAATAGTGCAGATACGCAGGGTGTTACATTGAGTACGGGTACTGTAACATCGGCTTCTTCATTGACAGTAGCTACCAATGAGCAGGACATATCCGATGTATTGGAACATAGTTCAGCACCACCATCGCTTGAAAACATAACAACTGAAACAGATATCCCGATGGTGATGAATGAGAAGGTGCAGTACTTTATAGATTATTTTTCACAAACCCAGCATGATATTTTTGCTAAATGGCTTGAAAGGTCTGAACAGTACATACCTCAGATGAAAAAAATCTTAAAGGAGAATGGATTACCAGAAGACCTTGTTTATATGGCTCTTATAGAAAGTGGATTCAATACGCATGCAATCTCGAGGAGCAGGGCATGTGGTCCATGGCAGTTTATAAAGAGTACAGCAAAGCTATATAACCTGAAGGTTAACTGGTGGGTTGACGAAAGAAGGAATCCAGAAAAATCAACTCTTGCAGCTGCCAGATATCTGAAAAATTTGTATGATACATTTGGTTCATGGTATCTCGCAGAAGCTGCTTACAATGCAGGTCCAATAAAGATTATGAGGGCTATGCAGAGACAGAAAACAGACAACTTCTGGAAGCTTGCTGAACACAGATATTTAAGAAAAGAAACAAGGGATTATGTGCCAAAGCTTATAGCTGCTGCAATGATCGCTAAAAATCCTGCTGCATACGGTTTTACAGATTTAACGTATGACAGGCCCATAGAGGATGACAAGGTGGTTCTTCACCACCAGATTGATCTGCACGTTGCTGCAAGGCTTGCACATACAAGTTATGAAGAAATTAAACGACTCAACCCTGAGTTGTTAAGGTGGGCAACACCACCAGTACCCTCATATACACTTAATATTCCAGCAGGTACAAAACAGATGTTTCTGGCTGGTTTGGAAAAGCTACCCCCGGGTGAGCTCTTTAGTTATAAGAGGTATGTTGTGAAATCTGGCGATACGCTGTATATGATAGCAAGGGCATACGGGGTTCCAGTTCATGAATTGAGGGTTATGAATCATATAAGGAACGTGAGAGAATTGAGGCCAGGTCACAATATTATCATACCTGTCAGTCCGTATGCACACAAAGAGGTTGTTGCATATCATCGTAGATTAAAAACGATCAACGCATCATACAATACACATGCAAGTTCTAAATATATTTATTACAGGGTTAAACAGGGAGATACACTATGGGATATAGCTCAAAGGTTTGATGTGGCTATATCTAAAATAAAATATGATAACAATTTGAGGGGCAAACTCATCAAACCGAATATGATCTTAAAAATACCCAAAAATATTGCAAGGGAAGGATAGAAAGAGGTTTTTTACAATGTCAGACATAGAATTAGAGAGACAGGTGCTTAATGCCCTGAGCAAGGTGGAGGATCCGGAATTGCACAGAGATGTTGTTAGTCTTGGTATGATCCAGGATTTAAAAATACATGATGGAAATGTCAGTTTCAGGTTTGTTTTGACCACGCCTGCCTGTCCGCTTGCCAATAGCCTTAACGAAGCAGTAAAAAAGGCAGTAGAATCCATTAGCTGGGTTAAATCAGTTGATATAAAACAGGATTTCGCAGTTCCAAAGGCAAAATCCGCTGGACCTAAAAAACCTGCTCCGATTGAGGGTATTAAAAATATAGTTGCGGTTGGCAGTGGTAAGGGTGGGGTTGGTAAATCAACTGTTAGTGTAAACCTTGCTATTGCTCTTGCACAAACAGGTGCAAAGGTTGGTTTAATAGATGCTGATATTTATGGTCCTGATGTGCCCATGCTCCTTGGCATAACAGATGAACAGAAGCGCTCTATTATTGAAAAAGAAGAGCTCGCTCCTATAGATGTTTATGGTTTGAAGGCGATCTCAATAGGTTTGATCTTACCCAATGATACCCCGGTAATATGGAGAGGACCATTGATAAGTCAGATGATTGAACAGTTCCTGACGAAGATTAAATGGGGAGAAATAGATTATATGGTTGTGGATCTACCTCCTGGTACCGGTGATATTCAACTCACTTTAGTACAGAAGGCTCCTGTGAATGGTGCGGTGATTGTCTCCACACCACAGGATGTCTCACTCCTTGATGCTACAAAGGCACTTAATATGTTTTTGAAGGTAGAGGTTCCCATTATTGGCATGGTTGAAAATATGAGCTATTTTATCTGTCCACATTGTGGTAAGCAAACAAACATCTTTGGCACTGGCGGTGTTGAGGATACAGCAAAAACATTGGGTGTTGATTTTATAGGCAGGATTCCACTTGAACCACGTGTAAGAGAGGGTGGAGATAAAGGAAAACCCATAGTGGCAACGGATCCATCATCCCCAACAGCAAAAGAATTTCAGAGCATAGCATCAAAGGTAGCTTCAAAACTGAGTATACAAAATCTATCTACTGGAGATAAGCAATAAGTGTCAATCGACAACGAGGATACAGTCTACGACGTTGCAATTATAGGTGGCGGTATAAATGGCACAGGCATTGCACGGGATTGTGCAATGCGAGGACTGAAGGTTGTCCTTTTTGAAAAGAACGACCTTGCATCCGGTGCAACAGGTGCATGTACAGGCATGATACATGGGGGCGCAAGGTACCTGTTGAACGATATACACACAACCTATCTATCAAGCCTTGATTCTGGTTACATACAGAAGATTGCTCCACATTTACTGTTTCGTATACCCTTTGTTACACCCATATTGAAACAGGATTTCATGCCCAGCGTATATATTGAGTTCCTTGAAACCTTTTTTGAGGCTTATGATAAATTTGCACCACTTAAAAACAGCAAACCTCACACAAGGCTTACAAAGGAAGAGTTAAAGGCAATAGAGCCCGGTATTACGGATGAAGCAGCAGGGGCTGTTTCGTTTGATGAGTATGGAATAGACACGTTCAGGCTGTGTACTGAAAATGCTCTATCCGCATCAAGGTATGGTGCAAGGATATTTCTTCATACAGAAGTAAAAGCATTGTTGATGGAAGGTAAGGTTGTTAAAGGTGTAAGGGTTAAGGACCTGTTTTCCAGGGGGACAAGGGATGTATATGCAAAGATAGTAATGAATGCAGCAGGACCATGGCTACCAGCTCTGGCAAGGCTTGCAGGAACAGAGGTGAAGATACGTCCTGGCAAAGGTATACATCTTATCCTTGATAGAAGGATCTCCAATGTTGGTATTGTTATAAGGGCTATAGATGGCAGACAGGTGTTTATGATGCCCCATGATAACACGTTTATTATAGGTACAACAGATGATGATTATTATGGTAATCTTGATAATCTTTGGGCAACAAATGATGAGATCGAATACCTTCTTCAAGCTGCAGAACATTATTTCCCGAATATAAGGCAGTACAGGATCATACGTGTAATGGTGGGTGTAAGACCCACTCTATATGCATGGGGTAAGAATGAGGATAAGTTATACAGAGAGCACAGGATATTTGATCATGAACTTGAGGATGGCATAAAGGGATTTTTAACGATCGCGGGTGGCAAACTTGCAAGCTACAGGCTTATGTCTGAAGAAGCAACGGACCTTATATGTAAAAAGCTTGGATGTAAGAGTGCATGCAGAACACACACAGAGCCATTACCAGGTGGTAAGAACATACCTGATGTGAAGAAGCTTGCACAACAGTATAACCTTGATCCTTACCTTGTTTCAAGGATAACCTATAGACATGGTTCAGAAGCAGAGGAGGTTTTGAAGTTAATAGAAGAAAATCCTTCAAACAGCAATGTTATATGTGAATGCGAACCTGTTACAGAGGCAGAGGTAAGATATGCGATCAGGAACGAATGGGCAAGGACCATCACTGACATAAGAAGGCGCACGCGATTAGGGACCGGCTCATGCCAGGGCAGGAAATGCACCATGCGTGCTGCCTATATACTCGGTGAAGAACTCGGGCTTGAGTCTAAAAGGATTAAGTTCCTTATAAAGGATTTTATAAAGGAGCGATGGAAGGGAAAAGCACCAATACTTCGTGATAAACAGCTTGCAGAAGAGGAACTAAATCTTGCCACTCATATACTGACCGATGGTCTGGATGTCATTATAGAGGAATAGATATGGACTACGATGTAATTGTTGTAGGTAGTGGTATTGCAGGAACGCTTGCAGCACTGCATGCATCAAAGACAAAGAGGGTTGCAGTTGTCAGGAAAGGGTATGGTGCTACTGCTCTATCATCCGGAGCATTTGATATAGCAAGCAGGACCGGCGTACGCGGCAGACCATTTAAAGGACTTGCACCATTACCAGCATCCATTACAGATATTTTGAATAATGAACAGCTTCATCCGTATTCTATATTGTCAAAGGCATTTACCGGTGATCGATTTAACAAATTTATAGATATGGTTAAAACAATAGGAGATGAATTTTTTAATGAACTGAAGGATGCAGGCGTAAGCTATGAAGGTTCATGGGAAAACCTTATGGTTATACCCAATCTCCATGGGACATTTAAGATAACATCTTTCTGTCAGGCTTCAATGGTATCAGGTAATCTTATGAGATTAAGGGGTAGAAAATTGCTCTTTGTGGGCTTTGATAAATTGACTTCCCACGGTAAAACACGCGCAGGATTCTTATCCAATATATTGTCAGATTATGGCTTTGTTTCATTCAATGATATTAATTATACAAACATCGATCTACATGCACACAATGTAGCCTATAATGAATACGATCTTGTAGCACTATCAAGTATGATGGATGATGTCGAACAGGCAAGGGGTATACTGCAGATCATAAAGCAGGCTCTTTCCAGTATTGAATATGAGCATGCCTTTATCCCTCCTATTATGGGTATATCAAAACACAATGATGTTTTTAAGATGTTTATAGATACGTTCGGTGATGGAGTTTCAGAGTTTATATCTTCGTCCTTCTCATCAGCAGGATTGAGGTTGCAGTATGCACTTGATAGATTGTTAACCAGGCATGGTATTGATATTATAAATGGTACGGTAAACCATGGTAATAGCTCTGATAGGATAATGTCAGTAACCATAACACAAAATGATGGTAAATCAATTGAGTTAACAGCAAACAGCTTTGTTCTTGCCACAGGCAAGTTTATAAGTAATGGGATTCACAGTGTAAGCTCATGGAAAGAAGCAATATTTGGTTTGCCTGTTTTTGTTGGTTCGTTGCATGTAAAGGAGCCATTTCCCATGAACTATCTTACAGCAGACCCTTTTGATGAACAGGCACTCTTTTCAATGGGGGTAAAGGTTGACGATTATTTAAGGCCCCTGGATGAAGATGGTAAGGTTGTTTATAAAAATCTATTTGCTGCAGGCTCTGTACTATCCGGTTACAACTATATTTACGATAGAACAGGCATGGGCACTGCAATGATGACCGGAGCAAGGGCAGGCGTATTATCCACAGAGTGATATATGGGTAAAAAGGATATTGTTGCATTATTGAATCTTGCATATAGGTTGTTTATTCATATCTTAAAAAAACCTATAAAATGGATTACAGGCTACAATGGATACAACAGGTTTGTTGAGCAGTATAAAGGGCTTAAGCCTGTAACAGGAGATTTAAGGGCGGTTTATCCTTCTTTATCTGGTTGTATAAATTGTGGTATATGTGTGGCAGAGTGTAAAGCGATCAAACATGAGGTTGCACCTGTTTATTTTTATATAAGGTATTCTAAATTATTACCCGAACTTTTCTATTCAGAGCATTTAATAAATGCATGCCTGGACTGTGATACATGCCTTGTACATTGTCCCACAGGCCTACAGATAAAAGCACTTGTACTTCTATACACAGAGATGAAGAGTTAACCCGAAAAATGCAATAGGAAAGTTTGCTCATTCGTTCAACCCTGCGATCCACCTAAGATACAAAGACTTTT
>JBMFUY010000116.1:0-7546 GCA_049966275.1 bacterium
CAAAAAGTCTTTGTATCTTAGGTGGATCGCAGGGTTGAACGAATGAGCAAACTTCCCTATTGCATTTTTCGGGTTAAGGGAGTAGTTCAGTTGACAGAAACACCATTTTTATATAGATATTATTTGTATGAAATTCACCAACGAAATTAAAAATGGTGAAATCATTTTGATTGAGGGGCAACCTTATAGAGTTATTTCTGTGGTAAAACATGCTGGTGCGGCAAAGATGTCCGGGGTTGTTCATTTAAAGTTAAAAAATCTAAAAACCTTAAGCGAAACAGATAAAAGGTTTAGACCGGATGAAAAGATAGAAGATGTAACACTGGAAAAAAGAAACATGGAATATATTTATGCTGAAGGTGACAATTACTATTTCATGGATCAAACAACATACGAACAGATACCGATTACCGGGAAAATACTTGGACCTATCGTCAAATTTTTACAGCCGAACATTACTCTGCCTGTAGAGTTTTTCAATGGAGAACCAATAAATGTAATCTTCCCTGAAACAATAACACTCAAGGTTAAAACTACCGGGAGTGGGGTGAAGGGGGATTCTGATGTGGTATGGAAGAGTGCTATACTGGAAAACGATATGGAGATAAACGTTCCTCCATTTATAGAAGTTGGAGACACAGTGAAGATCAACGTGTATACAGGCGAGTACATTGAAAGGGTAAAAGAAAAGAGCTAATTACTTTTTTTCAAACTTAATCTCTGGTTTAAAGCGCGTTACTGTATACTCATCCTTATGTGTAAGTTTTAATGTTTTTATTGTTAATTGTAACAATGGATGGATTGCGCTGGCTGCTATATCACACAGTGGCTCAAGCACGAATCTCCGTTCATGGAGTGCTGGGTGTGGCACAATCAGGTCTTTTGTATAAATAATACGATCCCCAAACATCAATATGTCAATATCTATAACGCGTGAATGGTATGAACGCCCGGGATACATTTTCATAGTATTGTTTTTTGTTTTTCTCCTACCCAATGCGCGTTCTGTTCTTTGTATCAATTCAAGTAGATAAAATGGATCCAATGATGTTTTTAAAGCACAACACATGTTTAAAAACTCTTTTACTGTTCCTTCGTCCGTAATACCTACTGGTTCTGTTTCATACACAGGAGAAATATTTATCAACTCTGTATCAGGATATGCGGATATACTGGCAAGCGCCTTCTTGAGGTACAATTCTCTGTTATCTATATTGGATCCGAGTGATAAATAAACAATTTCAAGCATATTAAATGTTATATTAACACATTTTATACTGCAAGTGCTTTTATCTGGGTCAGATAATTCTGAAGCACGTTTAGTTTTTCTACTGCATCTGTCTCACTGGTATTCTTTATCTGTTCTGCCTTTTTAACAGCAGATATAATACCTTCTATTACCGCAGCCATTCTGTTTTCAAGTTCATCCAGAAATCTATCCTTTGTATTGTCTATACGTCTGAACAAATCATACCTTGCTCTTCCTGAATTTCTATCCACCTCTTCATCAATGCTCTTTTCTGTCTGCTTTAGCATGTAATTCTTAAAGAAAACCTTTGGCAGGATAAAAGGTATGTTGTCAATGCCCCAGGTAATGATATCGTCCACTTTGTACCACAGTCTGCTGTACGGGTCCAAATATGTTATATCATCTGCTTTGGTAAAGCTAACATTGAAGAGGTCTGCTGCCAACTGTCTTATATTGTTTGTTTCATCATCCACTGCTTTTGCATAGCTCATGAGTATCTGAGAAAGCTTCTGTGATACCTTTTGTTCTTCTATTTTAAACCATCTGGAAAACTCATTATTTATCCCCTGTTTCATGTATTCTGTAAATGTTTGAACAATATCATCCTTGTGTTTCTCTCTCAATGATAGCGTCTGTAAACCTGATTTAAGTCGTGAGGACACCTCTGTCTTAAATTGATCCACATCATTCTCTATATCAGTCTTAAGAGATTTTATCTCTCCATCAAGAAGTATTCTCATCTGTATAACCTTTTTGTTTATCATATCAGTTTTTTCTTGAAGTATATTGATCTTTTCCTTCAACTCAGCAATAGGTGAATTTATAGCATTGATCATGATCTGTATTTCCATGTTCAGGTCTTTCAGTAGATTGATAGCACGGTTCATGGTTGCTGAGAGAAGTGCATTGTACTTGTCCTTTTTAATGAAGTTATCTAAGGCTTCTTCAAACTCCTGAAAGTTACTTTTCTTATAAAGTTCATTATCCCTGGTGAGTTTAGCCTGTAGTGCAAGACGAGCAGAAACAGGGAATATCTTGATCTCTTTTATATTCAGTTTCTTTTGTATCAATCCTTTTGTAAATTCTAACGATTCCCTGTATTCATGCTCGCTCATAATATCAATCTTGTTGAAGAGGAAGAAGATCCTGTCCACATACTCTTTTATAGAATCAAGATAGGTGTATTCAGCCTCACTCAATGGAGGATCTCCTGATACTACAAAGATGCCAGCATCCATATTGGGTAGATAGTTATAAGCAACAACTGTGTTATGAGAAAAGGTAGAACCTATGCCAGGTGTATCAACAAGCACTATGCCCTGTTTTAAGTATTCAGAAGGATATCCGATTTCCACGTAATCCACGCCTTTATTGTTATCTGGATTACCTTTTTCTGTAACATAATCGCTGATCTCCTCAAAAGAGATGCTTTTGCTACTGCCATTATAGAACTTAACAATAGCAATCTTTTGCTCGTTGTATGTAAGTTTTGTAATAATGGATGTTAAAGGTATTACAGCTGAGGGCAGAATATTGTCTCCCAACATAGCATTTATAACTGTTGTTTTACCTCTTTTAAATTGGCCAAGTACAACAAGATTAAGATGTTCTTTAGAGATTTTATCTATGTTTGACAGTGCGATGCGTTTTATCCGTTCATTTTGTATATTGCCAGCTATATCAAATATTTTATTCAGTAATGTCATAATATTTTCTCTTTCCATATAGCCTCCCATAAAAAAATAACTCCTACCACTGATCATGGTAGGAGTTATCAATCCTTTTTAACAGGATGTAGAGCGAACTCCATCGCTTTATAAAGGCATTTAATTCTTTTTAAAAAAATGTCAAATATTTTTTGGCCCTATGTATAAATATGCTTTTGATTTAAAATGAAAGACCATGTTTGCTTCCCCCTGACAGCAGTGATTGTGCATCTGAAAAAATTGACAATACTTTAATGCGGGTATAAAGCTATATAAGCTTATCCTTATAAAGGAGGTTGTATGAAACATTTGTTTTATGGATCAATTGCCTTGCTGCTTTTGATAACCGTTGCTGGTTGCTCCTCAAGTTCCAATTCAAACACATCTTCACAAATTGTAAGTATGGCTCATGTTGAGACAATCCAGACAGATGGTGGTCCTCTAATTGTAGCTCACCTTAAAGGAAGCTATTATGATATGGGTTACCAGGAAGGATACCTGTTGGGGAACAAAATACTGGCATTATGGGATACTTTTATGGTTTCGATACAAAAAGAACTCGGCTTGAATGAAACTGATGCATTAAACCTTCTTACCGGTTTATACAACAATTATCAGCCATACGTCCCTCAGGAATACGAGGATGAGATAAATGGAATAGTGGATGGTGCTGTTGCAGCAGGCTTTTTGACGGACAGTACAACAGAAAGAACCTACCTTACGAATATACTTCATAGCGTTATTGTTATAACAGATGTTTTTTCATGCAGTTTCTTTGCAGCGTGGGGTCCAAGAACTGTTGATGGAAAAATGTTTTCATCCAGAGACCTTGATTGGAGCAGCGATACTGGTATTGCAAACTACAAAATGCTTGCCATCTACGAACCAGACGGACAGATACCGTATGTAATGGCAACATACACTGGTTTAATCGGGGCTCTTAATGGTATGAATGTAAGTGGTGTAACTGTCTCTGAGATCGGCTCACATAACAACAATACCACCTATAAAGGTGAGCCATGGACCCTGCGCATGAGGGATATCCTTTCAACAGCCGGTAACCTTGATCAGGTTAAAGCTATACTGTGGGATTTTAAAGATAGACCCAACACAGGCGGTTATAACTGGATGTTTTCTTACGGTGATCCATCTGGAAACGGCGCGAATGCAGGTGCTTATTCTGTTGAATCGGATTCTATAACAACATCTGTTTTTGGTCCTGACAGTGATATTGAAAAGAATGCAGTATGGATTGATAATAAGGGTATACCTGTAACATCCGCTGTTTTTACAGCTAGTACCAATCTGGATCCCTCAACAACATCTGCTCCTGTACCAGTAAAATTCTGTTATGAATCACCTTCAATATGCATTAATGATCCGTCCTGTTATTTCTTCACAGATACTGCAACAGGATTACCCATGGGTCGTACATTTACAGCAGCCAGTCCGTTTACATATGATGTGGCTGGAGATACTGATCCACTACATCCTTCTTACTATGTTAATGGAACATTAGCTTATGGAATTCACTATGGGCTGCCAATGACCTATGCTGTTTTTAAAAATGATGTTGCCTTAACTCCATCCATAAGACAAACACAGACAGCAACATCCGGACCCGGCAATCCGGACTTCAATCTGAACAATTGCAATGGTGATGATGGTGATCCCATTCAGGATGTTAATAGATACTGGGCAATGTACTGGCTGATAAAAACCTATGAAACAGGTGGTACATACATAAACAATAGAGATGGATGGAAGGTACTTGATAACATACCACCAACAAAGATAGGGCTTGAACAGGCTATAACCATTGCAAGCGCTGTTGCTATGTCAGGGGATATAATATCTACTGCCTATGCACCAACAGACCTTGATATTGCTGTGGCTTACGAATCTGGCACAGGCGCAACATGGAGACCTGCAAATTACAACACATACTATGTATTTAATCTGAAAAATTTACTTGCAAACAACTTTACGCCCACAGCAACCTTTAAACCATGGCCTAATTGATATGGAGGTTTTCTGGATATGATATTAAGGGCTAAATTGTATAGCCTGATGCTAATATTTGCTATGTTGTGGCTCGTTTCCTGTCAAACGAGCCATTCTAATCTTCTTACATTCAGAGAGCAGGGATATAACTTAGCTATTGATCCTGCACACCTTTCCTATTACATATCCTTAAGTAACGGCAGTATTGTTAATGGGGTTAATTTTACATTTACAGGCTTTGATGGCTCTGTTAGTAACATAAGCAACAATTACTCTACCACTGTTAATGGCAATACAATCAAGATGGTTGTAGGCGACAGTACAGGCAACAAATTTGCTGTAGATTTTACCTTAAGTGCGTATCAATTTACCGTGAGTATTTCTGCAATTGATCCTCAAAATATAAAGTGGGCTGGTGGGTGCTATGGGATAGGTCAAAAAGAGCGTATACTTGGTTTAGGGGAAAACTTTGATAGCATAGACAACTATGGTAAAGTTAGAAGAATGTATCTTGAAATTCTACCATCCAGTGAAACAGGCACAAACGAGGTGCATGTTCCAGTACCATTTCTCATATCAACAAAAGGCTATGCCCTGTTTGTTAACAACAAAGATCAGGGAATTTTTGATGTTGGTGCTACAAATCCTGATCTACTATGCTTAAATTTGATAACATCATCACTCGAACTTCATTATTTTTTCAAGAATCAGAACGATCTGCCGGTCAGGTTTATTGAGGATTATGTTGCAACAACAGGTTATCCCCCTTTACCACCTGTATGGGCATTCGGGGGTATGTTCTGGAGAGATGAATATCCGCTGTCCACAGGTGATCAGGATATACTTGATGATGCTTATCAATTAAGAACAAGACACATACCTGTTTCTGTACTATGGATAGATGCACCGTGGGAAACCGGAGAGAATACATTTGATTATGATCTAAATAGATTCAGTCAACCTACACAAACAATATCCCAGCTTCAGAGTGAAGGTTTTTACGTTATAAACTGGGCAACAGAACATATAAATGAGCCTGTTCAATCACAAGAACCTGCAACAGCACCATACTTTAATCAGGCTGAAACAGATGGATATTTTGTTACAGCTGCAACAGGTGGTGCACTTTTGTTGCCATGGGGTAGAGGGCTTGCTGGCATCATTGATTTTACAAATCCCCATGCCAATGCATGGTATCAGACACTCATAAAAAAACCTTTAGAAATGGGTGGGAGAGGGTTCAAGCTGGATTATGGAGAGGATGTTGTTCCTTCATTGGCTGGTACACCAATAGATATATACAGGTTTTACAATAATGGCAGGGCTTACAATATGCATGCTGAATATAAACTCTTATACCACAAAGATTTCTATGAGGCTGCAACTGCATTCTATCCCAAAGCCGCAAACGGAGCTGATAACTTCTTTATAATTGCAAGAACAGGTACTATAGGTTCACAATCCTATGTTGATGCTATATGGCCCGGAGATCTTGATAACAACTTTTCTTCAAATACAATGTACTTCACCCAACCAGCAGCAGATGGTACATTACCCGGCTATGTGGGAGGGCTGAAGTCAGCAATCTTTGGAGGCATAAATCTTGGTATTGTCGGTTTTCCTTTTTATGGCTCTGATATTGGCGGGTACAGGGGTGGAACCCCCACAGAAGAGGTAATGGCAAGATGGATAGAATTTGGAGCGTTTTCCCCTATTATGCAGTATGGTGGTGCTGGTGATAGAAGGCCATGGGTTGTATACGATCAACAGTTGCTATCCATTTATGAAACATACACAACATTACATGCATTGTTATTTCCATATATATATTCAAACGCGTACCAGTCTCATAACACAGGTGCACCTATAATGATGCCTTTGTATCTACAGTTTCCGAACGATTCCATGGTATTTAATTATCCATTTGAGTATATGTTTGGTAGTTCTATGCTTGTTTCTCCTGTTGTTACTCAGGGAGCCACAACCATAAGTGTATACCTGCCTTCTGGTAGCTGGTGGTATCCATTTAATGGGGGTAAAGCTATTACAGGTGGAACGGGTATAACAGTTGCTACACCACTGGAAACCATCCCTGTATTTGTAAGGGCAGGCTCAATAATCCCTATGCTCACATATGCACCTGATACATTTATAACAGGAACAACGGTTACAGTTACAACACTCGCAAATGTTATAACAGCACAAACATTACGTGTGTACCCTGGTGCAAATGGAAGTTTTACAGTGTATGATGGCTCAACATTTACCCTTGTCTCATCAGGTGCAGGGTTAAACCCACAACAGGGTATAAGCCTGACAGGTCAGAATGGTCAACCACTACAGCCCTGCGGCATGATTGATAACGGTGCTATTGCATGCGGTATAATCACAGGGGCTGATTTCAGTGTGAATGGCAATATAAATGGAGTCAACCTTTTTACCCTGTACGCGAAGCCATCCAATCCGGATACAGTCTATAGAATAGAAGTATTCTAATCTGGCTCTTCAGGCTTTTTAACCCGAAAAATGCATTTGCGAAATAGGGAAGTTTGTGTAATGAGTGATAACCCCGCGTCAAATATAGGTA
>JBMFUY010000117.1:0-7506 GCA_049966275.1 bacterium
GAGAGCTTAAATAATTTCCTTACCAGATTCCTGTTGGACCCCATCGGTTTGTACATATGGGTCACTAAAATGTTCAGGCCGATGAGGTCTAGATAAATCTATCTAAAAGAGCAAACGTTATACTTGCGGAACTAGTTAAGTTCTGAGAAAATTATAAATAATCATCAGATTTAATATGCCTAATGCCGGTTTACGAAACTATAAGATCCGATGTGCTTGTGATAGGAGCTGGTGGTGCAGGATTAAGAGCGGCGATAGCTTCAGCGGAAAACGGATCATCTACAGTTCTGGTAAACAAGGGTTCAATACCAAAAAGCGGGGCTACTGTAATGGCAGATTCAGACCTGACGCTGGACGGCAATAGCTTGAACAAAATGGGTTTTTTTGGAGAACCGCGCGATTCAAAGGATAAGTTTTTTCACGACATACTAACGCAGGGTTTTTTCCTTAACGATCAGGAGCTGCTCAGAATTTATGTAAACAGAGCGCCCGACAGGGTAAAAGAGCTTATAGATTGGGGCATTCCTGTAGAATCATCTGAAGAAAGGGCTATAGAGACAGCCGGCTATTATATCCTCGATGTTCTTTACAAGATAGCGAAAGAAAAAGGAGTACAGTTTTTTGAAGACGTCATGATAACAGATCTTCTTAGGGAAGGCGACAGAATAGTAGGCGCCGTGGGCTGGGACATCGTAAGGGGAAAATTTCTGGTGTTCAATTCAAAGGCAACTGTAATAGCAACAGGAGGTTGGCACAAAGCCTTTTTGCACAGCGCCGGAAGCAGGGAACTTTCAGGAGACGGAATAGCTATGGCGCTAAGGGCTGGTGCAGAAGTTTCAGATATGGAGTTTATAACGTTCTGTGCAAACACTTTCTATGAAAAGAGTTCCAGAGATGGCAGCCTCTTTACTTATATCCTTCATTTTTTGCTGGGAGGACCTATTTACAACATAAACGGAGAGAACGTGCTAAAGAAATATGATGAATACGTAGTGAGCAAAGCAGTAAGCTCTGAGTGGAACAAGGCTATAATATCTTATATTTCGTTTAAAGAAAAGCTCGAGGGAAAGGCTGGGCCCCAGGGAGGCGTATTTCTAAAAGTTGATACTTCTGATGAGAAAAAAATGATAAAAGCAGTAGAGTCTTATTTTCCCGGATGGAACTATAGGGGAGGCGATTTTTCAGACCTTAAGGCAAAACTTTTTAAAAACCCGGGTGTTGAAGTCGGTCCGTCTGCTGAGTATTTTGAAGGAGGGATAAACGTTAAACCCGATTACAGAGCGAGCCTCAGGGGTCTTTTCGCTGCTGGCGAGTCGGCAAAAAGTCCTTTTGGAGCAAACAGGGTTGTTGCAGCAACCACTGAAATGCTCGTAAGCGGAGAAATAGCAGGCAAGAGCGCTTCAGAATATGCTAAAACCGCAGATCTTATCAAACCGCAGGAAAAAACTGTAGAAGCCGTTGTAAAAAAAGCGGAGCAGAAAATGAAACCTGGAAAACCAATAAAAGAGCTTTATGAACAGATCAAAATAAAGTCTTTTAATCTTCTCGGGCCCATTAGGGATGAAGAAGGCCTGAAAGATCTCTTATCTTTTGTAAAAAGAGCAAAAGTTGACTTAGCAAACTATGGGCCTACTTTTTCAAGGCTTAGTTACAATTACGAATACGTGCTTAGCCTCGAAGTGGAAAACATGCTTGAGCTCATAGAAGCTTCAGCTACGGCTGCACTCTTAAGAAAAGAGAGCAGGGGTGTTCATGTACGTTCGGATTATTTTTTTACCGACAACGACAGCTGGCTTAAGGAGATAGTTTTGATTAAATCTAACGATAGTTATGGGTACAGCTTTCAAGAAGTTCAGCAGACCTATGAAAGCGCTTTCATAGGTAAATACGGGTATTTTGAAACAGTAAAGAAGCTCTTAAAGCTAAGATCAAACATAACAGGTGGGCACTGATGACCAAGATAAAGGTATACAGGTTTAACCCTGAAAAAGATGCACAGGGAAAACTTGTTGAATATGATGTCCCTGAAGGATCATGCGGGAGCGTTCTTGACGCTCTGGACTACATAAGAGAAAATATAGATTCGAGCCTTGCGTATTATTTTCATCAGGCCTGCGGAAAGGGAATGTGCAAGACATGCATACTAAGGATAGACGGAAAGCCTAGGGTTTCCTGCCAAACAAAGCTACATGAGAACATGACAGTAGAACCTTTATACAAGAAAGTAATAGTGGACCTTATAAGTGAGAGGTGAAAATCATGAAAGATCTTCCCGTGCCTGAAAATGAGTTCCGAGAAAGGCTGAAAAAGCTACAGTCAAAGCTCAGCGAGAATGGAGATCAAGGCGCAATAGTTTTCTATGAATACCTTGAAAGGGAGGGAAACGTATCATATCTTACAAACAACAGGTCCTCGTTTCCAAACGTCATGAGTCATAAAGGTATAGGCTATGGGGCCTTCGTTTTAAGCACTGAAGGAGAAGGCTTGCTTGTGGCGCCTTTTGGATACGAAGAGGAAAGAGTTGTAAACGTTTCAGGCGGAATAATCGAACCGGACCTTGTTGGAGGCTTGATAAAGGCTGTGGAAGAACTAAGGCTTAATGGAAAAAACATAGGGATAGCTGGAACGGACATACTGCCCTATGAATATTTTGAAAGCTTAAAACAGAAGCTCGGTCTTAACAGATTTAACAGCTACGACAGGTTTCTTGAAAGGATGAGGTCTAAAAAGAGCGAGAATGAAATCAAAGTTATGAAGAAAGCTGCAGAAGTCGCAGACGCAGGGCTAAAAGCAGCTATGGATGAAGCAAATGAAGGGAAAAGCGAAAAGGATGTGGAGATAGCTGCGAGAATGGCAGCTTACGAAAGGGGTGCAGATTTTGTCTCTAGGGTAAGGGTCTCATCTGGCAAAAAGATAGTTGGTCTCAGGTGGCCTATGGCTACAGACAGAAAGCTTGAAAAAGGGGATGTTGTTTACGTTGATTTTATAGGGTTCTACAAAGGATATGGTTTTGACGCGCAAAGGGTCAAGGTTATTGGAGAACCAAACGATGAACAGAGAGAGTTCCTGAACACGGCGCTCGAGCTCCAGACGTGGCTTATAAACAGGCTTTTGCCTGGAAAAGAAGTAAAGCTGGTCAAGATGAGCGGCAGGGGTTTCAGGTATTCTCCGTTTTTGCATGGAATAGGTCTGGAAATATGCGAGGAACCATCTTGTGTGATTGAAGGTATGTCCATCACACCTGAAAAAGGAATGATTCTCTGTATTGAACCTACAGTCGGGAACGATAAGCTTGGAGAGATAGGGTTTGAGGATATGGTTCTGATAACAGAAAAAGGACCTATAAAGCTTAATAAACTTGAAAGCGTTTTATGGTAAATCTTTTAGTTTAAGCTCTTCCATCTTGAACTGATCCTTCTTAAAGCGTATGTATATTATAGAAGCTATTATCCATACAGCAAGTATTATAAAAGATACTGACACTGGCCAGACTATACCCTGCACTGAATAGTACAGCGCTATAATCAGAAAAACAGAAGCAAGGGTTGGCAGTGCTATGTGCATTATGGCATTAAGCTTACCAATCTTTTTCATCATGACAGGCAATGTTTCGTTTACCACGACATGGTATATCATCCAGATTACTGACAGTATTGTTCCGGGTATTACCCAGGCAACGAAAAGACCGTAATCTATTCCGTAATAGTAAACTGAAAGGGCAATCAGAAGGACAACCCCTATTAAAGTCAAGATCGTCACAAGGAGAACCGCCAGGTAGGGGCTTCTGAACTTTTTATGAACCTTTGAAAGGTTTTCAGGAATTACTCTGTCTCTGGCAAGAGCAAACACTATCCTTGCAGCCTGGTTGCCGTTAAAGACAGGAGCCATTATCTGGTCGAAGAGAACAACGATAAATGCTACTGCAAGGTATGTCATTCCAAGGTATATCCTTGTGTAGTAAAATCCCGGCGCAAAAAACTGAAGCCCTGTCGAGAGTGTTGGGCCAGCAGCAGCAACCACAGAGTACAGAAGAAATGTTTCATAAATTATTATTATTACCGCAGCTGTTACTATTGCTTTTTTGAGCGTTGAGTGAGGGGTTTTTGCTTCTTCACCGTACATGACTATGCTTCCGTAACCGGAATATGTAAGAAAGCCTCCCACAACTACTGCTGCAAAGAAACCAGAAAAACCTCCCCAAGAATTGCTTACATCAAAATAGCTAAGAGAGTTATAAGGCGTTTTGACTATCAGCAGGATGCCTATAACGGCGAATATCGCTATTTCTAAAGCTCCTACAGCTATAGCAAGATTGCCACTCAGCGATATCTTTCTGTATCCAACAAGCAGGAAACCAAGAGGGCCCGCAAGTGAAACTAAAATCACAAGCCAAAGGGGTATGGAAATGTTAAACATGGTTTCAAATCCTGTCCAAAGGAGCCAGCCGCTCAGTATACTTGTAAACCACATTATGGAAATGTAATAAAGGAACTGCATCAGCCCTATGGTTTTGCTAAGATAAGGGTTTCTTACGCTAACTTCAACGAATTTATAGTAACCTCCTGCGTTAGCGACATAAATCGTATAATAGTAGACTGCAACTATTGCAAACAGTAGAATTATGCCAGCAACCAAAAAGGAAAGAGGTGCTACGGGTCCTGCATAAGCCATAGCTGTCGAGCCTGTAATCGCAAAAGCAGTGGCAGGGAACATTATAACTATAGCATAAAATACAAGCTGCCAGAAAGATAACGCATTCTCTTCCAGCTTATTTTCTCTATTTTCTTCTCCCATTTTACAATGCTTTATATAATATTGTTATTTAACGTTTTCTTTTTCAAATGCATAAATGAGATTTAAATTAAAAAAACAATAGCAGGTTTCATTGATTTTAAAACCGTCTTAAAATACAATGACAATACCGAATAAACATCATTTTCTACGTTTTATAAAGGGCACTGGAGGAATAAAATGCAGATAAGGGAACCGCTGTTTGCTTTATCGTAAATCCTTTTCATAAATTCATAGGTTTTATCGACTGCAAAGGATCCCAGTCCGTGAGCCGAAACTCGTTCAAAAGTAAAATCTGCTGCAATCAACCTGCTTCTTTCTAAAGCCCACAGTTCGTTTACCCTTTTGATAAGATCGAGGAAACCTGTGTGACCTCTTTCTGAATACTTCGGCAGATAGGTA
Organism: bacterium; assembly: GCA_049966275.1. Lineage (GTDB taxonomy): Bacteria > JAMCPX01 > JAMCPX01 > JAMCPX01 > JAMCPX01 > JBMFUY01. Next base: position 5,194 of record JBMFUY010000117.1, read on the forward strand.
AAAACCAAAAAAGGCTTTAGATCGGCTTTAGCTAATTGTAAATTGGCTTATTTCTGTACTTCTTGATAGGCTTGATAATCAAATAATGCATATTTAACAAGTTCTTGGACTTTTTCAGTTATGAAGGTTTAAGATTAACCTTTAATATGATAAGGGGTTATAGGACAACCATTTTCAGATAAAGAAAAATAATCGAACAGAATAATGAAAAACATAAGGGTAGAAGAAAAGCACTAGTGTAGCAATCAAGAGGATGTTTTAATTCATAACGATATATGCATAACGAGAAAATGAGTAAGCGTAAAATTCTGTTAATATCTATCGTCTACAGCATGAGGAAGGCTTTATCCCTTTTAAAGCTAGGAGCTCAGCTTGAGCTTTTAAAATATTGATAAAAACAGAAGGGTAAAAAATATCATATGAGTTTTATCACCCGTTAAATGCAGCCGTTTGACCCTAAAAAATTTTAGAAATTCCCTATAACTTTAGAGTGTTGATCTCAAAAAACTCAATACTTTCTTAGCTATTAGTACAAAATGTTAAAATAAAAATTTAAAAATATTGTTACTCCATTTTTAATAATAATTGAGTTCTAAGAAAAAGGCTATATCGCCAATAATAGCTGAGCTTATTCTTATACTTATTACAGTAGTTATGGGGGTATTTCTTTACGGGTTTGTTTCTGGTTATACAGGAAGTTTCTCTGGAATCATTGCAGAGCCTCCTCCAAATATACAATTTATTTCTTCCTCTTTTCACAATGGGAAGCTCGCCAACTTTACTTTTTTGATTTATAATGCGGGTGCTACAGCAGTTACTATCCAACGTGAATCAGCAGTAATAAATTTGAATAACATGCAGTCAGTATCTGGAAATGTAAGTGGAGTATCCCAAACAGGCTTGACTATTCCTCCTAAAAAGCAAGGGATTATAAATGTAACTGTACCGTCTTCAGAACTAATTTCAGACAACAATTACTATATAAAATTTGTAACGAGTTCAGGTTACATAATCCAATCACCAATTATTTTTGTTCAGCTGATTGGTCAAGTGTATGACCTTATACCTATAACAATAACAAATTCCCAGAACTCACCTACGCCTGTTCCGTTCCAACAGATGTTACAGATTAACATTCAGAATTTAAATAGCGAACTTTCGCAGTACCGCTTTAACGTTATAAATAATGACGGTTCAAACGTAAGGTTCTATTTGTCTTCAATATCACCTAACGATGAGCTTTACGCGTGGCTTGAAAGCATTGATAACGGCATTGCCACGTATTGGGTCAAGATACCTAACGGTATAAAGGCACATACATCTATTACTGTATACATGGTTGTTGAGAGTCCATCGACAGGATTTGACGGCGTTTTCTTGGGAGAAGCGCCTCAACTTTCACCTAGATATGGAGAGTACGATAACGGGCAGTATGTTTTTGATTACTATACTAACTTCTCTGATGCTAATTCATTAAAAGGTTGGGATCTGAATGGCACAGTAACAGGGTTTGCAACTTTTAACAAAGGTCTATGGCTTAACGTGGGCGAAGTTTACGGATATCAGCTCACATTAAACAGATCATATGTTGGCAATTATACGGTTGACGCCTTAGAGATCGATCCAAATGCTACAATAAACTATGAGTATGATTATGGCTCTGACAACGTCTACCTCGGCATATCTTTTAATGAGCTTAGCACTTCAAACTATACGCTTATACCTCCAGGAAATTCAGGCGGTTTTCAGGAGGCAATGACTTACTTACCGACATTTACAGAGTACCTTTCAACAACTAACGCAACAAGCAATAAAGTACCTGCACCGCTGGTTCAAACAAACGTACCGATTACCTCTCCGGCTGTTTTTAGTTTAGGATTTTCAGGAAGCACGGTTTTTTCTCAGATAAACTATTTGTACACTTTAATATACAAAAATTCAAACGCAACAGGACCCAATTATCCAGGAATAACAGCTCTAGCTGTAAGCTACCCTTATCTTGTGCATGTTTACTGGTTCAGGATCAGAGCCACTCCTCCGAATAATGTTGTTCCTTCGGTAATTTTTGGAGAACCTCAAAGCATTTGAGCCTCTTTAGCTTTAAATCCATGGAGAAACATACATGTCCTTCGAAATGCAATTTGATCCTGATTCTGCTTAAGCTTTGTTCAATTAGATTTATTTAAATAGCGTTAAATTCAGTATGTTTTCGAATTCTTCTCAACCTTTATGCCAAGTCCTTTTGTCAAGAGTTTATGGGAGAACCTGCATTATTTCCTTACTGAATTTAATTAACTTTTTTATAATCGATAT
>JBMFUY010000118.1:0-7452 GCA_049966275.1 bacterium
CAGCAAAAAGTCTTTGTATCTTAGGTGGATCGCAGGGTTGAACGAATGAGCAAACTTTCCTATTGCATTTTTCGGGTCAATAGCGTTTTTAAGAATCAGGTTTATGTTTATAACTTATATAAAACAGGCAACACCTTGATAATGCAACAAAGTTGCATTATAATAATAGGCATGAATACAATATTACAAAGCTTAAAGAGCAGGGGCTATAGAATAACAAAGATAAGGTCAGGTATTATTGATATACTTTACAATACACGAAAGCCACTCACTGTAATGGAAATAAAATCAGCGCTCGAGCAACATAGTTTAAAGCCTAACAAATCAACGATCTATAGAGAAGTATCCGCCTTAAAATCAGAGGGTATTGTTCATGAGATACTGAATGGGGATGCAAAGGTTCACTATAAAATATGTCCTTCTTACAACCACATACATCTTGTGTGTGTAAAATGCCACAGTGTGGATGAAATAAGGATCGGCAGTCTTTCAAGATACAACAAGCTTGCCCTTCAACAAAAAGGATTTGAAGGTGTGGGATATGGAATAGAGTTGTTTGGAATATGTAAGAAATGCAAACAGAGTAATAAGGAGGCGGCCCATGAAACGAATGCATAAATTCACTATAATATTAGCAATTGCCGTATTTACGGTATTAGGGAATCAACATCCTTTATATGCTCAGGATAAAAAGATAAATGTAGCTGCCAGCTTTTATCCATTGGCTGAGTTTGCGAGTCGTATTGGAGGTGAATACGTAGACGTTATAAATATAACGCCAGCTGGCTCAGAACCACATGATTATGAACCAACACCGATGGATATAAAGAAGATTTATACCGCAAAACTCTTTGTTTTCAATGGAGCAGGGGTTGATCCATGGGCAGAAAAGATAGAACGCGATCTGAGGAAGAAGGGAGTAGTGGTAATAAAGATTATGGATCTTGTAGCATCCAGAAACGAACAATATATTAACAATCGCGATCCACATATATGGCTTGATCCAGTAATAGCCATAAGCATGGTTGAGTCAATTAGCAAAGCCCTTCAATCAATTGATCCTGAACATGCACAGTACTACAAAACTCATGCAAATATTTTTATAGGACAATTAAAACAGCTTGATAGGGATTATGCACTTGGACTTGCGTCGTGTAAGCTTCACGATATAGTTACATCCCATGCTGCGTTTAATTACCTCGCCAAAAGATATGGATTTAAAGCATATTCTGTTGCAGGGCTATCACCTGAAGAAGAGCCATCTCCTAAGACCATGGCACAATTAATAAGATTGGTACAACAAAAGCATATCAAATACATTTTTTTTGAAAGATTGGTTAATCCGAAACTCTCTGATACAATTGCTCGCGAGACAGGTGCAAAAACACTTGTGCTTGATCCTATAGAGGGACTAACTCAAAAGGAGATCAGCGCTGGTAGAAATTATTTATCAATCATGCAAGAAAACCTTAGGAATTTAAGGCAGGCAATGGAGTGTGAATGAATAGTGATATATGTATAGATGTTCAGCACGTTAGTTTTTTGTATAATGCTGTACCGGTTTTAAAGGATATAGATCTGAAGATTAAAAAGGGAGATTATGTTGCTATTGTTGGTCCGAATGGTGCAGGTAAAACAACCCTGTTAAAGATTATCACAGGGCTTTTAAAACCGTCATCCGGCAGGGTACTTATCTATGGTGAGGATATCAGTATAGCCAGGGGCAGGCACTATATCGGTTATATTCCACAGAGTTCCATGTCAACACCGCTTCATTTCCCTATAACAGTTGAGGAGATGGTAAAGGTCGGAAGGATACCCAGGCTTGGTATAGCTCAATGGATGTCCCGTGAGGATAAGGAGGCAATTAAATGGGCAATGCAGGCAATGGGTATAACAGCATACAAAAAAAGAAATATTAACAGTTTGTCCGGTGGAGAAAGACAAAGGGTGATTATAGCAAGTGCGCTTGCTGGCAAACCAGACATCTTGATCCTTGATGAGCCAACCGCTGGTGTGGATATAGTTTCTCAGGAGGTTTTTTATAACATGCTTAGTACTATCAACAAAGATTATGGAATAACGATCCTTATTGTGAGCCATGATATCGCAACCATCGCAAAAGAGGTGAAATGTATGGTTTGTTTGAATAAAGCATTGATCTGCCATGGAAACCCTGAGGAAATTATAAAAAGCAAGTATATGGAACAGCTTTATAGCAAGGAGGCTATATTCATTCATCATGAACATGCCTGATATATTCACATTTGATTTTATGATAAGGGCTTTCATAGCCGGTACAGTGGTGGCTATTACTGCGCCGCTTATTGGTACATTTCTTGTGGTCAAACGATATACAATTATGTCGGATACGCTTGCTCATGTTTCTCTTACCGGTGTTGCTATCGGCATAATTACAAGGGCAAACCCTATTTTAGCAGCACTGTTAATCTCCATTGTCGCAGCACTCAGCATTGAGTTGTTAAGATGGAAAAGTCGAATATCAGGCGAAGCCGTGCTCGCTATATTTCTTTATGGTGGCATGGCAATAGCAGTGGTTATCATAAGCGTTTACAGAGGATTCAATATAGACATTTTCAGTGTGCTTTTTGGTAGTATAACTACAACATCAACGGTTGATCTCTATGAAATTGTGATACTCGGTTTTATAGTTATCGCAGCGGTTTTGTTGTTTTATAGAAGGTTATTTTTTGTTTCTGTGGATGAACCGCGTGCAGAGGTAAGCGGCATTAATGTTAGAATATACAATATACTTATCATACTCCTTGCCGGTACTTCTGTTGCCCTATCAATGAATACTGTTGGTACACTGCTTATCGGTGCACTTATGGTTATTCCTGTTTTAACTGCGATGCAGATAAGCAAAAGTTTTAGCCAGTCCATGATGCTTGCTATAGTTGTATCACTTGTGTCTGTTTATGCAGGGCTTTTTATCTCTTATTATATTGGGGGTGCGAGTGGAGGGAGCATAATACTCGTATCCCTCTTTCTGTTCATAGTAAGCCTTGTATCACATAAGTTTATGAAGGCATGAGCTACGAAGGGGAATTTGTAGCATCCCCATTTGAAAAAGGCTGTCCGACAAAGTCATTGCGAGGGAGTGGTCTGTATCATGATGCATTTGTTTCAATCTTTTCTTTCTCTTCAAGGATGATAGTAATTGCCATCTTTGCAACCTCACCAACAAGGTTTGAGCACTTTTCAGGCATACCTGCAGCTATTGCTGCACGCACATCTTCAAGATCGTATAGATTATAGAAACGCCCCATAAATTTCGTTTGCAGATCCGCACAGCGTATTATCCCATATTTGGCAACAAATTCATCGTGCAGTTTCTTGGCAAGCATACATGCCTTTAGCTGAGCCATAATATCGCCTGCATTATCATAATTTCTACCGAAAAAGTAGCTAATTGCCATCACTCCACCTGAAAGCGCTCCGCAATGGCCATCTCCAGTAAGACCGACCCCATCAGCAAAACCTGTTGCCACCATAAAAACTTTCTCATCTTTAATATCAAGCGCCTTTAGGATACCGAAAAGAGTGCTTTGTGCACATCCACCACTCCTCAATTCAAACGCTTTAGCCTCTTCAAATGCCTTATTTGCCAGCCCTTGTTTATCCATTTTTACCTCTTTTTTGTATCATACAAATTTGTGTTATCAAAAAACATATTTTATGCAGACAATACTATCAACCCATAGCTTTCTCTATTATTTCAGCTATACTGAGAACCTCTAATCTATCCTCTAATCCTTCTGTTTTTACTGCATCAGAAAGCATTTTTCCACAGTAAGGACACGCAACTGCAACAACGCTGGCACCTGTAAGTAATGCCTGTCTTATCCTGACACGATTTGGGCTATCCTCTCCAGAGCTGATAATATCTGTAAAGAAATTCCCTCCTCCACCACCACAGCAAAAAGCATTAACGCCGTGCTGATCCATCTCTACAAGTTTAAGTTCTGGTATTGCCTTTAAGGTTTCTCTTGGTTGTTCATAGATACCATTGTGTCGTCCAAGATAGCAAGGGTCATGATATGTAACTGTCCTGGGATAACCTGACAGTATAATCTTCTTATCTTTTAATAGTCTCTCAAATATCTCTGTATGGTGAAAAACCTCCACATCAGAACCTAAAGATGGATAGTAATTTTTGAATACATTGAAGGCGTGTGGATCTAATGTGATGATCTTCTTTATATTCTTTTCCTTGAACTTCTTTATGTTGTCAGCAGCAAGCTGTTTGAAAAGTTCTGTTTCTCCCATGGACCTAACATCATTACCGTCGCATGTTTCTTCATCTCCGAGTATACCAAACGATACCCGAGCTTTTAGCAATACCCTTGCTACACTGCGCGCCATCTTTTGTCCTACTTCATCAAACGCACCAACACAACCAACATAGAACAGATATTCCTGATCAGTAAACTTTTTAACTCCAATGTTTTGAGCCCAATCTCCCCTTTGTTCCTGTGGAAGATTATAAGGGTTCCCATATAATGTAATGGATTTAAAATAATTTCTGACAAGCGGTGGAACAATGCCTTCTTCTACAAGCTTGATTTTTACTTCTTCAAATATATAGGGTAAATAATCCCTGAATTTTGGGAATACACACTGGTTTTTACAATTATCACAGGACGCACATGCATACATGATCTCTGCAAAGTGTTGAGATGTCTTTATTTCACCATTGATCCATGCTCTGGTAAGCCACATCCTGCCACCTGGTGAATATGTATCCCAACCAATTGACCTGTAGGATGGACAGTTAAAATCAGCGTAATTACTGGGAAACTTACAATATCCGCATCTGAAGCAGCGATGAACAATATCACTGTATCTGATATTATATGTCTTTTCCATAATTTACCTCCCAGTTGCCTGGATTCATAATCTGATTAGGATCAAGATTTCTTTTTATCATCTTTAAGAGATTACGGGTATTGGGGTCCATCTTTTCAAGGATCATTTTTTGCTCAAAAACGTTCGGCTTCCATGGAATACCACCTTGCTCCAGGGCAAACTTTGTAGCTTCATCAAGGGCTTGTTTTACCCTTGTCATCATATCCCTGTCATCACGGTTGAACGCAAATGAGAAAGCAAACATCATGGAATGTCCCCCAGATATTACCCTTGCTGCCCCGGAGTAAAGAAGGTTGTATCTGGTTGCCAGTTCAATAAGCTTTGAAGCATAACGCGGGAAATGATCGATGGTGATTATCGGACCTGAATATTCAAACCCTCCGCCTTTGGGAACATCAGCGAATTCTGCAACACTTCGTTGAGGCATTTCCAGAAGCCTTTCTTTAAAATATTGAAGGCTCATAAATCCGCCGTCCCTGGAATCTATGTATTGCTGCAAGGCATTCCAGATCATTTTTCTTTTGAACTCTACTTCTTCTTCATCATCTCCTGTAAAGTAGATCGTTATCTGAAATGTATCCTTAAATACCAGAGGACGCGGTGAAAACCATACATTGATGTCTTCCAGCATTTCCAGATGGGTAAGTTTATAAAGCATATCAGGTATCATCTCGGGTCGATCAGTTACAAACATTTCTACCTCACGGATCTTTTTGTTTGGATATAGCATCAAACCAACCTTCGTGATAATACCGGTCGTTCCTAACCATCCTAAAAACAGACCGGATACATCCGGAAGGGAAGGACCCTTGGAAAACCAGTATGAACTTACAGAAGGTGATCCAATCCGACATACCTCCCCTGTCGGGAGTACCACTTCAAGCCCTGTAACCATATCAGAATTAAAGCCATACTGCTGTGTTAATCTTCCCTGTCCATGTAAAGCAACATTTGCTGCTATGGTTGTGGCAGCTGGTGCATCAGGAAGGCTATGACGCAATTGTGGATAATGCTTTTGCAGGTATGCCTTTAAAAATCCCTGAGACGTTCCGCCTTCAACAACTACATAGCGAGCAACAGGGTTGACCTCGAGAATTTTATTCATACGTTTCATATCCAATACAATCCCACCCTTCAAAGGGATTACCAGTCCAGTTAATGACATACCATTGCCCATAGGAACGAGCGGAATCTTTTCTTTATTGGCAAGGATCACAATCTGTTGTACCTGCTCTGTTGTTTTAGGTGTAACTACAAAATCTGGTTTGTGCGCTTCCAGAACGCCTGGATCTCGCGAATAGTACCATATCTCCTCAGGATTATTTGAAACCCCTTTTGGTCCAACAATCTGGCTAAGGGCTTTATAAATGTCAGCCATGACTCCTCCTATGTTTACTTTTCACCAATTGCCATCTTGCAAAGTTCTATCAGGTGGATGGGTTTTAATCCCTTCTTTGTAACCTTCTCAGATAGACTTACCTGGCAACCAGGGCAATTAAACACACAATACTCGGCACCTGCTTCAAACATATCGTTAACATTTTTGTTCTGAACATCGCTTGCAAGTTTATAGCCAGATACAGCCCTAAAGATCTCTCCGCAGCACAGGGCATTCTCACCCTGATATTTTCTTTCCACAAGTTCTACCCCAATCATATCAAGAACCTGTTTGACCAATCCTGATTTGTCAGGAATGAGACGGTTAGAACACGGACGCTGGTAGGCAACTTTAATATTCAATGGCTTTATCCGATCCTTTAATGCCTTAAGTCTCTGGAGCAAATAGTCCATGTAATAGATCGGTTTGAACGGTAATTCAAAGCCATAAGCAGGTGCAATTACTGTAAAGGTTCCGTAGCATTCATCGTGCAGAAAGATAACCTCTTTTACAGATAACTTTCGGAAGTTTTCTATTACAATAGGTAATCTTTCCTTAATGACGGACATCTTTGCGAAATGACTGTGAACAGCAGGACACATGAATTCTGCACCAAAAACCGTGGACTGCTGTACATCCTTGAAAAGCTCTCCTGTTGCCATGCTTACAAACTCAGGGAAAAGACAACAGGATAGTGCTTTTTCTTCTACCTGGCCAACCCAGAACTTACCCTGCATTTGCGTCATGTTGATCCACTGGTTTGTAATAGGACGAGGGGCAGTTAACATGCCTTTTTCTTCTCGACGCTCACAGATCATAAAATATGGATGGTTACCTTTTCTACAGTATTCCTCACAGGCATAGCAGGTTACGCATTCGTGAAGGATCCTGGAATCTTCTCCATGAACAACCTTTATCCATTCCTTATGAGCTTCCTCGAGATTATTAAATGAAATGTATTGGCACTTTGCCATACAGTCTGTCGTGGTACATTTTTCACAAACATCCACCCTAAACTTAAGGGTGTTCATCTTTCCCTCTCTTGAATTTTTATATGTGCACTTTTGTTGTGAAAAGTAAAATATTACAGAAAAGTTTGTTTAACCAGAAAAATGCGTTTGCAAAATAGGGAAGTTTGTGTAATGAGTGATAACCCCGCGTCAAATATAGGTATTCTTCGAATA
>JBMFUY010000119.1:0-7425 GCA_049966275.1 bacterium
AAGTCTTTGTATCTTAGGTGGATCGCAGGGTTGAACGAATGAGCAAACTTTCCTATTGCATTTTTCGGGTTAAAGTAAGCTTTGAGAAATGCGAAATGCTTTACTTGCCAATGCAAAAGAAAATAAAGTGAGGAAGGAATATTAAAAAAGAAAAGGTTTTCCACACAGCCTCGATATGTCGTGATGACAATTTAAAAATCATGATTTATCTTTTTATGAGAGGAAATAAGACATGGAGACTAAAAGGGTTAAAGACTCTGAAATAGTGCTAAGTCAGCTTATGCAGCCGGAACATGCAAACAATTTAGGTAATATACATGGTGGTGTTTTGATGAAGCTTATGGATGAGGCGGGTGGAATGTGTGCTACACGGCACGCAAGGGCACCAGCAGTAACAGTTGCTGTTGATTCATTGACATTCCTTGAGCCTGTACACATAGGTGATCTTGTAACATTCAGTGCAAGGCTAACATATGTCGGTCGTAGTTCAATGGAAACAGAGGTAATTGTTGAGGCAGAGGAAATCCTTACAGGTAGGAGAAGGATAACAAACAAAGCATACATTGTGTATGTGGCTCTTAATGGCGAAGGACACCCCATAGAGGTTCCACGCCTCTTATTAGAAACAGAAGAAGAACGTGAACGCTGGAAACAGGGAGAATTAAGACAAAAGGAGCGATTGGCACGAAAAGATAATAAAACGATGTGATAACCAATGAAGTACTGATATTTATATGTTTTCCATGTCGATGATCAAAATTGAGATTAAGCCACATTTACTTCATGTATTTGTTAAGATCGATCAATCCCTGTAATGCAGTACCTACAGTGCCCACTATGGTACGTTTGTATTGATGGGTTGATGGATTTTTCTCTTCAAGGGATATCTCCTGTATCTTATTTAAAGGGTTCCCATTCTCATCAAAGATGAGTTTGAGGAATGGTCTTTGAGGATTTGTCTCATTTGCTCTTGTAACCACCCCCACCTCATTTGAATCCAATCTTACCACTGAACCCACAGGATAAATACCAAGTGCCCTTATGAAGGCTTTTACATACTCAGGTTCAAAATCCTCACCTGCCTTACTACTTATAAACTCTATTGATTCCTTTGGATCAAACCGTTTTTGATAGGGTCTCAGGGTTGTCATGGAATCATACGTATCAGCTATTGCAACAATCCTTGAACCTTCGGGTTGTGATGTTAACCCCACTGGTGCAGGATAACCTGATAGATTGTATTTGAGATGATGATATAAAACAAAATGTGCTGTTTTTTCGCCTATACCTCCTATCTCGTATATTATATCCTTACCATGCACAGGATGTTTTTTCATTTCTACCCATTCTTCGTCAGTTAACCTGGCTGGCTTCAAGATGATCTCCCGTTTAACCCTTGTTTTACCTATGTCATGTAATATACCTGCCAGACCAACATACAAAAGTTCTTCGTTTTTTAAACCCAATTCCTGACCAATAGAGAGAGAGAGAATACCAACATTGACAGAATGGTTAAATGTGTATTCATCATAATCCTGAAGCATTGTAAGACATAAAAGGGTATTTTTATCTTTTAACATAGCATCATTTAGATCATTGATTAGTTCTTTTATTTTAGTGTGTTCAGGAATATGCCCAAGCCTCAACTCGCTCATTATATTAATGATCTCATCCCTTGCTGCCATATACGTCTTAAAGATATCTGTTTTGACATCTTCCTCTATGTTTTTGATCTCTATTCCTTTTACACCGAGGTTTTTCAGCCTTGTTGTAATACCCCCCTGTTTGCTTAAATCTTCTGGTGCAATGTTAATACTCTCAAGCAAAAGTAGTATCTCTTTCTCATTCACTGTTCTGTTAAAAACTATCCCATTTATTTTGATCTTTGTAAGTTTATCTATGAATTCCTCAATACCTTTTGTCGTTGTATAAAATGGTGTTTTTTCTACAAATAGAGTATTTCTAATAATTGCGACAACTATTTCTCTATGTCTTGATAAGAGTCTGTGCAGTATGGTGTTCACAGTCCTTACTGCGCCATGCACTGTTGGATGTGTTCGGGGATACAGAGATAGATTTTTTACAGTACCGGTCAGTAAGGTTATCAATTCATTGAATTGTTCGTTTTCAGACATTTAGCTTCTTTCTTATATCATTTAAGGTATTCCACACTGCAAGCCTTATACCCTCATCTTTACTTTCTAACAATTTTACAAGATTTGCAATAGCATTCTCATTCATGGCTATTCCAAGTGCCCTGATACCAACCAATCTGATCTCAGGGTATTGTCCTGCTAATGGTGCGGAAGGATTAAAAACATTTTCAACAATTATGTGCGTGGCTTCTTTATTACCCAGCTCACCAAGGGTAAGTATTACATCCTGTTTTAAGCTATAGGGTATGGAGGGAGTGGCTAAAATATGTTTTATCTTAGAAATAAATATCTCTCTTCTGTATTTACCTATCATCTCTATTACAATGGCTACCATCCTTTGATCTTTACTATTAATTACCTGTTCTATCAGACTATTTGCCTGAGGAGTGTTAAGCTCAAATAAAGCCTGCAAAGCCCGCTTTCTAATACGCATATCTTTATGCGTCAAACCAAAGGCAAGAACCTGTTCAGCACCTGATTTTATTCGTGTAGTTGTCTCAATAGCTGAAATCGCGGACTTATAGTTGTCAGAAACAATTATCTCCTTAAGATACGGGTATGCCTGTTTTTGAAATGTTAAAAATGCACTTGCCATAAACTTAATAGACTGAAGGTTTTCTGTTTTGATCATGGTCATGGTAAGTTCTTTGAGTGCCCTATCCCCTATTATCTTTATAGTTCTTATGGATAGGTCATAATAATATGGATTTCCCATTACTATAGGTTCTATGACCCTGTTTATGATATTACCTCCAGAAGAAATGGTGTTAACCATATCTTTCGCAAGAGACACGATATCTTTTTCATTTTCTCTTTGATAAACATGCTTTGTATACATCTGTATAGCTATAAGAGGAACCTCATATCTCTCAATCTCCACAAGTCTGTTTGTTAATACCACAAGCGAATTTGATAACTCCTCATATCTGCGAGGATCATGCTCTTTTTCTATAATGTTTATCAGCTTAATTGCTTCTTGTTCATCGGTTGTAAGGTCTTGAATGACATTTTCAAGTTTTATCTCTTCCTCTGAAGAATCCAATTGTTGATTTGTATCATTATCAATCGCTTCTCTGATAGTTTCATAATCTAATTCTTCCACCTCGATCCCTGAGACATTATTTCTGAATAGTGCCTCTCTTATACTTTTTTCCCTGGGTAAGATAAGCTCACCATTTAGAAGCTCATTTACAAATATTAAGAATTCCTCAAGTTTAACAGTACTACGTATGGTGAGTGTTTTTATGCGTTTGTAGAATAGGAGCTTTGCAAGCTTGTCAAAGCCATCCAGAGGATTGTCATTGAGGAATATATGTTTTCTATCTATAGTGTAGATCACATCTTTCTGGGTAACAAATGCCTGACGTATATTGTTGAAAATCCGATTGGATGCAACCTTTAAGTAATTATGTCCAGCAGGATAAAAAGAGAAAAATCTTATAAGCTTCTCAAGTTCTGAAAGTATTGTAACCTCTAAAATCTTATTTCTGGTATCCATAATCATATGACTCTACTGTAATGTTATTATAACACAATATGAAAGTTTTGTTCCAATTTAATATATTAATTTTTTTGTAAGAAATAAGGGTTATTTGTAAAAATGACAAATATTGTAATGGCTGTTACAAATATTGACGATAACAGATAAGTGATTATTTTTTAAAACAAAGGAGTAAAAACTATGGGAAAGATTATAGGTATTGATTTAGGTACTACTAATTCTGTTGTCGCCATTGTTGAAAAGGGCGATCCTGTTGTTATACCCAATGAAGAGGGTAGCAGACTTACACCCTCGGTTGTAGCTTTTACAAAGGAGGGTGAGATCCTGGTTGGACAGGTTGCTAAACGGCAGGCTGTAACCAATGCAGAGAACACAGTGTATTCTATAAAGAGGTTCATGGGCAGGCGGTACAACGAAGTAACCGAAGAAATGAAGATGGTTCCTTATAAGATTGTTCCTGCAGAGAATCAGGATGTAAGGGTTAGTATAAAAGGAAAGCTATACTCACCCCCTGAAATTTCAGCCATGATCCTGCAAAAGCTAAAAAAGGCAGCAGAGGCGTACCTTGGAGAAAAGGTAACAGAAGCGGTTATCACAGTACCTGCTTATTTCAATGATAGTCAGAGACAGGCAACAAAGGATGCAGGGAAAATAGCAGGGCTGGATGTTAAAAGGATTATAAATGAACCTACTGCTGCAGCTCTGGCGTATGGACTTGATAAGAAGAAAGAAGAGCTCATCGCTGTGTATGACTTTGGTGGTGGAACATTTGATATATCCATACTTGAGGTTGGTGAAAACATCGTAGAGGTGAAATCAACAAATGGTAATACTCATCTTGGAGGGGACAACATAGATCAAAGGATAGTAGATTGGATCATAAGTGAATTCAAGAAGGATCAGGGTATTGATCTCAGTAAGGATATTATGGCTCTGCAGCGATTAAAGGAGGCAGCAGAGAAGGCAAAGATAGAGCTTTCTTCTACAATGGAGACCGAGATCAACCTTCCATTTATAACAGCTGATGCTTCAGGACCAAAGCATTTGATACTTAAATTAACAAGAGCAAAACTTGAGCAATTATGCATGGATCTCCTAGAGAAGAGTTTTGAACCGGTAAAGCAAGCATTAAAGGATGCTGGTTTGAAGCCTTCTGATATTGATGAGGTCGTTCTTGTAGGTGGGCAAACAAGAATGCCAAAGATGCAGGAAATGGTAAAGGAATTCTTTGGAAAGGAGCCTCACAAAGGTGTAAATCCAGATGAAGTGGTTGCTGTTGGAGCAGCTATTCAGGGTGCTGTACTTTCAGGGGAAGTAAAGGATGTACTGTTACTTGATGTTACACCTCTTTCTCTTGGAATAGAAACCCTTGGTGGTGTTATGACAAAACTCATAAATCGTAACACAACAATTCCAACACGTAAAAGTGAGATATTCACAACTGCTGCTGATAACCAGACAAGTGTAGAAATCCATGTATTACAGGGAGAAAGAGAGATGGCAGCAGACAATAGAACGCTTGGAAGATTCCAGCTTGTTGGATTACCACCAGCCCCACGGGGGGTTCCACAGATTGAGGTAACATTTGATATAGATGCGAATGGTATTTTGAATGTATCAGCAAAGGATTTAGCAACAGGTAAAGAACAGAAGATCGTGATCACTGCCTCAAGTGGACTCTCCAAAGAAGAGGTGGAGAGAATGGTGAAAGAAGCAGAGAAGCATGCAGAAGAGGATAGAAGAAACAAACAGAGAATAGAGGTTGCAAACAATCTTGATAACCTGATTTATAGTGTGCAGAAGTTATTGAATGAGCACAGAGATAAGCTTAATCCTGATGAGGTGAAGAGGCTGGAGGATAGTATAGAAAAGGCTAAATCAGTACTTCAGGAAAGGGATATGGATAAGATGAAGGCAGCAATAGATGATCTTACCAGAGCCTCTCACAGGCTTGCTGAAGAGATGTACAAGAAAGCAGCATCATCAGGGAGTACGGGTGCATCTGGAGCAGGTCAATCAGAGGCAGGCGGAGAGGCTAAAAAAGAGGATGTGATAAATGCTGAATTTGAGGAGAAGAAATAATAAAATAAAAGGAGGGATAGCCTATGCCAATAACCAAATGGGATCCATTTAAAGAGCTTACAACCATTCAGGAGCGTATTAACAGGTTGTTTGATGAAAACATCGGAAGGGTTAGATTTCCAGACATTGAATTCTCAACAGGAGCGTGGAATCCGGCAGTGGACATCTACGAGACCAAGGACAATGTGGTGCTGAAAGCTGAATTGCCAGGGCTGGATAAGAAAGATTTTTCCATTGAGATCAAGGACAACATTCTAACCCTGAAGGGAGAACGCAAACTCGAAAAGGAGACGAAAGAGGAAAACTACTACAGGATGGAAAGGGCATATGGTGCCTTCAGCCGTTCTTTTACACTTCCAGCATCTGTTGATAAGGATAAGGTGAAGGCAAAATTTAAGGACGGGGTTCTGGAGGTTAACATACCAAAGACAGAGGCTGCAAAGCCGAAACAGATTAATGTGGAAGTTGAATAATGCAGGGGTTTTTGGCCCGTTATTATTGGGCGATCGTCAGGATCGCCCAATTTTTATTTCAGTTAGTCTTCTGTTTGGTTTTTCCTTCATGGCTGAGTAATTCTATTACCTGTTTAAAGTCAGAAGAGGCTTTATCAAGCAGGCTTGATGCATAATCAATATTGTGTATACCCTTTGCTACCTTTACAAATAAAAGATTATAAGAGGCATCCTGATATAGTTTTAAAGCCTTTTTATACTCCGGATTGTCCTTTGAAACTTTATTTATAAGTCGAGTTGCCTCAATATAATTATTATTTGCATCCGAAAGCATGGATTTGAGGTTTTCTTTCCACATGTTATAAATATCCTGATACCCCTTGCCATGGCAGGTTGTGCAACCAACCACACCACCTATATATGTCTGACCCAGAAATTTTTTGTTCAAACCGTGCTGGGTTGGGACCTTATGGCACCCTACACACTTAACATTTGCTTTAAACATAGGACTTGCTGAACCTTTAACCCCAATACCACCTACACCCATGTACATATCTTCCTGAGCAGTATGCATATTTTTACTATGACATAATGTGCAATTGCTTGCATACTCAAGAGGTTTTATGGATGTCTTCAATCCATGGTTTATTTCTAAGTGACACAGAGTACATGTAATTTTACGCTTTGTTACATGCCACTCATGGATGAATGTTGTATCAGTGTAGTATGAAATCCTTGAAGGGATATTGTGGCAGGCATAACATCTTTCTTCTGGCACCCCACCGGTTCCACTAACAACATCAAGATGACAATCTATACATCTAATATTTGGATTATGTTCTACAAAATCAAGATGATTGTAAGAGATACCATTAACGTTGATGAACTGCCTTGGAATCTGATGACATTGTAAACAATTGTTAACGTCTTTTGTGTTCGGCGCATTTTTAAGTTTGGAAAAATGGCACAGGAAGCAGGTTTCATAAGTAACCTCTATGTGCCGTCCAACAACGATCTGGGAATGACAGCTTGTGCATCTTAGTTTTAGATCCTTTATTTTTTCCATATGTGGTATATGATTAAAATTTACCCCTTTTGGCGTAACAACACTACCAACAAGCAACCTTGTTGAGTGACAGCCTATCCTCATACAACTTGCATCAGGTATATCAGCGAAAGGTCTTGGATCGTATGTTTTGGTAAAATAGCGCACAACCATTGAGAAGTTCTGTAT
>JBMFUY010000120.1:0-7289 GCA_049966275.1 bacterium
TCAAAATCCTCAACACTTATCTCCTGAAAGGCTGAGTTGTCATCATTAAGAACGATTGCAAGGATTTTCCCTTCAATCCGCCTATCACTGGATATGGCTTTTGTAGAAACTAAATATCCAATATCTCTAATTGCAGAAAGCATTTGTCACCGCCATTTCTAAATTACTATAAAACTCCATCCTATTTCTATACAAATTCCCCAAAATTCCCTCACCACCCTGCTGTTACTGAAAGCGTATGTGCAAGATGGCACCATCCGTTTTTATACATCATCCACACTTCTGGCTTTTCAATCTTCATAACAAATCTGCCATTTGTTCTATCCGTCATGCCGGATAAACATTTCCCACTTTCAGAGGATACCATAGTTTGCCTTTGCGAACAATAACAAGGTTAACCCAAAAAATGGAATAATGTGGTAGGGGCTTAAAACTTTAAGCCCATACAGATTCGTTCGGGGTAACCATGCAGAGCATGGGTACCCCATCACTCATTACACAAACTTCCCTATTTCGCAAATGCATTTTTTGTTTAAACAACTATATTTAACAGCTTATTCTTGATAAGAATAAGCCTTTTGATTTGCCTTCCACCCACATACGATCTTATCTTATCATCTGTTATTGCTTTATTAAATATTGTTTGCTCATCACTGTTCTCCAGGACATTTACCTGCCCTCTTAATTTACCATTTACCTGGATTACAACTGTTACAATGTCATCCCTGACAAGCTCTGGATCGTATGCAGGCCAGCGAGTATTAACAAGTGGTTGATTACCAAGTTCCTTGTTTAATTGTTCTGTTATATGTGGAGCGAATGGATTTAACAGTATCAACAGGGTGTCTATTGCCTCTTTTAATGCTGGAAGTTGCTCTTCTTTTATACCCTTTTCATCTATCTCGTAAAGATTATTTAACATCTCCATCAATGCACTAACGCATGTATTGAAGTGGAATCTGTCCTTTATATCATCCGTTACCCGTTTTATAGTTTTATGCGTTAATTTCCTTATATTCATTGATACTTCATCCCTGCCAATCTGTTTGCCTCCAAGCGCTTTCAGTGTATCCACATGTTTGTAAACAAACCTCCATAATCTATCCAGGAATCTCCTTGCGCCTTCAACACCTTTATCAGACCATTCAAGATCCTTTTCGGGTGGAGCAGCGAACAGGATGAAAAGCCTTGCTGTATCAGCACCATATTGCTTTATGATATGTTCTGGATCAACGATGTTTCCTAAAGATTTGCTCATCTTTGCGCCATCCTTTATCACCATGCCCTGCGTAAGCAGGTTGACAAAGGGTTCGTCGTAATGCACGTAACCAAGATCTCTGAGCACCTTTGTTATAAACCTTGCATATAAAAGATGCAGGATGGCGTGCTCAATGCCTCCTATGTACTGATCAACAGGCATCCAGTAAGCAAGTGCTTCACTATCAAATGGCTCATCCTGTTTAAGTGGTGATGTATATTTTTCAAAATACCATGAAGATTCCATAAACGTGTCCATTGTATCTGTTTCCCTTTTTGCAGGTCCATGACACACAGGACAGGTTGTATTTACAAACCCTTCATGTCTTGCAAGGGGTGATTCGCCTTCTCCTGTTATTGTTACATCCATGGGCAGTTTGACCGGAAGCTGTTCATACGGCACGGGCTGAATACCGCACTTATCACAATAAACCATTGGTATGGGCGCGCCCCAGTATCTCTGCCTTGAGATACCCCAATCCCTTAATTTATAATTTATCTTCTTTGTTCCAAAGCCCTCTTTAATTACCTTTTCAATGACAAGGCTTTTACCTTTTTCACTTTCAACACCTGTGAACGGACCGGAGTTAACCATCCTTCCAGGTCCTTCATACGCCTGAGTCATGCTTGCAGGATCAAGTGTATCACCCTCTGGCTGAATAACCACCTTAATGTTGAGTCCATACTTCTTTGCAAACTCAAAATCACGTTGATCATGGGCTGGCACTGCCATAATAGCACCAGTGCCATACTCCATAAGGACAAAATTGGCTACATATATAGGGATCCTTTCACCTGTGAATGGGCTTATAGCATATCTACCTGTGAATACCCCTTCTTTTTCTCCTATCTCTATCTCTCTTGCCTTTGTCCCGCCTTTCCTTATCCTATCCACAAACGCCTTTACTGATTGCCTGTATGGTTCTGTTGTTAGTTTTTCTACAAGTGGATGTTCTGGTGCTATGCTCATAAATGTGATTCCGTAAACAGTGTCCGGTCGTGTTGTAAAGATCAGAAGCTCATCTTCAATACCCTCTATTTTGAACCTGATCTCACACCCTTCACTTTTGCCAATCCAGTTCTTCTGCATGGTTATTACACGTTCAGGCCAGCCTGTAAGCGTATCGCAATATCTTAATAGTTCCTCTGCATAAGCTGTTATTTTCAAAAACCATTGCTCTTTTTCCTGGATGATAACATCTGAAGAACATCTCCAGCATTTTCCATTTATTACCTGTTCATTGGCAAGTACTGTCTTACACCTTGGGCACCAGTTCACAGCTGATTTAGCTCTATAAGCAAGCCCTTTTTTAAACATCTCTATAAAAAACCTTTGCTCCCATCTGTAGTATTCTGGCACAGATGTGTTTACTTCTCTATCCCAATCATAAGAAAGCCCCAACCTTTTTAACTGGGATTTCATGTTTGCTATGTTATTTTCTACCCAATCTTTAGGGTGTGTTTTATGGGAGATAGCTGCATTCTCAGCAGGCATACCAAATGCATCCCATCCCATGGGGTGGAGTACATTCTTTCCTATCATTCTGAGATAGCGTGCAATAACATCACCTATTGTGTAATTTCTCACATGCCCCATATGTATCCTGCCTGATGGGTAAGGGAACATCTCTAAAAGATAAAACTTTTCTTTTGTTTTATCCTCTGTTACAGCAAAGGTTTTATTTTTTTCCCATATATTCTGCCAGTACAACTCTATTTGTTCTGGATTGTATTTTTCTTCCATTCTTCTACCTCTTTTTTACTAAAGTAATAACATTAACCAGTATATCACAAATTACAATAAATTTTAAAAGTTCCTGAAGTGCTGATTTAAACAGAAGGTATTTTTGTTCGAGATTTTATATTATTTTTTCTTATATTCATCAAAGCCTTGATTTAAGGTAATAATTCTGATTACATTTTAACATTATGTGGAACTATGAAACATTAAAATTGGACATTGATAAGGCAGAAACAAAACTCTCGCTTATACGGGGGCATCTTTGATGTTAACACATTACAGGCACGTATAAAGGATATAGACACTTTAATAGCTTCACAGGATTTCTGGAAAGATAGAACAACAGCCTCTGCTTTACTTAAAGAAAAAAGCAAACTCGAAGAACTTTTGAATATAATAAACCGATTGGAACATCAGCTTCAGGATATAAAGGATATGCTTGACCTTTTAAAGGATGATACTTCACAGGATTATGCTGAACAACTCTCAAAGGAGATCAAAGACTTCTTAAATGATATGCGGGCACTTGAATTAAGAGAGGTATTCAAGGATGAACAGGATGCTGATAACGCGCTATTGGTTATAAACTCTGGTGCTGGGGGAACAGAGGCACAGGATTGGGCACAGATGCTTATGAGGATGTATACCATGTGGGCAGAATCAAAGGGCTTTAAGGTCTCCATCCTTGATTATCTTGAAGGTGAAGAGGCTGGCATAAAGAATGCCACCATACGCATAGAGGGCGAGTATGCCTATGGCTACCTTAAGGCTGAGGCGGGTGTGCACAGGCTTGTAAGGATCTCTCCTTTTGATGCTAACAGGCGAAGACATACATCCTTTGCATCAGTATTTGTATATCCAGAGATAAACGAGGATATCAATATACAGATTGAGGATAAAGACCTTAAGATAGATACCTTCAGAGCAGGTGGGCATGGTGGTCAGAATGTTAACAAATTAGAAACAGCAGTCAGGATTACACACATTCCAACAGGTATAGTTGTCCAGTGTCAGAATGAAAGATCCCAATTCAAAAATAAGGAAATAGCTTTAAAGATCCTGAAAAGCAGGCTTTATGACCTGGAAATGAAAAAAAGACAGGCAGAGAAGGAAAAAATAGAATCAACCAAAAAAGATATATCATGGGGCAACCAGATAAGGTCGTATGTGCTGCATCCATACAAGATGGTAAAGGATCACAGGACTGAATATCAATCAAACGATCCATTTGCTGTACTGGATGGCAAACTTGATGGTTTTATAGAGGCATATCTGCTAAAGAGCATTGAACCTGGTAAAAAGAGCTCATTGTAGAGAGGACAAAGATATGAATGAACAAAATGAAATCTTTCAGATAAGGTACAACAAACTAAAACAGCTAAAGGAGTTAGGATTTCCACTCTATCCAAACAATCTAAAACCCAATGCCACAGCTGCAGGCATATTATCATTGTATGGGGATAAGCCACACGATGCATTTGAAGGTCTAACAGACACCTTTTCAATTGCAGGGAGAGTAATGATAATAAGAAGTTTTGGTAAGTCTGCATTTATTGTTATTCAGGATCGCACTGGTAGATTACAGGCTTACATTCAGAAAGGCAGGATTGATGAAAAGGAATTCCAGGCATTTCAATTACTGGATGCTGGTGATATTGTCTGGGTTGAAGGGATTCCATTCAAAACCAAAACAGGTGAACTGACCCTCAGGGCATCGAGGTTCAGAATCCTGAACAAAACCCTGAACGATCTACCAGAGAAATGGCATGGATTAAAAGACATAGAAATAAGGTACAGACGCAGATATCTGGACCTTATAGTGAATGAATCTGTAAAACAGACCTTTGTAAAGCGTGCAAAGATCATAGATACCATCAGAAGCTTTTTTAAAGCAATGGATTTTATAGAGGTTGAAACTCCAATGATGCACCCGATAGCAGGTGGTGCTGCTGCAAAACCTTTCAAAACCTATCATAATGCTTTAAACATGCCTCTCTATTTAAGGATTGCACCAGAGCTGTACCTTAAAAGGCTTGTTGTTGGAGGCATGGAAAGGGTTTTTGAAATTAACAGAAATTTTCGCAATGAAGGTGTTTCCACAAAGCATAACCCGGAATTTACCATGCTTGAGTTTTACTATGCGTATGCTGATTACAAAGATCTCATGAAGCTTACAGAGGATTTATTTGCTTTTTTACTTGCAGAACTTGATATGAAAGGGAATATTGAATTCAACAGGCATACAATATCATTATTGCCACCATTTAAAAAATTGACATTCCATGAGGCATTGTCAGAAAGAACCGGTATTAAGTTAGAATCCATGAATGATAAATCCGTCCTTACAGGATATGCAGAAGGGCAAAATTTAAAGATTGATAAGAACTGGGGTGTGGCTGAAATACAACTTGAACTGTTCGAAAAGATTGTAGAGGACACATTGATACAGCCAACCTTTATTATTGACTTCCCTGTTGATGTGTCTCCGCTTGCACGAAGAAACGATGAGTATCCGGATAAGGTTGATCGCTTTGAACTTTATATTGGAGGCATTGAGATCGCAAACGCATTCTCTGAGTTGAACGATCCTATTGATCAGGAAGAAAGATTTAGAAAACAGATTGAAACTGCTGAGGAAGAACTTAAAGAGCTTGACGAAGATTACATCAACGCTCTTAAAACAGGCTTACCACCGACAGCTGGTGAAGGTATTGGCATTGATAGACTCGTCATGCTTTTAACAGGTGCAACATCTATAAGGGATGTGATACTCTTCCCATTACTAAAAAAACAGGAATAAAATGGGCTACGAACTTGGTGTAAGTTTACGATACATAAGGTCCAAGAAAAGGCAGAAGTTTATTTCAATCATAACTCTCCTCTCTATCATAGGTATAATGGTTGGGGTTATGGCTTTGATCATTGTGCTGTCAGTGATGACAGGGTTTGAAGATGATCTGAGAGGGAAAATCCTTGGTACCAATGCCCATATAGTGGTCTTAAAGTTTTCAGGGGGCATAACCCATTACAACAAGCTTATGAATTTCTTAAAATATGGCATGGAAAAGGAGATAAAAAAACAACAGGAAGCGAATGATCTTAAAAAAGAAAATTTATTGAACAGGTTTACACAGGAGATCTCATACGCTGATAAACTAAGCCTTGCCAAACAGATCGTTGGCGTAACCCCTTTTATATACAGTCAGGCAATGCTTTCATCACATGAAAATGTTACTGGTGTTGTATTGAGGGGGATTGATCCAACCACTGTTACTCAGGTAACAGACCTATCAAAAACCCTGCTACAGGGGAGTATTTCTCAGTTAGCCGGGATATACAAGGATCCAGAGAGTAATGCAAAAATAGGTGGTATTATCATAGGAAAAGAGCTGGCACGAAATCTGGGCGTTGTTGATGGGGATACGGTTAATATTATATCACCACTTGGGGTTATGACTCCGCTTGGAATGATACCAAGAATGAAAAAGTTTAAGGTGGTTGGTATCTTTTCAACAGGTATGTATGAGTATGATTCTGGTCTTGCCTACCTCTCCATACCAAATGCGCAACAATTTCTTGATCTGGGTGATGATGTTACCGGGCTTGAAATTAAAATAAAGGATATATTCAAAGCAAGGGAGGTGGCAAGACTTATCCAGCATGAGCTTGGTTTTCCATACTATGCAAGGAGCTGGGAGGATACAAACAGAAACCTTTTTACAGCGTTAAAACTGGAAAAAACAGTTATGTTTATCATTCTGATCCTGATCATCATGGTTGGTGCACTTGGAATAGTCAGTAGCCTTATAATGGTTGTTGTTGAGAAGACAAAGGATATTGCTATACTTAAAGCACTTGGTGCTACAGACAGGAGCATTATGAAGATCTTTGTTTACCAGGGGCTATTTATAGGATTGATTGGAACCGGACTGGGTATGCTGTTTGGATATATTGTATGCGTTCTATTGAAACAATACCATTTTATAAGCCTTCCAAAGGATGTTTATTATATTGATACACTACCAGTTACAATGAGGCCAGAGATCTTTATAATTGTTGCAGTATCAACTATCATAGTGAGTTTCCTTGCAACCATATATCCCTCTTACAAGGCTTCAAAACTTCCACCTGCAGAGACATTAAGATATGAATAACAGAAAATGCAGTTAACCCGGAAAATACAACAGGGAAGTTTGCTCATTCATTCGGAGTAACCATCACTCATTACACAAACTTCCCTATTTCGCAAACGCATTTTTTGGGTTAATGAATGTGATCTATAAAATTCCGT
>JBMFUY010000121.1:0-7234 GCA_049966275.1 bacterium
AAAAGTCTTTGTATCTTAGGTGGATCGTGGGGTTGAACGAATGAGCAAACTTTCCTATTGCATTTTTCGGGTTAATCATCATTAGGATTAATCTGAGGTTTGTGTGTCATATAGTATTTGTATCCTGCTTTACCTTTAAGTACTAACCACTGCAATGCCTGCATCTCCTGAGATGCCTCTGGATTGTCTGGATCCGTGAAATCAAGGTGCATGGAAATTCTCGCGCCAGGAGAGCTCATAGAATTATATGTGAATGGTATGCCCATTGGAATTGCTGTGTATGGGGTAGGATCAGCAGTTGGGGTAAAACAATCAGCCATGGAGTTTGCGTACGCATCAAATTGACTTAATGGTTTTATACCAAAGATAAGCTCTGTCGTCTTAAACATACTTGTAAGTGAGTAATGGACACTGGATATATAGCCTTTCTTTGCATACGGGCTTATCACGAGTGCGTACATTCTCATGGCATCAACATGATCCATTACACCCTGCGGGTCATCCTCTGTAACGAATATAACCATGTCCTTCCAGAATGGACTATGTGTCAGTGCATCAATGATCATGCCGAGTCCAGCATCATTATCAGCAACCATTGATTGAGGTGTAGGAGCGCCTGGTGTTGTTTCCTGTGTATGATCATTAGGGAGCCAGATATATATAAACCTTGGAAGCGTGCCTTGAGCAATGTAGTTGTTTAATTCCTGAATAAAATCCTGGGCTTTAACAGTATCCCTTATACCAAGTGCAAAGCCTGGCCATGGGTATACATGACTTGTATATTTGTTTAATATTTCAGGAATATCAGGGTTTACAAACTCACCATAGTTACGAAAGCTTATGCCAAGTGAAAGCAGGTAGTCAAAAAAGTATCCTGCATCCGGTATCACAATATCACTCATACCGTATATTGGTTCAAAAAAAGCTCTGTCTGAGTAATCCTGAAGCCATGTCTTTTCCACAAGGTCTGTTGAATTAGCACCTTTCAGCCACTGGTGTCCCTGGACAGATGATTGTCCCTCTGCATAAAAGTTATCTGCCAGGCAAAACCTGTCTGCAAGTGCATGGCTATTGGGTGTGTAGGTCTTACCGTATATGGCAAGTGCAGGGTCTCCGTTTCCTCTACCAAGATCCCCAAAGTATGAATCATATGTTTTGTTCTCACGTATTATAAAAACGACATGCTTGAGTTTGCTCCACTGAAAATTGTTGTTCTGCTCCCATGCATATGGACAATTGTTTGCATCAACCTGCTGGGTTGTTAAACTCAAAGTTAAAGCACCAAGATTTATAGCAGATACACTACCCTGAATCATTGCACCAATATATTGTCCCTGCAGATTCGGACCAGCACCTGTACCATTGGCATTTGCAACGTACAGTGTATTACCATCATTGCTTACAGCTACAGCTGCAGGGTACCATGCAGTTGGGATCCTTCCTGCTATAGTATTGGTAGATGTAGTTATAACTGCGACTGCGTTTTCACCAGCGAGTGCAACATAGAGTTTGGTGTTATCAGGACTCAATGCCAGAGATACCGGCATACTGCCATCAGGCGCATTTGTATACGGTGCTAATTTTATTGTTGCTGTTGTGGTAAAAGCAGATGTACTGATAACACTGATTGTATCGCTGTTTGTATTTGCAACATACAGGGTTGAGCCATCATTGGTAAGTGCAAAGGCTTCAGGATGCGAGCCAACGGGTATTGAATGAGCAATTGTAAAAGATGAAGTGTCAATGACATCTACTGTATCAGTCCCCTGTTCTGCAACAAACAGGTATTTACCATCCTTTGAGATTGCAAGTGCATAAGGATATACATCAACTCTATTATTATCAAGGTTTATCCTTTTTACCAAAGTACCAGTTGTAACATCATACGCACTTACAGTGTCGGATAACATCTCAGCCACATAAAGGGTGTTATCATCCGGACTTATTGCCAGTGCAACAGGGAATTCATTGGTAGTATAGGTATAATCTATAGATAAGGTTTGCATGTTGATCCTTATTACATCATTGCCACCTCCACCAGCTGCATATGCCTCTGTTCCTGCATTATTCAGTATCATACTCTGGAACAGGTTGTTGGTGTTTTGGTTTACAGATGAAGGAGATAAAAAATTGGCTCCTACTGTCCCATATCCAGGTATGATCTGCGCAGAAATTGTTATAGGATTTGCTGTTGTATCTATAACTGAGATGGATTGGTATTGCATAATAGAGGTAAGGCTCAGGTTTGTACTATCCCAGAAGCTCCATGCCCTGCCATAGCCACTGTTCAAAACAAATAACTTTGTACCGTCCTTTGAAAGTATAAGTGCATCAGGGAAAGGTCCGACCTTGAGTTGATCACCAACCGGTGTTATAAACTTACCATCAGGGATCTGTTGTTGGGGGATATTCAGGGTAGATTGTGGACAGGTTGGAATAGATGCTTCGTGGGTTGAACTTCTTCCACATGAGATCACAGACAAAACCACTAACCAAAAAAACACACGATGTACCTTTTTCATGTGCCCTCCTTATATCTAATTTTGAAAATCATTGCATAAAGCGGTTTGTTTTGCAAGTCATATAAAAGTTTCACTGTGCTTTAAAAAAATTGATTACACTTAAGATATTAAAAAATATGCGTATCGTTTCCATTGTCAGTGTTGCTGTTCTTCGCTGGTAAAATTTCTGGCTGGATGCCTTTTGCAGCGCGTAGATCCTCTATCTGTTTTAACGGCCTTTCAAGTTGAGTGCGTCTGGTTGTAATAAGGCTATTGAACTCTGTTTTTGCCTCGTCTATCTTTTTGCCGACCTTTTCCATTGAATCCACAAAAGCTTTCCATTGTTTATCAAACATACCCATTATATTAAGTATCTTTGTTGCGCTCTGTTCTAAATTAAAATTCTCTATTGCCTGTCGTATAACTGCAAGTATGGCGTACAGGGTGAGTGGTGAACACAGAACAACCTTGTTTTTCAGGGCATCGTCGAGTAAACCTCTATCATTCTCATTTATGAAACCATACACCTGTTCATTGGGTATAAACACAAGAACATAATCCACTGTGTTGGATGTTGGATCTATATAGTCTCTGGTTGTCACCTCTTTTATCCTTGCCCTGACATCCCTGAAGAACTGGGCTTTGTATTTTTCTCTCTCAGCGTCATTCTGTGCCTCCAGGTAAGCAAGGTAATTGTTCAATGGGAATTTAACATCCATATTAATCTTCAATCCCTGTGGAAGGAAAAACGTGTAATCAGGTCTTTTGGCAGATAGTTCCAGGGCTTTTTGTTTTTGATAATTTATACCTTCGATAAAACCTGCAAGCTTTAACACATCCTCTGCCATTCTTTCGCCCCATTGTCCTCTGACCTTTGTATTTGCTAAAGCAGATTTTAATTGATTAGTTGTTTCATGTAATACCCTGGTTGTTTCAACTGCATTCTTAAGCTGGGATGTTAGCTCTCCGAACTTCTGCCCCGTGCTTTTTTCAAGATTGACAATCGTGTCCTGAATCTTTTGCATCTCCTTGCCTATTGCATCCAGAGTTTGATCAATAAGCCTTTTCTTACCCTCCAGCTCTTTTTCACCGGATTGTAGACTGCCCTTAAGGGTTTGATCAGCTAATTTCAAAAGCTCTGTTGTGCTGTTGGATAGTGCATTGGATGCAAGGGCTTCAAAGGATTCCTTAAGTCTTTGAATTACTGCTTCTAAATCCTGGATCCTTTCTGTCTGGGTTTGTTCTACAAGCGCCTTTGCCAGCTCTTTTGTATCTTTTCTTTTTAACAGTGTTATAACAATAACGAACAAAGCCCCTATCAATACACCGAGTAAAAATGGTAGTATAAATGTCATAAAAGCTCCCTGTTAAATTCATTCATACATCGTTTAACCAAAAAAATGCAATATAAGAGATCACGTGAGAATATTATAATCCTTTGAAATGCGTAAGCCTTTTGAAAGCCTTATACCTGTTTTCTATCTCCTGATTGGATAAATTTTTAATTCTATTCAAACTAAAATCTTCAACATTGAATGAAGCCATCACACTGCCCATTATTATTGCGCGCCTTATGTTTGTATCATTGATGTTATCTACACTTGCGAGGTATCCCATAAATCCACCTGCAAAGCTGTCACCTGCACCAGTTGGATCAAACACGGATTCTAAAGGATAGGCTGGAGCAGCAAATACGCTTGAATCAGAAAACATCAAAGCACCATACTCTCCTCTTTTTATTATAACAACCTCTGGTCCATAAGACATTATGCGTTTTGCTGCTTTAACAAGGTTTGATTCGCCAGATAACTGTCTTGCTTCTGCCTCATTGATAGTAAGTATGTCAACATGTTTTATGGTCTCCTTAAGCTCTTTTGGTTTTCTTTCTATCCAGAAGTTCATGGTATCACATGCAACGAGTTTTGGTTCTTTTATCTGTTTTAAAACCTCAAGTTGAAGCACTGGATCTATATTGGCAAGAAAAACATATTCAGTGTTCTTATATTCCTCTGGTAATCTTGGTTTAAAGGATGCGAATACATTTAACCGGGTATCAAGTGTATGAGCTTGATTGAGATCAAAATCATATCTGCCCTTCCATCTGAAGGTTTTACCCCTTGCTTTCTGTAGTCCCTGAATGTCTATATTTTTTTTCTTTAGAAAATTTATATATCTGTCAGGGAAATCAGAACCAACCACAGCTACAAGCCTGACATTTGTAAAATAGCTTGCTGTTGTAGAAAAATACGTTGCTGAACCACCAAGTACCTCTTCAGCCTTACCAAAGGGTGTTTCTACAGAGTCAAATGCAATAGATCCAACAACCAGAAGACTCATACATACCTCCAATACTTTTTGGTGAAGTATAAAAGGAATACAAAAAAATCACAACAAATTTGTTGCGTTGGCTGAAAAGGGCAGACAGGGTATAACCCTGCCTGCCTGATATTATGCTCTATTTGTATTGATCTGTTTCAATGCTTGTTGTACCGGTTTGTTTCTTTGATTCATGTTTTGCAAGCTCAAGAGGATGTTCTTCTTCCATTACAGCTATCGGAAGCTTACCAGTGCACATAGATGTGTTCAATGGATACAATACCGGATTGAATATAACCCAGTAGAAATGCCAGAAGATGATGGCAAGTGTTGCAAGTATAGCCTCATAAAAGTGTATCAACAGGAATAGATTCAGCCACCACAATGGCACGAATCTAAGTATTTCTGTCTTAAACCACAGGCTCAAACCTGTTATACCCATAACAGTATTACCCCAGACAAGCGCCCAGTATTCAAACTTCTCAAATGGTGTAAACCTGGCAAAGGCAGGCCTTTTATCTGTTAAGCCTATGTTATAGAAGAACAATTGCAATGTACCTCTTATATCATCAAGTGTTGGTAGTAATTCCTTAAATTGCTCTCTGCCTCTTTCAGTGAAAGCCATAAGTATAGCCTGTATAAGGAACACAACCAGCAACACAACACCTGATATTCTGTGGGTCCATGCCCTGATCAATCCATTATCAATATGTGTGATCCATGAGCTCCACCATTCATTGGGCCAATGATAGGCAAAACCAGTATAGGCGAGTAGAATAAAACTTATAAAGTTCAATCCGTGCAGTACAATCTCTGTTTTGTTGAATCGTATATACTCACCCTCCTCTGCCGTGCGATGTTCACCTTTTTTCTCTCTGTCTATAGTCTTCCTTACGAGATCCGCTGATACAAAGATAAGCATACCAAGTATGGTTATTGTTATAAGCCATATATATGCTGTTCTAACGATCTTAATAACCTCATTTCCGATACCTACTGGTCCATGGATCGCTTTTAAATGTCTTATATCTGCTTTTGTAATACCGGGGTGACATTTACCACAGGTGTGAGGTAGATTGGCTGGATATACTGAGGAATCAGGATTTGATGGACCCAGCACTTTATGCGCTCTATGGCATGATGCACAATTGGCAGCTATGACGCTACCTCCTTTTATCATGATACCATGAAAACTACTTAGATAGTTTGATAATGAAACAGCTGGTAAGCCAAGACTTTCTGATAAGGTGATATTTCCATGACAATCTGTACATGTTTTAGGAATGTTTAAGGGGTAGATTGGTGAATTTGGGTTGTTCTGGGCAAGTATTGCGTGTTCTGCATGACAATCAGTACAAACAGGTGCATTGGATATTCCATTTTCAAAAGCCTTCCAGTGGGAAGACTGAATGTAATTCTTATACTGTTCTTCGTGGCACTGCCCACATGTTTTGGGCACGTTCGCTTTGGCAATGGTTGAGGTTGTTATATTGGGTGGCAGGATGTCATGGACACCATGGCAGCTTGAACAGGTAGCAGCTGGTAAGCCATCTTTTAGAGCCTGGGCATGCACACTTTTCTCATAGAGTTGATATGGGTTTGCCACGGGTATATTGTACTGTTTAGCCATTTCTGCACTGTTGTGACATTTACCACATGTGGTGGGCAGATTTTGAGGATAAACAGTTGATGATGGGTTGGTTGCTGAGAGGATGTCATGCCTTCCGTGACAGCTCCAGCAATAAGCAGCCGCAGTGATACCCGTTGCTGTTGCTTTACCATGGATACTATTTTTATACTTACTTTCCACATCACTATGGCAGGCTCCACAGTTAGGTGGTGGTAATTTTTCCGGGTGTGGAAGGGAATGTATACCCTGGTGGCAGTCTGTGCATGTAAGTTCAGAATGCACAGATGCTTTTAAATGGTCTATGTTTACATAGGGTATACCCTCTGTTTTAACCCCATGACATGTCAGACAATCGCTGCTGGAGAATTTTGGTTTTTTGCCGGTTAAAAGAGAGAGTTCACTATGCGCGCCTTTTCTACCTGATTGTTTGCTATCCGCGTATGCCCTGGTGATAGCACCATTTATAATTATGGTAGCGATCATCAAATTAACAATTAATTTGTTTATTTTATGCATACTTTTTTTCTCCTTATCTATATTTAAAAATGTAATTGTATACAATATACTTATTAAAATGTTTATGTCAATATAATCATATGTCCAAAACAAGTTTTTAAGTAGATGTCAACAGTTATTGAAATATATATTTTTAAATATAGATTTATAAACAATGCAGAAAAAATTTGTTGACTGAAAGGTGTTTATCTTTTTGGTTCTTATCCCATTTGTGATCATAGTTCATTCCGGCATAGGTAAATTAGCACACCCATGAAAAATTGCAACTATG
>JBMFUY010000122.1:0-7188 GCA_049966275.1 bacterium
ACATAAAGTTATAATGCGCAGAGCTTCCCTAGCTTATCGTCTGCTCCATTTTTACAAAAATGTGACCGAAATGCCAATTTTAGGGCTTAATAGATAAAAAACTGCTAGCATAACGGCATCAAACCGATTGTGCGGACAAACAACACGGATTCCCTCATCAATGATCTATCAAGTTTTGGTAATTGCTGGATGGTTTCGAGCAGGTTATAAAGTTTATATATAAGAGATTACACAACTAGTAACTAAATGGCATTTCCATTTTTCAATTATATAGAACTTCTTCTTAGCCTTGGAGCATCAGTAGTAGTACCAATATTCATTTTCATAATTGCTGTAGCATTAGGAACGCCAATAAAAACAGCTTTCAGGGGGGCTGTAATGATAGGAGTGGGTTTTGTTGGTATATTTTTGATAATTGGAGCTTTTGGTAATGCAATCTCACCCATAGCACAAAACCTTGTCAAACACCTGCATACCCACTTAACGGTCATCGATATGGGATGGCCTACAGCAGCTGCAATATCGTATGCCACGTTGGTTGGGGTCTCAATAATTCCCTATGCGCTCCTCCTGAACTTAGTGCTTCTAACGATAAAATGGACAAAGACATTGGACATAGATATCTGGAATTACTGGCACCCGGCGTATGTTGCATCTATGGTTGCAATAATAACGCATGAAATAATTCCCGCATTTATAATAGCTGGAGCCTACTTTATGATTCTGTTAAAAATTGCTGACTGGACTGCGAAGAGTATGCAAAAACAAATCAATGTGCCAAACGTTTCATTCCCGCATGGCACGTCTGCTCCAGGAGCTGTATTTGCCGTACCTGTTGCCTGGCTAATAAAAAGAATACCGAAACTAAACACGCTAAAAGCAGATCCTGAAACTATACAGAGAAGGTTAGGAATTCTTGGAGAACCTGCAATACTGGGGTTGATAATTGGTTTTGTACTCTCGGTTGCATCTGAATCTTCCTTAACACAAATCGCAACTGCTACGATAACCGTTGCTGCGCTGCTGGTAATTTTACCCAAGATGGTAGGGATATTAATGGAAGGTTTGGTGCCTATAGCAGAGCAGGTAAGAAAAAGGTTTGCGACTTCATCCAGATTCACGGGTGGAGAATTCTGGATAGGGATGGATACAGCTCTAACAATAGGTGTTCCTTCTGTAATAGCCGCGTCTTTAATACTGATACCGATAGTACTGGCCGAAGCAGTGCTTTTCCCAGGAAATGAAGTGCTACCACTAGCAGATTTAGCAGTTATACCATTTGTAATCACAATGATGGCGCCTTTCTTCAAAAATAACGTAGTGCATTTGGTAATAGCAGGAACTATATATTTGGGATTGGGACTTTACATGGCGACGTATTTAGCCCCCTACTATACAGCGGCAGCCATTGCCGCAAAATTCCCCATACCAAGCGGCATATTTGAGATAACTTCCATAGCTGATGGGTTCATCTGGTTACCATTTGTAGTATTCGTGACGACGAGTTTTGGTGGAACCTTGACTTACATTGCAGGAATACTGTGGTTTGTAGTAGTTTTTGCTCTGGGATATATACTCAAAGGAAAGACATGGATAGCCAAGCTGGTACCTGAAAACCCGTGGCCCGAAGAACAAACACAACAGACAGAACCATCATCGAGTTGATTTTTTTATTTTTTAACCTTCTTTTTCCATATAATTGCTTCAGATCATAGAATTTTTTAAACGATGATAAGCATTTCCTGTAAACCAATAGACATGGTGCTATCTCCAGGGAATGGAGTCGATGCCGGTGATAACCGTCAAGTGCTGGAATTGTGACATGGGTTTTGGTGCTACAGAAAGAGAAGCAAAGGAAAGCGAACAAAGCATATATATTCTGATGCATACTTTTAACATATGTATAAAGTTCATTTTACAGAAGTCACGAACGAGAACGTTTCGGGCGGAAAAGGTCTTTGGAGAAGATGGCTAATATCAAAGGAACACGGAGCCGAAAATTATGCAATGAGATATTTTGAGATAGAACCTATGGGATATTCCATAGATCACAGTCATGATTATGAACATGAAATCTTTATATTAAAAGGGAGCGGTGTTATCAAGGCTGGAACAAAAGAAGAAAAATTTCGTGAAGGAGATGCTATATTTATCCCTCCAAATGAGAGACATCAGCTGATTAATGATACAAACGACAAAGTCGCTTTTTTATGCATAATTCCCATAAAGGCATACTTTAATCAAAAATAAGCAACTATTGCAGGTTGTTTATAAAATCGCTTTCGATTAATTTCTTCAGATCGTTTAAAAACCTCGCACCTTCGGCACCATCATAAACTGCGTGATTAAATGAAAGGCTTAAGAACGCCTTTTTTTCCTCGTTTATTTTTCCGATTCCTATTATGCTGCTCTGAGGCGGATTTATTATAGGTAAAAAGAGATCTATGTTAAAAGATCCGAGGTTTGAAACCGTTATTGTTCCGCCAGTAATGTCATAAAGAGTTAATTTATTCTGTCTGGCTTTTTCGGCTAAATTCTTTATTATTTCATCAACTTCCTTTAAACTACGTTTATCAACGCTGTCAATTACTGGAACCATCAAACCAGAAGGAGTATCTACGGCCAATGACACGTTTATATCTGTATATATCTTTATTTCGTCATTTTCCAGCGATGAGTTTATAACCGGATGGAGCTTTATCGATTCAGCTATGGCTTTGAGAAAAATTGCGTTGTAGCTTGGCCTATATTCTGTGGTTTCTCTCTTTAATGCTATTCTTGATACGTCTATTTCGCTGGCAAGGTACGCGTGCGGGTATTCATTTTTTGAAAATTTTAACCTTTGATAGATTGTTTTTCTTATGCCTTCTAGTTTCACTATTTTCTCTACTTTCGGTTCTCTGATTTTTATGCTCATTTCCTTTTTATTTAAGTATGATAAAATATAAACGTATTTTTTAAAAATCTACGGCGTTTTTTCAAAATTCACTTCTACGTTAATTCCTTTTTTGAGAGTAGAATTAACGGGACACCTGTTTTCAACCAGCTCTAACAGGCTTCTTATCTTTTCTTCAGTACTTGATGATTTTACAGTCAGCTTTAATTTTACATTCTGCAATCCGGCATACACGCCTTCTACGCCCATAAACCCTCTTGGATCTATTTCACCCTCAAGTTCGGCATTGGCTTCACTTATGTCCACGTTCATAGACGCTGCTGTAAATCTCAAAGTAATCAAAAAACATCCAGCTAACGCGGACAAAAACGTCTCGATCGGGTTCATGCCAAGATCGTCTCCTTTTAGTTCTTTTGATTCATCCATAACTATGCTATGGTTTCCTGCAGTTGCCAAAACGGTAAAATTTTGGATGAGCTTTCCGTTTACTTTAAACATAATGTTTTTAACCATTTTGATTAAAATAAACTAAATCATATAAAAATTTTATTTTCTTTTTTTTAATAATCTTTTGTATGAGTGTTAAAACAAAAACTGATGATAAAATTTTAATAATCATTTTTGCAATTCTTCTCAATGAAAGAAATAAAGAACGTTTATAAGGCGGAAAAAGGCCTTATAAGGGTTACCAAAACACTCAACAATAATAAAATAGCTAGAATAGTAATTACTGGCGATTTCTTTTTGTATCCTGAAACTTCTTTATTAGAATTAGAAAATATGCTCACAGGCATAGACGACGATGAAGGAGAAATTAAAAAAACTGTACATAAGTTTTTCAACGATTTAAAGGTGCAGGCTCCTTTTGTTAAAGAGGAGGATTTTGTAAAAGCTATAGCGGGGAAAGGAAATGAAAGTTAGACTTCTGACAGCAGAATACCTGGATAATCCAAGGCTTAGCCTCGCTACCGAAGAAGCCATATTTAACGGTGTTATCAGAGGAACATCTCCTCCAACAGTTTGGATTTGGCGTCATGAAAAAGCGGCCGTAGTGGGAAGGTTTCAGATACCAGAAGAAGAACTAAACCTTGATTATGCAAAAAATAACAGAATAACAGTGGCTAAAAGAATGACCGGTGGGGGAGCTATATATCAGGACCTGGGCAATCTGATATTTTCTATCTACATACATGACTATTTTAACATCGAAAACAATTTTGTTTTGTTTTATAAAAAATTGCTATCGCCTTTAGTAAACAAACTGCAGAAGTCAGGCGTTAACGCTGAAAGCCCCGGATTGAACGATATAACAGTTAACGGAAAAAAGATTTTGGGTTCTGCAGGAACTATAAGCTCCAGCACATTATTATTCCACGCAACCATGCTTGTAAAGAGCGATCTGAACGCCCTTGCATCGGTCCTTAAGGTTCCACGCCAGAAGCTTCAGGACAAAGGGGTCGCCAGTGTGGCTCACAGGGTTACTAATTTGTATGAGGAATCTGGCATTGGGATTCTCGATGCAACCAACATTGTTCTTGATAGCTATTCTGAAAACCTGAAACTTGATTATGAAAAAGGCAACCTTACTGAAGAAGAAAAGCAGGAAGCAAAAAATCTCTATTTAAAAAAATACAATACAGACAGCTGGATCTATAATAGAGAAATTTAACCTCGAAGATTAAAATTTAATTCCTTTCTTTTTATAATAATCAGCAACCAGCTTTTTTGTTTGTTCAGCACTTTTCATATGTAACGCCCGGCTTACTAAATCTTCTGTCTCTTCTTTTTTAATTTTGCTTATCAGCATTTTTACCGGAAGCACGCTTGGAGGGTTTACACTCAATCTGGTAATTCCCATTCCGACGAGCAAAGGTATAGCTAAAGGTTTACTCGCAAGTTCGCCGCATATCCCTACAGGCTTTTTACTCGCCTTTATTACTTCGTTTATGATTCTTAAAACCGCTGGGTGCATGTCATCATAAAGATAAGCGACGTTTTTATTTTCTCTATCAGCCGCCAAAACGTACTGGGTAAGATCGTTTGTTCCAATGCTGAAAAAATCAGAAACTTCAGATAGAACATCTACCATTATAGCCGCGGCCGGCGTTTCAACCATTATCCCGAGTTCAGGGACCTTTGATTGGTTGGTTTCCTTGGCTATCTGTCTCAGCAGCCTTCTGGCTTTAATTACTTCGTCATAATCGCTTACCATGGGCAGCATTATTTTCAAGTTACCATTAACGTTAGACGTGAGTATCGACTTGAGCTGCTCTTTAAGTATTTTTTTGAATTTTAGTGTCAACCTTATGCCTCGTAAACCGAGGAAGGGGTTTGTTTCTTTTTCAAACTTCATAAAAGGCGGCAATTTATCGCCACCTACGTCGAGCGTCCTTACTATAACTTCTTCGCTTGGAAAAGTTTCTGAAGCTCTTTTTAAAAAAACTGATAGTTCTTCAAAAGTTGGCGCGTGTTGTTTTCCAAAATAGAGGAACTCTGTCCTTAAAAGTCCTATACCTTCAGCTTTTACGCTGGCGCTTGCTTTGAGATCTTCCTCGTTACCTACGTTTGCTTCAACCTTTATGTTATAGCCATCAAGTGTCATGGCTTTTATGCCTAAAAACTTCTTTGCCTCCACAGATAACGCCCGTTCTATTTCAGCCTTTGATTTATATTCATCAATTATTTGCTGTGACGGATTTACAACAACGGTGCCAGTGTATCCATCAACAACTAGAAAGTCGCCTGAGTTTATCCTTTTTATATCAACGCCAGACACCATTGGTATACCCCTTTCCTTTGCCATTATCGCGACGTGAGAAGTGGATCCGCCTTCATACGCAACTATTCCGAGGACTTTTTCTTTATCAAGCATCGCAAAATCCGATGGAGTGAGCAGATCCTTTACGATTATGCCTTTTTTATTTAATGAAAGGCTTTCCCTTTTTCCGAATATGTTGTCGAGTAATCTGTTCATTATATCCCTTAGATCTTCAACCCTTTCCCGCAAATATTCACTTTTAGCTTTTTTTAACTGTTCGATAGCTTCTTCAAAAGAACTTTTTACGGCCTCTTCAACAGAAAATCCTTTTACTATTTTTTGTTTAATGCCATCTATAAACGACTCATCCTCGAGGGCCTCTTTTTGAAAGTTTAATATATCAAGCTCAGTTTTGCTCAGAAAAGCGCTTTTCATCAACTCGTCTATCTGGGTTTTTGACATAGATATTGCCTTTTCAAGCAACGCTAGCTGATCTTCTGCTGATGCCTTTAGAATTTTTTTGTTAACTGGTTGTTCGCTTTTTAATATAAAAGCGAAGCCTGAAGCATAACCAGGCGATATCGGTAATCCTTTAAGTTTTTTCATTGCTATATTAAGTATATTGCGTTTTTAATAAATATTTATTCTTCAAGTTTGGATAAATTTTCTATAAGATCTTTAATGTACTCAGAAGCTTGCTTTGCGTCATCTCCTTCACATATTATTTCTATTTCATCGCCTTTTTCAACTCCCAAAGAAAGAACTTCTATTATGCTTTTTGCATTTGCCTGCTTGCCATCCTTTTTTATTGTTATGTTTGACTTGAATTTTTTAGCGGACTCAACAAATATTGAAGCTGGTCTAGCGTGAAGACCTAACGCATTTTTTAAAGTTGCCTTGAACTTATAAGTTTTTGATTGCATTTTTAATTGTATAATATGCTTTTTATTTAAATATTGTGCATTTTCGAGCTGTGGCATTTGCCATGTGTACAGTATAAAAAAGCTCTTTTCACCACCTCTATAATTTAAGGATGTGCCAGCTATCAATTTGATGACAGGCCTCGCTATTACTTTCCGGCAGCATAGTGAACCCAGAAACATCTAAAAGACGATGCTGGCCTCAAAAAATATTCATGCAGATCCCTCCTTAACTGTAAGGTTTTAAAAGAGTGTATTATCTCCAGCATGGCATTTTAGCTTCCTTTACCATGAGCTTTTTATAGAACTTTGCCGCTTTACAATCAGGCTCATTCCTTATGTTTGCTCTCGTTATCTGCGTGAGTATCCACCTTGAGCATTATTTTCCCTGCTCTGTAATCGGGCCAAAGTCTTTCGTGCAGTTGAGTGAGTTGATGTAGCAGTCCTGCATAAGATGCAGAATGGCTTGAACCGGGGAACCCTTTATATCTCCAGTCTGGCTTGCTACCAGCTGGATTATTTGATCAATTTCTTATGATGCAGGTTATGGTAAACCAATAGAGTTATGTCACCTCCCGACGCATGGAGGTGATATCGATGATAACCATCATGCG
>JBMFUY010000123.1:0-7067 GCA_049966275.1 bacterium
ACCCTTCCCTTCGGGTGGGTACCCCATCACTCATTACACAAACTTCCCTATTTCGCAAACGCATTTTTCGGGTTAAGAAATCATTTATATCATCAGTATCATCCTCATTTGGAAGCTGTCCGGCAGTTGTCAGGGTGCCAAATTATACGTGTCATTGCGAGTGGGCACCTATAATATTATCGCAATTTTTGGGTTAATGCTATGTGTTGTGCGTGAATGAAAAAAATGTTTTGTGGCACCTCGTGGTCAATTTTTGAAAGACAATTTGAGCTCGTACATGCCGCCCTCTGCCCGCTTTTCAACGCTGAAACCAGCCTTTTCAAATAGATGGAGCATATGCTTGTTCTCTATAAGCAGGGCAGCTGTAAACCCATGCAATCCGTTCTTTTTGGCAATATAGGTTATATAAGATAGTAGCTCTGTGCCAATGCCCTTGTTCTGATAATCATCCCTTACAACAAAGGCGACCTCTGCTGTATTGTTATCAGGGTTTATTATATACTGTGCCATGCCAAGTATAATCTCTCTGTCGTCCTTTTTCTCCACTGCGAGTATTACCATTTCCTTCAGATAATCAATCACGACAAATTTTTGTAATCTATCATGTGGCATATCAGTTCGTGTAGAGATAAAACGTTTATACATTGAATCATCAGAGAGTGAATAGAAAAAATCTTTTAATAAGGGTTCATCACTTAGCTTTACCGGTCGCAACAGAATCTCATATCCTTTGTAGGTTGTTCTGTAACTTTCCAGAATCTCTGGATACTCACTCTTACCATCACCTATGAAGAGTTGATCCCTGTAAATTATGTTGTGTTCTCTTGCAGCATCTATAAGCCATTTTCTGAACTTTGGATGTGCAATAGCTATCAAATTCATAGCGCGCTCTCTTAAATTCTTACCATGTAAATACGCTATACCATACTCTGTTACAACATAGTGGATATCACCTGCAGTAAGTGTTATCTTTGCACCCTCACCAAGGAAAGGAACGATCCTTGAAACCTCACCGTTTTTTGCTGTAGATTGAACCACAAGTATGGTTTTCCCACCCTGGGATAAAACAGCACCTCGCATAAAATCAGCCTGACCACCTAAACCACTGTAAAATGATTTACCAATTGTTTCTGCAGTCGCCTGACCTGAAAGGTCCACCTCAAGGGCGCCGTTTATAGCTGTCATATTCTTCTGACGTGCAAGAACAGTAGGGTTGTTGGTATAATTTACAGGTCTGAATTCTATTGCCGGATTATCGTGAAGGAATTCATAGGTTTCTTTTTTTCCCATGCAGAACGCTGCCACAGTCTTCCAGCGATTTAATTCCTTTTTGCTATTGTTAACAACACCCTTTTTCATCAATTCTACTATTCCATCGGACAACAGCTCTGTATGCACACCGAGATTCTTTTTGTTTGATAGTTTTGATACAATCACATTTGGCAGACTACCATAACCAACCTGTATTGTATCTCCATCCTGAACGATCTGAGAAACATACCTGCCTATCTTTTCCGCAATATCGCCAGGTACTTTAAACTCAAATTCAAGCAGGGGTTCATCGTAAGGAATAATATAGTTTATATCTTTAACATGGATAAAAGCTTCGCCATGTACGCGAGGCATGAATCTGTTAACCTGCGCCACCACCAGAGAAGCATTTTCAACAGCGGATTTTACAATATCAACGCTTATGCCAAGGCTGAAATATCCATGTTTATCCGGGAGAGATGTTTGAATAAAAGCTATATCAATAGGAATAAATTTTTTTCTGATCAGCTCTGGTATCTGCCATAAGAATACAGGTGAATAATCAGCCACACCTTTATTGATAACATCTCTTGTGTTCGCACCTATAAAGAAAAAATTATGACGGAAGTTATCCTTAAACTTTTCTTCAACATAAGGAGTAACGCCAAGCGTCCATACCTGAAGTAACTCTGCATCAAAAAAGCCTTTTGGATGCAGTTTAACATACTCCAGCAACCTGTTCACAAGATACTGGGGCTCGCCACAACCTGTTCCAATGAATATCCTGTTACCAGGATGTATATGGCGAAACACTGCCTCTTCTGAAACAAATTTTTCGGGATACAGTTTTTTTATATACTCAAGTCCATCTTCATTCATTTTCTCTCTATCCCCCATCTTTTTCGCTTTTCCCACAATGCCTTACGTGTTATACCAAGCATCTCTGCAAGTTGCTTCTCATTGTAATCGTTCTGATATTTCATTATGAATGCCCTTGTATATGCCTCTATGGAGAGCTTATCCCTTAATGCATCCTGCATCAATGAGCCTTTTTCTCTAACATTTTCAGGTAGGTGCTCAAGCCTTATAATACCATTATCCGCGAGCAGTATTGCCCTTTCTATTACATTCTGTAGTTCTCTCACATTGCCATACCAGTGGTAAGATTTTATATAATCCATAGCCTTTTCATCTATTTTTTCAATGTGTTTACCAAGTTCTTTTGAATAATTATCAATGATGTATTTAACAAGTGGCTCTATATCCTCTTTTCTATCTCTCAGTGGTGGAATTTTTATCACAATAACATTTATTCTGTAAAAGAGATCCGCCCTGAATGTACCTTCTTTCACCATCTTTTCTATATCTCTGTTTGTTGCAAAAATAAACCTCACGTCAATCTTTACGCTCTGCGTACCACCAAGTGGCCTGACCTCTTTATCCTCAAGTACCCTTAAAAGCTTTGATTGTAATGGCATGCTCAGGTCGCCTATTTCATCAAGGAAAACACTGCCTTTGTCAGCCTGAACCAACAATCCATTTTTTGTGCTGAATGCACCTGTAAAAGCCCCTTTTACATAACCGAACAATTCAGATTCTAAAAGGTTTTCTGGAATTGCACTGCAGTTGATCGGAATAAATGGCTTATCCGATCTATTGCTGTTAAAATGGATTGCCCTTGCAACAAGCTCCTTTCCTGTTCCTGTTTCTCCAAGAATTAACACATTGCTCTTTGTGTCTGCTATCT
Organism: bacterium; assembly: GCA_049966275.1. Lineage (GTDB taxonomy): Bacteria > JAMCPX01 > JAMCPX01 > JAMCPX01 > JAMCPX01 > JBMFUY01. Next base: position 2,999 of record JBMFUY010000123.1, read on the forward strand.
TTTTAAGCTGTTCCACTATGCCCTTCATTGAATCGCTCTTTGCAACTATATGCGTGAAGGCATATTCTTTTTCTATCTGTTTTTTTAGCAGTGTATTTTCATTCTGGAGTGTGTGCTGTTTTAAGGCATTTTTCACAATCTGTTTTATTTCTTCATGAATAATGGGCTTTACAATGTAATCATACGCGCCCAATCTTAAAGACTTAACAGCGGTATCAATAGATGCATAGGCAGTAATAATGATCACGATCTGTTCCGGCTGTTTTTCTTTTATCTGCCTCAATAACTCTATGCCATCCATGCCTGGCAGGATAATATCTGTTATCACAACATGATAGACATTTGTATTTAGCTTCTCAATGGCAGATTCGGCACTGTCCGCCACATCCACATCATAGCCTTCCTTTGTAAACACCCTTTGCAGGGATTCCTGTAATGTTTTTTCATCATCAACTATAAGTAATCTTTCTGACATTGTTTTATCTTACCTTACATTGTCTTTTACAGGAAGCTTTATCAAAAATATGGCACCCTCACCCTTCTTACTGAAAACTGAAATACTGCCATTGTACTTCTTTACAATATTATCGCAAATATTTAATCCTAATCCTGTTCCCCTGTTTGGAGGTTTTGTTGTAAAAAATGGATCAAATATTTTATCAATAATAGATTGATCAATACCAACACCGGTATCTTTAAATTGAATTTCAACAAAACCATCATTGGTTTGGATCTTTATGTCAAGACGCCCTCCATCAGGCATAGCATCCAGAGAATTGAGGATCAGATTGAGGAAAACCTGCTGAATTTCATCAGGATCAACAAACAACATGGGAATATCATCTGACTGTTTACTGAACTCAATCCGTTTGAACCGTTTGTCGTATCTCACAAGGTTTATGGTTCTATCAAGGATATCCGATACATTGGACATAATCCTTTCAGAGGTATTTACCCTTGCAAAATCTCCAAGCCCACGAACGATCTTTGAGATCCGTTCAATATGGCTATTGATTGTATGTAAAGATTCAATGGTAAATTGTATATCCTTTTTATTGTTAAACTTCAGTGCCCTGAGCTCCTGTATAAGGGAAAATATGGATGCAAGTGGATTGCCTATTTCATGGGCAATACTCGCAGTCAGTTTTCCTATATTTGCCAGTTTTGATGCCTGAAACAATTGTTCTTCCATCTTTTTCTTTTCTGATATGTCTTCTATAATGATAACAAATCCACCAATAACATCTTTGAGTGGATTTGTTTTTACTTTAAATACCCTGTCGTTCTGGTCTTTCAAGGTTAGATCGTTATCAAGGGTTTGTTCACCAAAAATCTTGTTTGGCATCCATGGTAACAGGAGTAAGATAGACCTGTTCATTGCTTCATCGTGCCTTATGCCTGTCAATGCTTCTATCTTTTTATTCCAGTAGTTCACCCTCAGGAGTTCATCAACAGTGATAATACCAACAGGTGCACTATCTATAATGTTCTCGCTGAATTTTTTTAAGTTCATTAACTCTCTGTAACTCTCTGTTAATTCCTGACGGGAGACCCTCAAATGTCTTGTTATTTCTTTAATGGATGCAGATAGCTCCTCTCTTTCCTTTTCTGTCAGGATCAACTTATTTTCAAATATAAAGGATGACATTGGTATTCCTATTACACTTGCAAGGGCTGTCTCTGCCTCATTCCTTAATTCAAAAAGTTCTTTCGGTGTTAACCCATCTCTTGTGGTGTTCTTTTTGATCAGAAACTGCTGAACTACATTGTAAGCCTCTGAAGGTCCCATATACTGGCTCAGTAAATACTCTATATCATTTACTGTGAAAGAGCTACTTACTGAAAGTTCCTTGATCTTATCATAGGATTCAACAAAGACAAGCGCCTGAATCTCCTCATCCTTTGACCTTTTTGTAAAAACAGAAACACCAACATATATAATCACATTAAACAGCATACTCCATAAAAGTGGTTCACTCCATCTTCCAAGCCCGTGAACGTTAAATAACGCGTTTGGATTAAAAATTTTAGATCCCATGACGCGTTCAATGATACCTTTATATGGAATCACACCTGCCTTTACCATACCGGGTAGAACAAGCGTATAGAACCAAATTAAAAATCCAACAATCATGCCCATTGTTGCACCAATCTTATTTCCTCTTCTCCAGTAAAGCCCTAAAAAGAATGCAGGTGCAAACAAGGATACAGCTTCAAACGATCTCAACCCGATGTCAACAAGGCTATAAAATTCTCCTATATACACTGCAAAGAGGTAACCTAAAAATACAACAGCAAGTATCACCAATCTTTTTATGTTGAGTATCAGGCTATGAAAACTTGGCATTGAATACAACCTTACCAGGCTTGGTGTAATGATACTGTGCATGATCATGGTACTCAATGCTATGGATGATACAATGATCATACTTGTTGCAGCAGAAAAACCACCAATAAACGCAAGCAATGATAAAACATGATTCCTATATTTTAATGGCAATGTAAGAACAAAATAATCCGGTCTGTGTTCTGTTATACCTTTTAATATACCTGCAAATGCTATGGGTAATACAAAGATATTGATTAAAAACAGATAAAGCGGGAAAAGCCATATAGCCTTGTTTATATGTGATTCATTATAGTTTTCTACAACTGCCATCTGGAATTGACGTGGTAATAGTACAATTGCCATCATTGCAAGAAAGTTAAGCGAGAACCACTCTCCATAACCCGTGTGTGAACCATTACCCAGTAAAAGCAGCTTCTCGTAACCAGTATTTTTAATCTGTGTGAAGATATCCCCAAATCCATTAAACAGAAAATATGTTACAAAGATGCCTACTGACAAAAATGTGATAAGCTTTATAATAGACTCAACTGCAATCGCAAAAACAATGCCACTGTGCCTCTCGGATGAATCAAGGTGTCTTGCGCCAAAGATTATTGCAAATATCCCTATTATAAAGGTTATGATCAGCCCGGTAATGCCTGCGTCTGCATTGCTCGATCCTGTGATGATATTAAACGTGCTCATGATAGCTTTGATCTGTAATCCAAGGTAGGGTGTTATACCTATCACTGCAATAACAGTAACAACTGCAGAAAGTATAAAAGATTTACCGTATCGCGAGCCTATAAAATCTGAAATTGTGGTAATGTTGTTTGCCTTTGCTATCCTTATGATCTTTTTAAGAACCACTGGCCAGAGGATAATCATCAGTGTAGGTCCAATATAAATAGTTAGAAATTCCAGACCCGATGTGGCTGCCTTTCCAACACTACCATAGAATGTCCATGAACTACAGTAAACTGCAAGCGATAAAGAAAAAACGTATGGATTATTTACAATACTGTGTCCTGCCTTTTCTTTTCTCTCAGCATAATAAGCTAATATGAAAAGCAGTATTAAATAAAGTATAGCTATGAAAAGGAAATAGATCGGCTCTACATTCATCTCTGCATGTCATCCATACGTGATAGCAATGCCACTATAATGATAAGGGTTATCCAGAAGATAAAAAGGTACAAACTCACCCAGGCATGCATTATCTCAATGATAGGCCAGCTAAACCCCAACAACCCAACAAGGAATATAAATATCCATACATCCTTGTTCCTCACAAACCACCTCCTTAAAACCCTCTAAAGCGATTTTTATTTTAGCCTTGCATGTATTTAAAGTCAAGGCTCAGTACTCTGTTAAAAACACACCCCCATTCTATTTCACAGGGGTGAATAAAATGGGGGCAACAATATAAAAATAAGGGGCGTTATTATTTATGCATTAAAGCAGGATCTGGAATTGAACTGTAGCAGCATCCTGTCCCTTTGCGTTGGCGCCATTAATTTTACCATTTTCACTGTCAACAAGGTACTCAAGCTTTATGTTGGCTGCGTGCTCCTTCAGCCAGTAATTAATACCAAAATGGTATCGTGTGAAATTAAGATATGTACCGTTTGAAGGGGTTTGTGAACTCTCAAAATTATCTATCTTAACCCGAAAAATGCGTTTGCGAAATAGGGAAGTTTGTGTAATGAGTGATAACCCCGCGTCAAATATAGGTATTCT
>JBMFUY010000124.1:0-6964 GCA_049966275.1 bacterium
AATACCTATATTTGACGCGGGGTTATCACTCATTACACAAACTTCCCTATTTCGCAAATGCATTTTTCGGGTTAATACCACAACACGGGTAGGAACCATAGATATTCACACAGCCGGCAAATCTTTTAAAGACTTCTTTATCTCTGTTTCTGGATATTCATAATCCTGCAATTTACCTCGTAGATAACTATCATAAGCAGATAGATCAAAGTGTCCATGTCCACTTAAGTTGAACAGTATTACCCTTTCTTTACCCTCTTCTTTTGCCTTTTTTGCCTCGTTTATTGCACCAAGTATGGCGTGTGCTGATTCCGGAGCAGGTATTATTCCCTCTGTTCTTGCAAATGTTACAGCTGCTTCAAAAACCGGCAATTGATTGTAGGCAACAGCCTCTATGATCCCTTCATGATAGAACTGACTGACAAGCGGTGAATCACCGTGATACCTCAAACCACCGGCATGTATACCAGGGGGCATAAAGTTATGTCCAAGTGTGTACATCTTTATAAGAGGAGTAAGACCTGCCTCATCACCAAAGTCATAAGTGTAAGGACCTTTTGTAAGGGTAGGGCATGATGCTGGTTCAACAGCTATTGCTCTTACATTCTTGCCTGCAAACTTATCCATAAGAAATGGAAATGCAATGCCTCCAAAATTACTGCCTCCACCACAGGAAGCAATAACAACATCAGGATACTCGTTGATCTTTTTTAATTGTTCTTTTGCTTCAAGTCCAATTACGCTCTGATGAATCAGTACATGGTTTAAGACGCTACCAAGCGAGTAGTTCGTGTCTTTGTGGTTTACAGCATCCTCCACTGCTTCACTTATTGCAACGCCAAGGCTTCCCGGGGATGTTGGATCCTGTTCAAGCACCTTTCTCCCTGCATTTGTTTGTTCTGATGGACTTGCAAAAATCTGTCCACCCCATGTTTCAATCATAATTCTTCTATAGGGCTTTTGTTCGTAACTAACCCTTACCATGTAAACTGTTACATTAAGCCCTAATAACTTACCTGCCATTGCGAGAGCACTTCCCCATTGTCCTGCACCTGTTTCTGTTGCTAATCTTTTAATACCTTCTTTTTTATTGTAGTAGGCTTGCGCAACAGCGGTGTTGGGTTTGTGGCTACCAGGCGGGCTTACACTTTCGTTTTTGTAGTATATGCGCGCAGGCGTTTGAAGGTAAGCCTCAAGGTTGTATGCCCTCACCAGGGGAGTGGGCCTCCACATTGAATATATTTTTAGCACCTCCTCAGGTATGTCTATCCATCTTTTGGTTGATACCTCCTGCTCTATCAAACTCATAGGGAAGATGGGTTTAAGGTCATCAGGGGTTATGGGCTTCTTTGTAACAGGATGCAGTACAGGAGCTGGAGGATTTGGCATATCAGCCATTACATTATACCAGCGTCGCGGTATTTCTGTCTCATCTAAAAGTATCTTTTTCAACATTTTATCTCCTTTCGATAAATTGACTTATTCTAAATTTGTCTACAAATTCTTTCAGTTTTCTTTCCGGTGAATCTGCCCTCATGAAGGCTTCACCGATTAAAAAGCCATTCACACCTAATTTTAAAAGGCTGGATATGGTGTCAATGGAGGTTATACCACTCTCTGCTATTGTTAGTATATTTTTGGGTATCCTGTTAATTATGCGTTCAACTGTATCTATATTTGTTTTAAAGGTTTCCAGGTTTCTTGAATTTATGCCTATTATTTTAGCTCCTGCTTCTACGGCTATCTTGAGTTCTGAATCATCGTGTATTTCAACCAATGGCTCCATACCAAGGGCCCTTGATAGCTCTATATAATCCATAAGACTGCTACCAAGAATTTTAACAATGAGTAAAACAGTGTCTGCTCCTATAGCCCTTGATTCATAGATTTGATAAGTATCAACTACGAAATCCTTTCTCAAAACAGGGATGTTAACTACCTGTTTTACGCTTATAAGATCATTGTTATTACCACCAAAATATTTTTCATCTGTGAGTACTGAAATCGCTGAAGCCCCTGCTGTATTAAATCCTATTGCTATATTTTTAACATCCGGATTTTTGATCAATTCTCCCTTTGAAGGTGATCTTCTTTTAATTTCAGCTATGATACACGGAGGCTTACTGTTTAAGATTGCCTCAAAAAATGATAACGCTGGCTTTGCTGAATAAGCTAATTTAGCAATAGTATCAATATCAGCATTGCCCTTTTTTGTTTCTACTTCTTTTCTTTTGTTGACGATGATCTCTGATAAGAAATTACCTTTATCATGCATGTTTTGAAACCTCAGCACTGAGCTCTACAAATTCTTTAAGTTTCTTAATAGCACTGCCAGAATCTATCACATCTTTAGCCATTCTGATTGCATCCTTTATGTTGTCAGCAGCACCAGCTATGTATAGAGCAAATGCACTGTTGATTTCAGTCATATCCCTCATAGGCCCCTTTATTCCGCTCAGGATCTGTTTGATCAATTCGGCATTGTGTTGAGCATCAGCCCCTTTTAGGTTTTCTATATGTGAGATAGTATAGCCAAAATCTTCTGGATTAAAGGTGTAGGTATGTACTTCGCCATTTTTTAACTCGGATATGGTGGTTGTGCCACTTATTGTAATCTCATCAGTGCCATCACTTCCATGAACAACACAGGCAGAAACGCTTCCAAGCCTTTTTAATACATGAGCAATAGTCTCAGTCAGTTTTTCATCATAAACACCAACCAACTGGTATCGAGCTTCTGCTGGATTGGTAAGAGGTCCTAACATATTAAAGATCGTTCTTATCCCTATTTCTTTTCTCGGACCAAGTGCGTACCTGGTAGCCTTGTGATAAAGAGGAGCGAATAGAAAACAAATATTTATCTTATCCAACATGTATTCGGAGTTTGAAGGCTCGATATTGATGTTTATACCAAGCGCTTCAAGAACATCTGCACTTCCACTTCTTGATGAAACAGAGCGATTGCCATGCTTTGCCACTTTTATGCCTGCTGCTGCAACCACAAAAGCAGCAGCTGTAGATACATTGAATGTGCCTTTTTTATCTCCACCTGTGCCGCAGGTGTCCACTACAACACTATGTCTGGTATTTAATTTTATAGCCTTATCCCTCATAACCCTTGCTGCACCGGTGATCTCCTCAACAGTTTCTCCTTTCATCCTCAGTGCAGTAATGAACGATGCTATCTGTGCATCAGTGGTGTTTCCAGACATGATCTCATTCATTACAGTTTCCATTTCATTCTCTGTTAAGGATATATGTTGCACAAGTTTTTCAATAGCTTCTTTTATCATAGTATCTTTACTTAATCATATTAATAAAATTAGCAAGCATCTTTTTACCACTTGTTGTAAGTATAGATTCAGGATGGAATTGAACACCTTCTATAAAAACTGATTTGTGACGTATTGCCATAATCTCATGATCCTCTTCAGATTCAGCGCTTACAATAAATTCATCAGATAAAGTATTTTTATCTATAACAAGGGAATGGTACCTTGTTGCAATGAGGGGATTTTCTATTTCAGAAAAGATGTTTTTACCATCATGCCTTATTTTAGAAGTTTTGCCATGGTATATCTTTTTTGCTTTAATTATTCTGGCACCAAATGCATAGCCTATGGCTTGATGACCAAGACATACACCAAGGATAGGATAGATACCAGCGTATTGTTTTATAACATCCACAGAGATGCCAGCCTCAGCTGGTGTTGATGGACCAGGAGAGATTACAATACCATTTATGCCAAGATTTTTTATTTCATGGGTCTTAATTTTATCATTTCTATACACGAGCACATCAACGCCAAGCTCGCCAAAATACTGAACGAGATTGTATGTGAATGAATCATAGTTATCTATCATCAAGATCTTCATAGGCAATTATGGTATTTCTGCAGCAATTTTTAAAGCCTCCATCAATGCCTGTGCTTTTGAACGTGTTTCAAGATATTCTTTTTCCGGCACAGAATCGTACACTATACCAGCACCTGACTGAACATATACACCTCTTTTATCAATAAATGCTGTTCTTATGGCTATACACGTATCCATGCTACCTGTGTAGCTTATATAGCCCACAGCCCCACCGTATGGACCTCTGTTTTCTTTTTCAAGTTGTTCTATTATCTCCATTGCCTTTACCTTCGGCGCCCCGGACAAAGTGCCTGCTGGAAACGCAGATTTGAGTATATCTATAGCATCTTTGTTTTCCAGAGCAATGCCACTTACCTCAGATACTATATGCATCACATGAGAATACTTTTCAATAGTCATGAGTTCATCTACATGAACAGTGCCTACCTTTGCTATTCTTCCAATATCGTTTCTTGCCAGATCCACAAGCATTACATGTTCAGCTCTTTCTTTCTCATCTTCGATTAGTTCCTTTTCAAGGACTTTATCTTCCTCGGTTGTTTTACCTCGTCTCCTTGTACCTGCTATAGGTCTTATTATAACTTTACCATCCTCAAACCTTACAAGAACCTCTGGTGAAGAGCCAATGAGGTATTTATCTTTAAAGTCAAAGAAAAACATATAAGGAGAAGGGTTTATAAGTCTTAATGCCCTGTAAAAGGATACTGGATCTATTCTGGTTGGCGAGAAAAATCTTTGCGAAAGAACAACCTGAATGATGTCTCCATTTATAATATGCTCTTTACCTTTGATAACCATATCTTCAAATGCCTTTTGACTCATATTGGATTTGAATGGCTTAACGCTGTATGATTTTCGTTGTCTATTCTTTTTAAGAGGCATGTTCAGTATGGATACAACCCTTTTTATCGATGCTACAGCAGTCCTATATGCCTTTTCAGGATCAATATCGTCGTTTATGAATGCATTTGATAGGATTATTATTGTGTGTTTAAGATTATCAAAGATAACGAGTTTATCTGTGAATAATAGAAATACGTCGTCAAAGTCTGGAGATTTTTTTTTAAGATCAGGAACCTTCTCAAAGGTTTTTACAATATCATAACCAAAGTAACCAACAGCACCTCCAACAAACCGTGGCAAACCCTTTATAGTTGCAGGTCTGTATTCTTTTAACTTTGTTTTTAGAAGTGCCAGAGGATCATCTGTATTATAATAAGCGTGCGTCCTGCCATGTTCTGTTATAAAAACATCTTTATAATTTATCCTGAATATTACAGAAGGTTCAAAACCTATAAAGCTATACCTTGCCCATTTCTCTCCACCTTCCACGCTTTCAAGCAAAAAAGGATAAGATAAGTGTTTGAGTTTTAGTAGAACAGATACAGGTGTTTCTATATCGGATAAAATCTCCGTGTAAACAGGTATTATATTTGCACTCTTTGCCAGCCTGGTAAATTCTCTGTATGAAGGATAAAAGGTGTTGTTGGATTGCATTTACTGGTTACATTCAGTTACTTTAATGGGACTTCCTGCACCCCCTTTGTGTCTGTATTGACGTTGTTTGGGGATGGAACAGTGTTCTGTACAGGTGCAGATTGAGGTGTAGCAGGCTGTTGCTGGGAATTTGGTTTTGTTGCCTGGGTGTTTATCGCGATCTTTAACCACTCTATCAAATTCAACACCTCTTTGCGTTTAGCAGGTGGATCGTTTGTATATTCTATGTATGCTGTGAGTTCTTTGAGGGCATCTTTATAAGCCTTTCTATGATAGTACAATAACCCAAGATTGAGGTGAGCTGGTGCTAATTCCGGATCCAATACTATTGCCTGTAGATAGTACTGCATTTCTTTATCAGAGTTGTCATTCAGGGCAGCACCTGCATTGTATAATTTTATAGCTTCTTGTTTTAGATCAGAGGATAGTGGCTGGCTTTGTGTGGTATTTTGATTTGCAGGTTCACCTCCAAGTTCAGCTATTACCTTACGCACTTCCTGTTTTTTTGTTTCATCGTTTGAAAACTTAAGGAATTGATTAAAGCTTGATATTGCCTCCTGATTCATGCCTCTTTTCACATAAATTATACCCATGTTGTAATAAGCTGGCGCAAAAGTGGGATCAACCTCAATAGCTTTTTTATAACATGCGAGTTCCTGGTCAGAATTGTCGTTCAGTGCCACGCCTCTATTGTACCAATCAAGTGCGGTTAATTGTTTGCCAGTTTGGCTCTGGATTAGTTCTTGAGTAGCTGCGTTTTCTTTGCTTTTAGATATAGGTTGGGCGTTTGCATAGATACAGGTTGTAAACAGATATGGAATTATAACTAAATAAATAAGCTTGTTTTTCATCTGCGCTCCTTTTTTGTTTTAAAGTTTAACAGATCCCGAGATTTTTGTCAAAATTTCGCATAGAGCCATGCAAAATCTAAATAAAAGTAGGGGTTTGGGTAAGAATGTTCCAGTAAGTATTTAAACAAATGGTAATTATAACATCTGCTTTTTACGTTTGCCTGAAGCCGTGGATCTCACCCCTTACTTTATTACCAGTTGTTAACAATATAATTGGCTATTCTTTCAGCGTTTGCTGCTATGGTTGTTGATGGGTTTACACCTGTGCCTCCTGGTATTGCACTTGAATCAGTAACAAACAAGCCTGTATAATTTCGTATCTGTCCATTTGCATCTGCTACAGACCTTGCTGGATCATCACCCATTCTGCATGTACCAAGCATATGAGAAATAGAATACATATAACCGGCTCTCAAGGTTTGCAGTAAAAACGCATTGTTTTTATCTGCAAGCTCTTGAATAGGTGCTATTACCCTATTCATATAATTAGCAAGATTTTGCGTTAAAGGTAGGTGAACCACTGGAAGATTATTTTTCAGGTATACGTAACCTTCACCTGTTACCAATCCCATTATGTTACCTATAATAAGTTTTGATGGGTATACAGATTTTGCCCAATGTTTAAATTCTAGTCCCCAGCCAGGAGCGCCCTGTCTATGTATGTTTAGTGTAAATATAGAAGCTGGTGAGGTGCCTGCCTCAATTGTAATACGATAATCCTGCCAGAACGCGTATGTCAT
>JBMFUY010000125.1:0-6868 GCA_049966275.1 bacterium
GCACGACCCATGCTCTGCATGGGTACCCCGAACGAATGAGCAAACTTTCCTATTGCATTTTTTGGGTTGATATACTTATAAGCATAATAGAGGAATGAAATGACAAAGCAATCTATCAGCATACTGACAGATTGCTTTGCTGTCTCATCCTTCGGATGGATCCCCCCTTCGCAATGACGGTATAATATGTCACCATGAACAGGGTGAAGGGTCTCTCGCAGAAGAGGATGGTGCAGATTCTTCGGCTGTGCCGGAATGATATTATCGTACAACCTCCAAATGGGGAACTGGTGGTAGAGATCACTTTCAGGATTTAACGGATAAAATTTCCTTTTGTATTTTAGGATTAATTTATGATTCAGCTTCTTTTTGCTCTGCCTTCTGTTGCATCAATGCCTTTTTCTTGAGTTTAAGTCTTTTCATCTTTCTTCTCTGCCTTCTGCGTAATTCACGATCCTTTTCTCGCATATATATCACCTCATTATATAGCTATATAGCCTTTTGAATTTTACCAGATTTTATACAACTCGTACATACATAAGCCCGCCTTACACTACCATTAACAATTATCTTTATTTTATGTAGGTTTGGTTGCCAGCGTCTTCTTGTTCTGTTATTAGCATGACTCACGTTGTTTCCATAAAGAGAACCCTTGCCACATATCTCACAAACCTTTGCCATTGTTTCCTCCATTCTAAAACCGATCTTTTTCCTTTACTATATTAACAAGCTCTTCCATCGCAATGTTTAATTTATCCGTCATGGGTCCACCTGCCTGGGCAAAATCCTTTCTACCACCACCACTACCTCCTACTGTACCTGCTATCTGCTTTGCAATCCTGCCTGCATCATATCTTTCTGTAAGATCGTCTGTAACGAAAACAACAATATTTGCCTTGTTGTTAAAGTTAATACCTATTGCTCCAATGCCTGATTTTAATTTCTGTTTAACAATATCAGACAATCTTCTAACATAGTCAAGTGTTCCTTTATCAAGAACAGTACTTACAACTTTGATCCCATTGATGTTTATTGCCTTTGAAACTATTCCTTCTGACAGTTCTTCAACGGATTGCAATGTAACTGCATTGGCTTTTTCCAATTCTTTTATCATTTGTTTTTGTTTATTCAAAGCCTGTAAAATATCTGTTTCAGAAGTTCCGAGTACCTTTGAAATCTCTTTCAATAGCATCGTCTTCTCTTTTACGGATTTATAAGCCACCTCTCCTGTTATTGCCTCTACCCTTCTCACCCCTGCAGACACAGAGGACTCTTTTGTGATAAGGAACAAACCGATATCGCCCGTTCTTTTTATATGGGTTCCACCACAAAGCTCTTTGCTTATCTTATCTATAGTTACAACCCTGACAATATCTTTATATTTCTCGTCAAATAATGCAATGGCTCCATCCTTTACTGCATCATCCAGAGAAGAGAAGGTAATGCTTACCTCGTGATTTTCTCTTATCCATTGATTTACCATAGCTTCAACGCTTAATAATTCTTCATCTGTAAGTGCACGGTTATGAGAGAAATCAAATCTGAGCCTTGATGGACTGACATGAGAACCTGACTGTGCCACATGTGAACCAACAACCTTTCTCAAAGCTGCGTGGAGCAGATGTGTGGCTGTGTGATTCAATGTTGTTGCCTGACGTAACTCTTTATTTACAATAAGTTCTACGTGCTGACCTGTGGCAAAATGCCCATGTTCCACCTTCCCCACATGTGCTATGATGTCTTCAACAGGTTTCACAGTGTTCACCACAGTAAATCTGTTATTGCCTGTTTGTATAATGCCCTGATCACCAACCTGTCCCCCTGATTCTGCATAAAATGGGGTTTCTTTGAATATAAGGATGCCTTCTTCACCTTCGTTTAGTTCATTAACGATTTTCTCATCCTTTAGTATAAAGGCTATATTTGTTTTTAAGGTTAATCGTTTGTAGCCAACAAAGGTTGTTTCACCTATGTTCTGTAAAATCTCATTATAAACAGATGTATCTTTTATATCCATTGTCCTTATAAATTTGCTCGCCTCCTTTGCCTTTTTTCTTTGTTTGTCCATAAGCTGGTTGAACACATCAGACTCTACTTTCAGTCCATTTTCTCTGGCAATATCAGAAAGTATATCAAAAGGGAAACCATAGGTATCATAAAGCTTAAATACAAATTCACCATCTATAACCTTCTTTGAACCAGAGGTTTTTAATCCGCGCATATATTCCTCAATGAGTGATAAGCCGCGCTCAAGCGTTAACAGGAATTTAGCCTCTTCATCCTTTATAGTGGTGCTTATTATGCCCCTGCGCTCTCCAAGTTCTGTGTATGTGTCGTTATAAAGCTGGATCACTGTATCAACAGTATTGTAGAGTTTTGGTTCCTGCATCCCTATCATGAACGCATACCTCAGGGCACGTCTTAAGATCCTTCTTAACACATATCCACGCTGTTCATTTGATGGAAAGACACCATCGCTTATAAGGAACACTGCTGCTCTTATGTGATCAGCTATTACCCTCAAAGCAGTTCCTGAAAGTTTTTCTGATTCATACTTCACATGGAGTAAATCAGATAATGTGGCTATAATGGTCTTAAAAATATCTATCTCGTAGTTGCTCGTTACACCGGACAGCACTGCACTTATCCTCTCCAATCCCATGCCTGTATCAATGCTTGGTTTGGGTAGGGGAACAAGGCTCCCATCATTCAGTTTGTTGTACTGCATGAATACAAGGTTCCATATCTCAAGGTAGCGATCGCAATCCGATCCTATTCCGTCTTCAGGATGCTCACAGGGCACTTTATCCCCCTGATCAAAAATAATCTCAGAACATGGACCGCATGGACCCGTATCTCCCATGGACCAGAAGTTATCCTTTTCCCCCATTTTTACAATATGCGATGATGGGATTCCTATATCTTTTGACCAGATATTATAAGCATCGTCATCATCCTTAAAGACCGTGATCCATAAACGGTTTTCAGGTAATTTAAATTGCTCTGTTAACAATTCCCATGCAAAATGAATAGCCTCTTTTTTGAAATAATCACCAAATGAAAAATTCCCGAGCATTTCAAAAAAGGTATGATGTCGCACTGTATATCCAACATTTTCAAGGTCGTTATGCTTTCCCCCAGCCCTGACACATTTTTGCGAACTACACGCCCTTGAGTAATCAGTTTTTTCTTCACCGGTAAACACCTTTTTAAACTGAACCATACCTGCATTCGTGAACAGTAAACTTGGATCGTTCTTTGGGACAAGTGAAGAACTTGGAACAAGTCTATGCCCGTTGGAAACGAAATATTTTAGAAAGGTATCTCTGATTTCTCTGGTACTCACTGATCAAAACTTCTCTATCTTAAAATCATCATCCTTTGTGGGAGTTGATTTTTTGTCAAAATCCTCCCATGTTAGATCTGATGTTGATGTGATTCCCTTAACCCTTAAGGCAAAATCATCCGGGTTTGTGGATTGTCTTAAAGCTTCTTCATAGGTTATAAGGTTCTGCCTGAACAACTGAAGCAATGATTGATCAAACGTCTGCATGCCATAGGTTGTAAATCCTTTTGCTATGGTGTCATGTATCTCATTAGCCCTTTCTTCATCTGCTATTAACTCTCTGATCCTTGCTGTTGCGATCATAACCTCAATAGCAGGAACCCTACCCTTATTGTCAGCCCTTGGAACAAGCCTCTGGGAGATAACTGCCTTCAGGATTGAAGAGAGCTGTAGCCTTACTGCCTTTTGCTGATATGGCGGAAAGATGGATACAATCCTGTTTATGGATTCCTTTGCATCAAGTGTGTGCAATGTACTGAAAACAAGGTGGCCTGTTTCTGCAGCAGTTATTGCTGTTTCTATGGTTTCAAAATCTCTCATTTCACCAACAAGTATAACATCAGGATCCTCTCTCAATGCACTCCTTAAAGCAGATGCAAAGCTCTGGGTATCAACCCCTAATTCCCTCTGGTTTACAATACTCTTTTTATCTCTTAGCAAATATTCGATAGGATCTTCTATGGTGATGATATGACATGTTCTATTTGAATTGATGTAATCTATCATGGATGCAAGTGTTGTTGATTTACCACTACCTGTTGTTCCTGTGACAAGTACGAGCCCCCTTTGTTCCATTGCTATTTTTTCTAAAACTTTGGGGAGATTCAACTGATCCATGGTTGGAACCCCAAATGGTATTACCCTGAATACACTACCGATTGTTCCTCTCTGTTGGAAGATGTTTACCCTGAATCTGCCAAGCCCTGGTACTCCATAAGCCATGTCCAGTTCAAATGTAGTTTTAAACTTTTCTCTCTGGACAGGTGTCATTATGCCAAATGTCATCCTGCCTAAATCCTCTGGTGTTAGCCTTGGAGCCTCCTTATATGGGACAAGCGCGCCATTTATTCTAAATATAGGTGGCAAACCTGCTTTCAGATGTATATCAGAGGCGTTTGCCTTGATTGCAACTTTAAGGATGTCGTTTAATTCCATCTATGCTTTCTCCTGTTCTCCTTTTTGTGATTTTTCGCTCTTCAACAAACCAAAGTGCTGTTTTATTCTTTCTTCTATTTTTTCACATATCTCTGGATGCTCTTTTAGAAACAATCTTGTGTTATCTCTGCCCTGGCCTATACGTTCATTGTTAAATGTATACCATGCACCACTCTTATCAATTGCCTTTATCTCTGTTCCTATGTCAATGATCTCACCAATCTTTGATATACCCTCACCATAATATATGTCAAATTCACTTTCTCTAAATGGAGGCGCAACCTTGTTTTTTACTATCTTCACCTTTGTTCTTGTTCCAATAATGGTGTCGCCTTCTTTTATGTTATTGATTCGCCTTATCTCGATCCTTACGGATGCGTAAAATTTCAAAGCATTGCCACCTGTTGTGGTTTCAGGATTACCAAAGAATGTACCGATCTTCATCCTTATCTGGTTTGTGAAAACAACTGTTGTTTGGGTTTTACTTATATTTGCAGTAAGCTTACGCAAAGCCTGAGACATAAGCCTTGCCTGAGCGCCCATCTGTGCGTCTCCCATGTCTCCTTCAAGCTCAGCTTTAGGCACAAGTGCTGCAACAGAATCTATAACTATGATGTCAATAGCCCCACTTCTAACAAGAGTGTCTGTGATCTCCAAAGCCTGTTCTCCTGAATCAGGCTGGGATACTAAAAGCTCGTCTATATTAACACCAAGTTTTTTAGCATAGTTCACATCAAGTGCATGCTCTGCATCAATAAACGCAGCAACCCCGCCCATCTTTTGTGCCTCTGCTATCATGTGCAACGCCAATGTTGTTTTCCCTGAAGATTCAGGCCCAAAGATCTCAATTACCCTGCCCCTTGGGACCCCACCAACACCCAGTGCTATATCAAGTCCTAAAGAACCTGTAGATATAACAGGTGTTTCTACAATAGCACCTGTTGTGCCAAGCTTCATAATACTGCCCTTACCGAACTGTTTCTCAATGTTTGCTAAAGCCATATCAAGGGCTTTCTTTTTATTTTGAGTTTCAACAACAGTCATTATACCTCCTTTTTTAAGTCCACATGATATATGGGTTGATACACAGCACCCTTTGGACTAAGTATACTCTGAAACAACACTATTCTCTTAACAATAGAACTGCATATAATTTTATCATCCCACAACTTTTTTATTTTTTCAAGTTTATTGCCATTAATGTTGTTTTTGACCCTTCCAATAGTAATATGGGCTGAAAAGGCTCTGTCTTCTCTATTGATGTCAGATATACGCGCCTCTATCCTGTCAAACAACAACTTTATCTGTTCCTGTTGTTTTACCCCTATCCATATGACCCTTGGCTTAAGGATATGCGGAAATCCACCTATCTGGCAAAGGTCTATCTTGAAAGCCTTAATATCCTTTAATCCATCCATGGTATCTTTTACCAGTTTTATTTGCTGATCATCTATATTACCCAGAAATTTAAGGGTAAGATGTATGTTGTCCCTTGCAACCCACTTTACATTTCCATCGACAGAAGACCTTAAGCTATCAATTATCTTTAACACTTCTGATTTTATATTATCCTCAAATGGGATTGCTATAAATGCCCTGATCATACAGTTTTACCAGAGAATACCTCAACTCCAAATATAAGGATGCGTGCAATGAGATTCGCCGGGATTGCACCTACAATATCATCAAGCATTACACCAGGCCCCCTGTGAACATGTTTATCAATATAAGATATTGGATATGGTTTAAAGATATCTATCAGTCGGAAGCACAAAAAACTTATAGCAATATTGATTGGGGTTAATGGTATCAGGAACAGTGCAATATACATACCGGTAATCTCATCTATCACAATCTTACTGCTATCCTGTTCATGAAGCAGCACCTCTGCTCTGTCTGCTGTAAATATACCTATAACCAGTAAAAATCCAAGTACCACAAGGGATAGATAAAAATTCAGGTAATGCGAAACGTAATAATATATTATTATGCCCAGCATACTACCGAATGTGCCAGGTGCAAAGGGTATATAGCCCACAAATGAACCTGTTGCTATAAAAAGGATAAATTTATTGTATAATCTTTTCATTTCGAGTTTTATGTACAAACATTGTTACACAAATCGCCTGCCCTCAAACTCTGTTCTAACAATGTATGATTTTATTAAAACAATTTCAAATGTTTTCATAACATTTCTTCAAACGACAATGAAGAACAAATCTTAATGATGCAAACGTTTTGCAATATGTTTAAAATTATCCTCATGTGAAAAATGTATGAATGGGCTTTTGTTAACCCAAAAAATGCATTTGCGAAATAGGGAAGTTTGTGTAATGAGTGATGGGGTACCCACCCGAAGGGAAGGGT
>JBMFUY010000126.1:0-6759 GCA_049966275.1 bacterium
CAAAAAGTCTTTGTATCTTAGGTGGATCGTGGGGTTGAACGAATGAGCAAACTTTCCTATTGCATTTTTCGGGTTAACCAGGAAAATACAATAAAGAAATTTTTATTCGGATTTGGATACACACTTAGATTCTCAGTTTTAAATGAAACATACCTATCCAGGTCTTGACAGAATAAATATCTATGGTTTTTGTGGGTATAGTTATACGGAATGAGGCGTCAGTAATTTAGAAAACAGAGCTGTTTCAATATGCTACCATGGGCCAAGCCACCTGAACCATCCAAGATCAAAAACCTCACTTATAGCTCCTAACACTAATATTATTGCATAGATCGCAAGTATAGCTAAATATATCTCTGCTCTGTATTTCTTTAAAACCTCTTTTATCTTCATAGATTATATATCCAGGTTTACAACATACAGAGCGTTTTCTTCAATAAAGCTTCTTCGTGCCTGAACATTATCACCCATGAGTATGGTAAAGATCTCATCAGCAGCCACTGCATCTTCGATCCTTACCTGAACCATAACCCTTTTCTCAGGATTCATGGTTGTTTCCCATAGTTGTTCAGGATTCATCTCTCCTAGTCCTTTATACCTTTGTATGGTAATGCCTTTTTGGGCACGCTCCATACAATATTCCATCAAGCCTTTTATAGTATTGATTGACACCTTTTTGCTGTCATCCTCTACTACGTAAGGTGGTGGAATTTTTTCTGTAATGGTTTTATAAAGATTTTTTAATGTCTGGAATTCCGGGGATTGTATAAATCCATGATCAAACTGCATCTTTCTTATAACCCCCTGATCCTGTACAACCATTTCAAGCTTAATACTGTCCTCACCATTGAGCTGCTCTGTTATGGTTAATGCCTTGCCTGTGAGCTTTCTGAAATCAGATATAACCTTTTCAAAAACAGCCTTTGAATACTTTTTCTCCCAGAAAAGTTCATCCATTCCTTCTGATATAAAGAAATCCAGTATTTCAGTATTCTTCTCTCTACTTATCTTTTCAAGCATATCGTAATATTTAACAGCATTCAGGAGCCCTCTGTTCAAGCTTGCTTTATCAAGTTGTTTGCCATCTTTTAAACTAACACGTAGCTTATCAATACCCTCTTCTAACAAAACCTTTTTAAGTTCTGCGTCATCCTTCAGGAATCTCTGGGAATTGCCTTTCTTTATCATATACAAAGGAGGTTGTGCTATGTAAACATAGTTTCGTTCTATAAGTTCTGGAAAGTGTCTGAAGAAAAACGTGAGCAGTAATGTTCTTATATGTGAACCATCCACATCAGCATCTGTCATTATAATTATCTTATGGTATCTGAGTTTTGACAGATCCTTTCCTTCATCACCAATGCCCATTCCGAGTGCGGATATGAGTATTCTTATCTCATCAGATGCAAGCATCTGTTCAAATCTTGCCTTTTCAACATTGAGGATCTTTCCCTTCAAGGGAAGTATTGCCTGATTTCTTCTATCCCTGCCTTGCTTGGCAGAACCACCTGCTGAATCTCCCTCTACTATGAAAAGCTCACTTAAGGCAGGGTCTTTCTCCTGACAGTCCGCGAGTTTGCCAGGCAATGAGCCACCTGAAAGGGCATTTTTCCTTCTAACAAGTTCCCTTGCTTTTCTTGCGGCCTCTCGCGCCCTTGCAGCATCTATTACCTTCTTAATTATATTTTTTGCTATCTGTGGATTCTCCTCAAATATAGAAAAAAGTTTATCATCCGCCTGTGACTCTACAATGCCCTTTAATTCTGTATTGCCAAGCCTTTCCTTTGTCTGCCCTTCAAACTGAGGGTTTGGAAGCTTAACACTTATTACAGCAGTGAGTCCCTCTCTTACATCATCACCGCTTATTTCTACGTCTGATTCCTTTAATAACCCACTTTCAACAGCATATTTATTGATTGCCCTTGTTAAAGCAGCCTTAAATCCAGATAAATGACTGCCCCCATCATGGGTATTAATATTGTTTGCATAAGAATAAAGGATTTCATTGTACCCATCATTATACTGCAGAGCACACTCAAATTCTATCTGGTCCTTTTTAAATGAGAAATAGAATGGCTTTGGATGTAAAACTGTTTTATTCTTATTCAGGTGTTGAACAAACTCAACCAATCCTCCGGCATACTCAAAAACATTGGTCTTTTTGGTTCTTTCATCTGTAATAGAGATCTTTACACCTGGATTTAGAAAAGCCAATTCCCTTAACCTTGCAGAAAGGGTATCAAAGCTGAAGTTTGTTGTCTCAAATATTTTTGAGTCAGGTTTAAACCTTATCTTTGTTCCAGTGGTGTCGGTTTTCCCTATAACCTTTATTGGTTCTAATGGCTCTCCATATTTATATCTTTGATAGTATTTTTTACCATCTCTTCTGATCTCAAGCTCAAGATCCTCGGAAAGGGCATTAACAACAGACACACCAACTCCATGTAGCCCTCCTGAGACTTTATAAACCTTATTATCAAATTTCCCACCTGCATGGAGTTTTGTCATGACAACTTCAGCAGCTGAACGATTTTCTTCTTTATGAAGGTCTGTGGGAATCCCTCTTCCATTATCATCCACTGTAACACTACCATCTACATGTATTATGACTGTAATCCTGTTACAGTATCCTGCCAATGCCTCATCAATACTGTTATCCACGACCTCATAAACTAAGTGGTGTAACCCGCCTTCAGCTGTATTGCCTATGTACATCGCGGGTCTTTTTCTTACTGCCTCAAGTCCTTCTAAAACCTTTATCTGAGTTGCATCATAGCCAGACATTATAGAGCTTTACCCTTTTTCTCTATGTTGATGTAGCTATTAACAAGTTCTACTATTTTTTCCTTCACCTTTTCATCATGGATGTTTACAATCTTCTCAAGGATCTGCCATTCAGGACTTTTCTGCCTTATGACCCTTCCATTAAAAACAAAGCTCTGTTCTGCATCCTTCTTTGTTTTATGGGAAGGGCCATAAAACAACCAATCCACAGTAACATCCCCTATTTCTGCTATCTTAGCGAGGATGTTTAGTGAAGGAACAACCTGATCTGTTTCATAAACACTTATCGCATCCTGTGACTTCCCCAATAAAGCACCAAATTCCGTTTGTGTTCTATCTCCTCTTATCAACCTTATCCTTTGCCCGAGTGTAAGCTTATCCACATCCATTTGTCTTAATTTTTCTGTTGCTTTTTTACTTGTTCTCATAATCACCTCTTATGTTTTTGATACCTATATTTAAATTATTTTTGTTCTCATCGCTGAGATCCATAAACTCTATTCCGATTCCTGGTCTGGTTGAATAAGACTGACCTGAGCCATTGCTTGACCACACAACCCTGCCTTTTAATTTAAGCTTTTTCCTTACCCCTGGTAAATAAAAATCTACGAATACAACACTGTCCTTTTCAGGAATATTAGTGGTCTCTATAAACATGCCACCCAGACTTATATCCTTAGTGTATCCGACTTCTATATCGCTACCATTTAAATAATCAATCATTACTTTGATCTTACTTCGTTTATGCTTTCTTCTTTCCATCTGTTTGTATTATAATAATAATAAAGTAATAGTCAATATACCCGATCATAAAATATAGGCTATTATTAAATTCGATTAATTTAAAAACACTTGACACAGGCATTTTCTTTGCTATACAACGATTTATAATCGTTAAAAGGGGGATAATATGGTTAATGTTAATCTGTATCAAAAGGATAGGCAAAAGGGACAGGGTATGACAGAGTACATCCTTATTGTTCTGATCATTGCCATAGCTCTGATAGCTGTGCTTGGCATATTCAGGGATAAACTTAAAAAAGGGGTATCAACAGCAAGCGAACAGATAGAAAATGTAACAAAACAAAGTACGCAGAACTGATATAATCACAGGTGAAAACACCAGCTCTCTTTATCTCTGATTTCGGGCAATCAATGACAGAATTCCTTATTGCATTCCCGATCCTCTTGATTGCTGTGCTTGCAATTGTTCAATTATCACTGCTTGCCCAGACAAAGTTGTTTGTTGAATATGCTGCGTTTAACGCTGCCAGAGTTGCGATAGTGCAGCCTGATAATCCTGTAGATATTGCAGAATCAGCAAAATTATCAATGATGCCCATTTCGCCACGATTGGATACTTTATACGGTATTGCCATTATTTCTGATTCAATAAATACCCTGGCTGAATTATCTGGCAATCAGGGTACTCTGCCCTTAAGATATACTTATGCAAGGGAATTCACGGATGCAAAGGTTGTAACAAACCAGGCACAGTCAAACGATGACATTACTGTTCATGTTGATTACATTGCTTTGCTCACCATTCCTATTGCGAATAAAATAATTGGTAAAAGGTACCCGGGTATATTGAATATACTTTCTCATTATTCAAACGCAGACAACGGATGGTTGAGCAACATATCTTCAATGGTTGGGAAAGATTATTTTTACCCATTGTCTGCTGAAGTTACACTAAGTGTGGAAGCACTGACCGATTCAAATACAGAGGACCCTTCAAAATGTACGTACTCCTATATCGATAACAATGGGGTCAAACATACCTATACATACGATGAGGTTTATCAATCAGGGACATACAAAAATGGAAGACCGCAATACCACACGGATAAAGATAAAACAGGCATCAGCAGGATTGTTCATCAGGAGTGCTGATGAGTATAAAAGGTATACGATACAAAGGTAATAAAGAACAGGGGCAGGCTATAGTGTTTGTTATTATAACACTTGTTACACTGATCGTATTTATTGCAGCGGTTGCCAATGTTGGAAGGGAGCTCTCATACAAAATACAGCTACAAAACACTGCTGACAGTGCTTCAATGGCAGGAGCGGTCTGGGAGGCAAGAGGCTTAAATCTAATAGCAGGGCTAAATCAAGGCATAGTGTTATCTGTAGAATTAATTGTGATCGTTGTTTCTGCCATTGCAATACTTGGAGTATGCTCGGCAACCCTGTGGTGGGCTGGTATTGGAGAGGCATGTGCTTCTGCATTACCTCCTGTACTGGAGTTTGCCAATGATGTAATCCCCAGGCTCTGGAATACTGCAACAGAAATGTCCAGACTTGAAAAGAAGATTGCACAGATATTTCCTGATATTGTGCCGGTTGCAATAGAGGTTGCAGGCGGAGCTAATCCTGACAGCCCATTATCCATACCCTATCCATATCAGCCAAGCGGTGATGTTCCTCCACCCCTTTCACCACAGGCTATATCTTTGAACGTTGATAATGGTGCATTCGGAGACCTGATCAAAGCCATCATCAATGATATATCAAGAAGGCTTGATAAAATCTTTCCATTATTGTCAAAGGCTCTAAGTGTATTGGGAAAATCCATAGACCTGAATGCTTTATCCCCTGATGGTTCTATCTCAACAACATTCAGGGATAGTCATAGCTACGATAATTATGCTCAGGCAGTGGACGCGAACAATAAGGCACATGAGCCTGCTGAGGCAATATCAAACGTTTCAAGTATAAAAAAGATAGATGCAGGCTGGTTTTACATTACAACATACTATAACAGGCCGGATCCCTGTAACAATTGCTCTGTAAGTATCAACAAGCAAAGCCCGTGCAGTAAAATAGCCTGGTCAAAGGATGAGGCACCACCTGAAAAGATAACATCTAATTTTGTAAATTGTGTTGTTAAAGATTGCAGTAATGGCTCTAACAAAAACACAGGCAACATGGTATCCATTCCACTCGTGGAACAAACATTTTGCAAATTCAATCTAAATGTGGAAACAACCACAAAAACCAATGCACCTGCACAGCTTCCATTCCCCATGAAACTACACCAGAGGGCTGACGAGTTTTTATATATAGCAGTTGCGACAACAGACCTTGGCA
Organism: bacterium; assembly: GCA_049966275.1. Lineage (GTDB taxonomy): Bacteria > JAMCPX01 > JAMCPX01 > JAMCPX01 > JAMCPX01 > JBMFUY01. The sequence continues at coordinate 5,881 of JBMFUY010000126.1, forward strand.
GGAAAAGAGCACCGGTATTTATCAGCAACAAAAGTCTACTCAAAGAGGATAAGAATCCATGGGGTTTTATTGCCTTATCGCAGGCAAAGCCTCAAAGTCTGAGTACAAAACCAGGAGATGTTTTGCTTGAAATGGATTGGGATGCACATCTTACCAGGTTTACTGCATTAAAGGCAATTGCTGATCAAATCGGTTCAAAATCAGTAAGTAGTGTAACAAAGTGGCTGAACGACAAATTAATATTGCACTGAGTATCGTATGATATACAAAGATAAAATGTCACCTTTCGAAACCGGGCAGTCTATTACAGAATTTGTTATCGCACTACCTGTGCTTTTGCTCATGCTATATACTGTTGTTTTCTTTGCAAGATTACTGATAATGAAACAGCGCGCAACAATGGCTGCACGATACATCTCATGGTATGCTGGAAGACACAATGATCAGGAACCATCCATTGATACTGTAAATGCACTGTTTTTTAATAAAGGCACCAATATCTCCATATCACATCCTTCTCCTGCTGTAGGGTTTGCAGGTAATCAGCTTGGCGAACTTAGCGGGGTTTTAGGTACTGTAGCAGGTATCAAAGGTACAGGTGTTTCAGTGAAGTGTGATAATTATCCATTAACGCATCAGAGGTCAAGCACAGGGGCACAACACTTTGTGTTTCTGGACACATGGAAAGAGAATAGCTCTAATGGTAAGGCATTGAAGTATGCTCTGTGGGCTATTGCTGTTGGCAAAGGCTTTCAAGGCAGCAACATCAACATTGATCTTGAAAACCCACACATACCTTAACCCAAAAAATGCATTTGCGAAATAGGGAAGTTTGTGTAATGAGTGATAACCCCGCGTCAAATATAGGTATTCTTCGAA
>JBMFUY010000127.1:0-6756 GCA_049966275.1 bacterium
AATGAGGAAGGAATAATAAGAAAACAAAAACGTTTTACATACAGCCTTGAGAGGCTTGACTTTTAACATAGGAGGGGAATTGAATAACCATTTTTACTATTTTTTTGTTTGACAGTACGCATATAAATAATATAACCTGTAAAAACTAAAATGGCTTTTATGATAAAAAGAAAATGGTCAGAGAGGGTCAGGTCTTTACTCTTGCATTAACCCACATCCAATGAGTTTCTGAATAAAGATTTTTATCCAACCCAACTCATTCCTTTTTTCTTATTCTTTCAAGATAAGACATTATAATCTTTTCATACCCTATGTTCTTCGGAATATAATAATGTTTATCCTTTAATTTATCAGGTAAATACTGCTGATCTATATATCCTCCTTCATAATTATGCGGGTATTTATATCCATTCCCATACCCTAATTCCTTACCCAGTTCTGTAACAGGGTTTATAATATGCTTTGGTATCTCAAGGTATCCGAACCTTTTCAGGTCTTCTTTTGCCCTGAGGTATGCTGCATAGGAAGCATTACTCTTTGGAGATGATGATAGATATGTGACTGCATGTGCCATAGGTATAAAACCCTCTGGCATGCCCACTATTTCAAATGCATGAAACGCAGACACTGCAACTGTTAGAGCTAAAGGATCAGCATTGCCTATATCCTCTGATGCAAAGATCACCATGCGCCTTAAAATAAACCTTGGATCTTCACCGGATTCTATCATGCGTGCAAGGTAGTACAGAGCTGCATCCGGGTCCGAGCCACGCATACTTTTTATAAATGCAGAGATTGTGTGATAATGCTCGTCTTCTTTTCTATCATAGGGTAAAAGGCTGGATTCAGAAAGTCTGGAAGCCTCTTCAAGCGTGATGGTTCTATCTGTCTTCTTTATCGCAAGCCCTGCAAGCAGCTCTACTGCATTTAATACCTTTCTACCGTCTCCATTGCTTCTTACCACAATATAATCCACAGCATCATTATCTATGTTTATATGTTCATTACCAAGTCCATTCTCAGTGTCTGTGAGTGCACGGTTGATCAGTGTTTTCAGAGCACTCTCGTTTAAAGGTTCAAAAACAACAAGTACTGTTCTTGACAACAATGCTCGGTTCAAGGCAAAGGATGGATTATCTGTAGAAATACCTATGAACACTATTGTGCCATCCTCTATGTATGGCAGGAGTAGCTCCTGCTGAGAACGGTTTAGATGCTGTAACTCATCAAGTACAAGAATGAGTTTTTTGTTTGTCAGTGTGTATGTTTTAGCCTGCTTTAAAACCTTGTTTATTTCCTTTGTATTTGCAGAAACAGCGGTCATATAAACAGTTTCATACAAAGGGCTTGATGTAATAATGCGGATAAAAGATGTCTTTCCAGAACCCGGTGGTCCCCATATAATCATAGAGGGTACCATGCCTGTTTCAAGGGTTTGTCTTAATGGTTTCCCCACACCAAGAACGTGTTCCTGACCAACAAGTTCATCAAGTGTTCTGGGTCTTAACCTGTGTGCTAATGGTTGTATCATAATTTCTGTTAAAATTTAATCTATTTTATGCTATCAGAAAATGAGATAAGTAGGAAGTAAATATGAAGATAGCTGTTATTGTAAAAAGTAAGAAAACGCCAGAGCTTTACAAAGAGATCAATAAGTATATTACCTCTCTTGTGAAGAAGGGCATAAAGATTGTTGTAGAGGAGAGCATGGCAGATATTGTTGCCCCTGATTCTGTGCGCTTCAAAGATCGCGTGCCTGATGATACAGACTTTGTTATTGTGTTTGGTGGTGATGGAACATTTCTCTGGGCAATTAGATTGATTGCAGAGCGGAATATACCCATCATCGGGGTAAACATAGGCGGACTCGGTTTTCTCACGGAGATTACAATGGATGAGCTTTACCATGTTACTGATCTTGTACTGGCAGGCAGGGCAACCTATGAAAAGAGGATGCGGATTCAAACACAGGTTTTCAATGATGACAAGCTCGTACTCTCTTATGATGCTTTGAATGATGCTGTTATAACAAAAGGAACAATAGCAAGGATGATATCTATCAAAACAACTGTTGATGAAAAATATCTCACAACCTATAAAGCAGATGGACTGATCATCTCCACCTCCACCGGTTCTACTGCATACTCCATGGCAGCAGGAGGACCTATAGTTTATCCAACAACAGATACAATCATCCTCACACCAATCTGTCCTCACACACTGACCAACCGACCCATTGTTCTGTCTCCTGATGCACGTGTGGAAATAGGGCTTGAGACAGATGAGAAGGATGTTGTTATTACGCTGGATGGTCAGGTATCAAGCCATGTTGGTAAAAAGCATAAAATCATAATTTCAAAATCACCCAACTACACCACTGTTATTAAATCACCGTTCAGGAATTACTTTGAAATATTAAGAGAAAAGTTAAAATGGGGCGAAAGATAGATGCTCAAATCCTTAAGGTTAAAGGATTTCGCAATCTTTAAAGATATCACAGTTCAATTTTCAGAACACCTGTGCATTATAAGTGGTGAAACAGGTGCCGGAAAATCAATAATGGTGGATGGTATGCTTGCACTGCTTGGAACGCGCTTTGATGCCGGTGTTGTAAGGGAGGGTGCAAAAGAGGCTACTGTAGAAGGTGTTTTTGAAATCCATGATAAAAGTCCTGTTGCCACATTTCTTGAAGAGCATGGCATGGAGTTTGATGATGAGCTTGCAATAAAACGTACGATAAACGCACAGGGGAAAAGCAGGGTTTACATAAACGGTTCTCCTGCAACCCTGTCAATGTTATCAGAACTTACAAAGTTGCTTGTTGATATACATGGCCAGCATGAACACCAGAGCTTGCTTGATGAGGGAAATCACTTAAAACTACTTGACGCATACGCTGGTATTACATCTCTGGCAGATGAGGTAAACACAACGTATACAGAGCTGATAAAGACAGAAGATCAATTGAACAGCCTGCAAACCAGTATCGCAAACATTAAAAAAGAAGAAGAGCTTTTGAGATTCCAGCTTTCAGAGATAAAAGCAGCAAATCTTAAACCAGAAGAAGAGTCTGAACTTGAGAAGGAATACAACATTCTATCAAATGCACAGAGGATGATCATGGAGCTCAGCGAGGCATATGCTTTTATTTCCGGAGAGGAACACAGCGCAATATCAAACATACACAGGGCAATAAAGTTTTTATCAGGATTACACAACATAGATACATCATTAAAACAGTACACAGACAGACTTAACTCTATTCTCGTAGAACTAAAGGATATATCAATAGATCTAAACTCTTACACGTCAAAGATAGAGGTTGACCAGCAAAAACTGAACCAGATAGAGCAAAGGATTGAACTTATAGATAGGCTAAAGAAAAAGTATGGAAAGAGGATAAACGAGATCCTTGATTATGCTAAAAATATAGAAGCAAGACTCGGGAATATAAACAATGCTGATGAAGAACTTGCCAGGTTACAGCAAAGCATGGCTAAACTTGAAAAAAAGCTTTATGATGGTGCAGAAATGCTTTCCAGCAAACGAAAGCAGTTTGCATTAAAGCTCAGCAAAGAGGTTACCCAGGAATTAAAAACGCTTGGTATTAAAGATGCTGTTTTCCGCGTTACTGTAGAAGATATAGACAAAAAAGATGCAAAACTCATTCATGGAAAACACATAGGCGCAAATGGTATGGATAATATAAGGTTTTACTTTTCTGCCAATCCAGGCTTTCCTCCAAAGCCTTTAATAGAGATCATATCAGGGGGAGAGCTATCAAGAACAATGCTCGCTATAAAAAGAGCACTTGTCAATGTGTCTACTGTGCCAATCCTGGTGTTCGATGAGATAGATGCGGGTATTGGAGGTACAACCGCGGAGATCGTTGGTAAAAAACTTAAGGAGCTGTCCGAATATCATCAGGTGATCTGTATAACCCATTTACCACAAATTGCTGTATACGGGGATCATCATATTAAGGTTGAGAAGCGTACTGCCTCTGGCAGGACAGATGTTGTAATAAATATACTTGACGAGAATGAAAGAATAGAAGAAATAGCGAGAATGCTTTCTGGCGAGAGTATTACAGAACTTGCAAGAAAACAGGCAAAAGAACTTTTAAGGATGGCAAAGGAGAAAAGGTGATAAGAAAGGCAAAGATGAGAGATGTAAAAGACATCCAGAAGCTCATCGATGTTTATGCAAAAAAGGGTGAGATGCTTCCTCGTTCTTTACTTGAGATATATGAGAATATAAGAGATTATATAGTCTATGTTCCTGACACTGTGGAAGGCAATACCGGAGAGATCATAGGTGTATGTGCAATGCATATCTTCTGGGATGGGCTTGCAGAGGTGCGTTCGCTTGCAGTAAAGCAGGAACATACACATAAAGGTATTGGTACCATGCTTGTAAAGGCATGCATAGAAGAGGCAAAAGAGTTTGAAATAAACCAGATTTTTTCTCTTACATACAAACCACAGTTTTTTGAGAAACTTGGTTTTAGGATTGTGGATAAATCTTTACTTCCACAAAAGATATGGAGTGACTGTCTTAAATGCCCTCAATTCCCTGATTGTAATGAGATCGCTTTGATCCTTGAACTTAATGGAAAATTGCAATAAATTTTTTACCTTTGTTTATCAGAAAAATGCAATAAGGAAATTTTTTCATTCGCTCGAGGTACCCATGCAGAGCATGGGTCGTGCGATCCAATCGATATCTATAAGTTTCCTTATAGAAACGAGGTTTTAGTCCTATGTATGTTTATATGCTGTTGCCCAGTGTGTTTTCCTTATCTGATTTTCGAAGAATACCTATATTTGACGCACGACCCTTCCCTTCGGGTGGGTAACCCATCACTCATTACACAAACTTCCCTATTTCGCAAATGTATTTTTGGGTTTAAACCGAACTTCGAGCTTTAAAAATTGATAAGTAGTTGATCTACAAAAGAAATCTTTAGTTTTCCTTATTCCATTTACTGGCTACAACCTGTAATCTATTCCAAGCAATTCAAATGCCTTCTTCTGACCAAGAATTGGGGTCAGGGCTACACATTTAACAAATCATGAAATTGATGTGATATAAGTGAATTATGTCAAGACCGTTAAGGATATTGTATGCTGGAGCATTCTACCATGTAACAGCACGAGGGAATGAAAAGAAGGTCATATTTAAGAACGAAAAGGATCGTGAAAGGTTTTTATGGTATGTAGAAGCCGCTGTTCAAAGATATGGTGCAGTCATACATGCATATTGTCTGATGGACAATCACTACCATCTTTTGATTCAGACGCCTCTGGCAAATCTTTCGGAGATCATGCAGTACATTAATGGTTCTTATACAACCTATGTAAACACGAAGAGACAGAGAGTAGTGTCCCGCTTATTTGATAATTGGACTTTTTGAGGGAAAAATAAGATACAGTTTCCTCTAAGGATGAAGGATTTAAAAAGGAGGAAAAAAAAGATGAACGAAGTAAAAGGACGGAACCATTACACACCGGAGCAAAAGTATAAGATTGTCAAAGAGGCATTGACGACCAATACACCTGTCAGTGAGATCTGTAAGAAATACGGGATAAGTTCCAGTAATTTTTACAAATGGCAGGATTTGTTTTTTGAAGGAGCGCTTGAAGGATTAAACCGCAAGAATGGAATTATGACAAGTGCAGAGAAACGTCGGATAGAAAGTCTTGAGAAGGAGAACACGCGTATGAAGGATGTGATAGCCGAAATCACCTTGGAGAACATAGAGTTTAAAAAAAAACTTGGGGAATAGTAAAAGGCGAGCATATAAATATTGAAACGAAAGCCATGGTAATAAACGATATAAACATACAGAGAAAAAGGACAAGATTTCCGTTAAATCGGATACTGAAGCTCTATGGCATTACCGAGAGCAGATACTACACATGGTTTGATGAAAACGGTCAGTTAAGGTCGACTATCCAGCGTGGGTCTGGAAGCACCGCAATATTGCCGGAAGAAATTCAGCGTGTGATAAACTATCGGAACGAGCACCGGGATGTTGGGTATCGTAAATTGACATGGATGATGAATGATGCAGGTGTAGCGTATATGAGTGAATCGAGTGTTTATAACTTACTATCTGTGCACAATATGCTGTACGGCTGGGATAGAGCCAAAACCGAGGATACCGATAAAGAATACAAGCACAAGCCTCAGTATGTACACCATCATTGGCATACTGATATAGCGTATATTAAGATAAGGGATAACTACTACTTTTTGATTATGGTTTTAGATGGATACTCACGCTTCTTATTGGGCTGGGAATTAATGACTGACATGCTCTCAAGCTCTGTACAACTGTTTATACAGAAGGTAAAAGAGAAGTACCCTGATGCCAGACCTATGCTTATCCATGACAATGGTTCACAGTTTATATCAAATGATTTCAAAGGATTGATAACGAGGCTTCAGATACACCAGGTATTTACCAGACGAAATCACCCGCAGACCAACGGAAAGATAGAACGAATGAACAAGACAGTAAAAGACGAAGCAATCAGGGTTAATCGGCCTGTTAGCTATCAGGAAGCAATAGACATATTACATGAATACGAATACATTTACAATTATCAGAGACTGCATGCAGGAATAAAGTTTGTAAGGCCTGCGGATGTGTTTTTTGGTCGGCAGGAAGATGTATTAACCCGAAAAATGCAATAGGAAAGTTTGCTCATTCGTTCAACCCTGCGATCCACCTAAGATACAAAGACTTTT
>JBMFUY010000128.1:0-6692 GCA_049966275.1 bacterium
GAATACCTATATTTGACGCGGGGTTATCACTCATTACACAAACTTCCCTATTTCGCAAATGCATTTTTCGGGTTAAGGATGTGTGCCTTTGTTCCTGCGTCTTAATCTGTTTGTAAGCACGAGCCACCCAGACAATAAAATAACATAGGGCAGTATATCACCCAGGTTAAACCCTCCCTCAGACAGCGAACACATACATCCTGAGGAGGATGAACCATTTGTTGTTGTAAAGGTATTGTTAGCAGATTGATAATAAGAGGTATTACCATAAGGGTCTGCTGAAATAATCATATAAGAGTAATTTGTGCTGGAGTGTAGGTTCTGGAGGGCTACTATGTGGGATTCTGTCATGGTTGTTGTGCCTGTAAACGCTGTTGTGCCAGTGGGGTTGGATGTTATCCAGTATTGAACATAACTTGAGCCAAGTCTATCTGTTGACCATGTAATCTCTGCATTTGAAGGACCCACACCTGTTATGTTTACATTGGAGATGGCTGGACCTGTTGTTGGCGTTGGTGTTGAAGATACCGATTGAACCAAATTCAAAGCATTTAGCATACCATATCCCCAATCATTGTTTGGCACTGTGCCTGTATATGTATTTGTCGTTGCACTTGCTCCAACCAGGTTCATTGTTTGGGTGATATCTAATCCACTATCTCTATCAAACAGCAATGCAATAGCGCCAGTTACATGTGGACTCGCCATACTTGTACCTAAATCTGCAAGGTGTTTGCCATCAGGTGTAATCTGTTCAGTGAAAAAAGACGAGGCTGCCCGGGAAGATAATGCTGATACAATAACCTCACCAGGTGCTGTTATATTGGGTTTTATACCGGTTGCAGATGGATCAGGTGTTGGACCTTTACTTGAAAAAAATGATAGGCTTCCAATGGGTGGATTATAACAGGTGGTTCCGTCCAGAGTGATGCATGCTGGTCTTGAGGATGCTTCTGTGGGCCACTTGTTTCTTGTAACAAACGATCCCACTGCAATCGCATATTTTGCTGTAGCGGGGAAGGATACTGTGTCAGATGTATCGCCCTGCGCTGTTTGATAACCTGAAACAGATATCGTTGTCATTGTATCAAACATGGCATTACCTGAATCAAACCAGCCATTCAGAACCTGATTTGCAGTACCATTGTTCTTAATAAATATAGCATATCTATAATTTGTCTTTGAGTTTAATAGGTTTATATTTGAGTTACCATTATCAGAGATCTGCATAAGCACTTCATTTTGAACCTGATTACCCATTGGTATACCTGTTCCTGCTATAACTGCATAACCATAGTTATTCTGTCCATTTGATAATGGCACGGAAAGTGTCTGTGCATAAGGATTTGTTGGTGTTGTGAATGATGTAATTGTCAGTATGTTACCTGTCTGGTCTACAACCCCTAAAGCGAATGCAAGATTTGTATTGGTTGTAGTGGTTGTATAATACCAGAACTGTATCTCTGCTGTATTAACACTGGCACTTGTTGTAGATACAACAGAAAAATAAGAACCATAGGCAGAGCTTGCACTGGCTGTAAAACCGAGGTGTATAGGATTTGCACCGTCATTACCAGCAGCAATGACAACTGCCCTGCCCGGAGCTTCGGTTACTATATTATCTATTGCCTGTTCTGTGTTGGATGAATTATCATGCGCATAGAACTGTGCACCAAGGCTCATGTTTACAACAGCTGGTACATGATATTTAGATGCTAAAGAAAAGATATAATTGAGTCCATCGATTACACCACTTTCCTGCATGTTTGTTTTTACAATAACAAACATCGCATCTGGTGCCATACCAGTGTAAACAGGATCATCACTGCCAGCAATACCAGTAACATGTGTGCCATGTCCAACCACGTCCACTTCATTACATTTGCCTGTATTTATTTTATAACCTGTACATTCATTACCATAGGTGTATCCTGATGGTGGGTTTATGGTTACTGTTTGATCCCATAGTGCTATGACCCTTGTACTGCCATCCGGATAAAGGAAATCAGGATGTGTAAGATCAAGTCCTGTATCAATAATGCCAATAATGACATTCTTACCGGTGTAAGGTCGTGGTAATAGACCATAATAACCACTGTGCACAAGATCACCCTGCACAGCAGGAACGCTTATATCAAGCAGGGGATGCAAGGTACGCGAGAGTTCAATGTTGATAAGATCCTGTTTCCCTGCCAATGAAGGTACAAGGGATAGAGGCACTGTTGCTGTGAGTATGCCGTTTATAGAGGTGCCAACCGTGCCATGGTTGTCCACAATAAATCGCTTTATGCTATCCGGTGCTGTTGTTCTCAATAAAACATTTACCATGATGTCACCGGATGGGGATGAGCTGATAGCATTATTTGATAGCATGGGTGTTGACAACGATTGATAAGGCGAAACGCTGTTAATGACATTGTATAATTCTACCAGCAACGGATCAGCTTTTGTATATGCATGAGCAGTAGTTGATACTATGAGCATACATGATATAAATACAATTTTTATCATCCTGTGTTTGACACGGAATCCAGCTTTTCTCCATTGATTCACACCGGAGTTTATACAGCATTCTGAAGCACTGAATGACATAGCAAGAGCTTGATTACAGCTTTCGCTGTAATAACACATCTTACAAATAATGAGAAAAAGATTCTTTTCATTACTCAAACCTCGGCATGCTTAAGCTTCCGGTAATAGGTATAATGTAATACCCGGATGCATCCCTGGTAAGATTAAATATAGGTATTGACTTTTTAAGCTGTTGTTCTAAATCAGGGGATGGATTAAATTTCAGTTTAATATTTAGAATGCTGTTTGCCACTGGATTCAAAAGCATAATATCTCCATCAATTCTGGAATTAAGTACCTTACTATTCTGCGTTGCATTCTGAAACAACACTTTCCCATCCTTTATGTAAACAGGTATATTAACATCTCCAAAATCAACATTGGGCAATGTTAATATACCAAGTATTTTAGATGGATGAAGTATCATATGACTTATCTTTATAACAGCATTCCCTTTATCTTTGTTAACATTGGTTAAATTGCCTTTTATATCCAAATTTGCATCAAGTATGCCTTCTATATTTAAGCCATATTCTTTCCTTATTAAATCATATTTGTTAATATAGATGTTTTTGATCACCAGGTTTGCAAAAAAATCTTTTTTATTGGTCCCGATATTTATAAATGCCCTGCCATTGTAAAGCCTTGCGTAGATCTTTGCTGAAAACCAGCGCTTTAGAAGCGAAAATATACCTGGTACTATTTTTATGGTTCGTGCTTCAAGTAATAAAGTTTCATTAGAACCGTTTGCCTTTGTAATTATAACATCTGATAGGTCCAATCCCAGGGGGAAGGCACCCTCAGCCTTTCTCACGCTTACATTCATCCCTGTTTTAGTTTTGATCTCGTCACTGAGTTTTGTTACAAGTTCATTGTAAGGGAATAAAAGCCATAGAAAGAAAAAATAAAAAACGATCATAAATATCAGGTAAGCGCTTACTTTTGCTAAAAGCCATTTACGATCAGATATAAAGGTTTTTACAGATACAAAGAGGTTCTTTATTTTTTTTAGAAATTTATTCATTTGCTGAACCCGGTATTACAACCTGTAATCCCACATCAAGTAACGAAGGATTGGTATAGGATGTCCTTACATTTAACCGTTTGATCTTAAGCTGATATTGTCCGCCTATTTCTATGTTATAAAGGAGGTTTGTAAGCTGATAAAGATTTATGTTTTTCAGGCGCACATCCACATAAGAAGTGCCATTGTCTGATGACCTGGGCTGTATGGAATCATAGGATACCCCTGTTGTATTCGCAATGTTCTGAAGGTATGTCATTATCGAGAAATTGGTTGGCACTGTTTCGTTTCCACGAAGCATCAATGAGTATTTCTGATGCTCTTTATAAAGCTTTTCCATCTCCACCAGAGCAGCCCTGTCATCTTTGATCTCCTTTTTCAATCTTTTTGTGCTACGATACATTGGTGTGATGATACCTAAATCAAGGATAACAAAGATGGTTAAAGAAATAGCGCTGATCAATAGCCACTTTTCTCTTTTACTCAGGCTATTGAAAGCCCTTTTTATGTCCAGCACTATATCAAATTTGTTTAAGAATTTAGCCATTTTTTAAACTTATACCTAACTGGAATTTAAAACCCTTCTGATCCGCTGATCTACTTGTATCTATAACCTTCACATCCTTTATTGTATTAAGAGCTTTAATGCCTTCCACTATCTTATCTATTGCGTCTATTGTAGGGGTTTTGCCTATTAAAGTAATCTGTTCAGGGTCTATTGAGAGTTCTGTTACATCAACCTGGACATCCTTTGGTATGGCAGAGCTTAACTCCCTTAACATCTCTACGGTTGGTATGGAGCTCGAGAGGTTTTCTACCTTTTTCTTTTCTTTTGAAACAAGGTACTGCATTGTTCCAAGTGGATCACCAAGGGCTGGTTCGCTTGGAAAAGCACTTCTGAATATCTCATACATTTTGTTGTCAAGGATGTCTCGCTTATGCTTTAAGCTTATGTATCCATAAGAGATATTAACTATAAACATTACAATAAGTAATCCTGCAATGCTGAGTGTTGTGAGCAACTTACCCTTTATTTGTTCTATTGCACGTTTAAACTGGAAAGGGCCTTTTCTCAGATTGATGAGGTTGCTGGGTCTTTTTATCAGGTTTCTAAAGGCTAATGCAAGGGCTAAACTGTACTGGGGGTCTAATGTTGCAGTCTCGCTTAAAACCGCCTTACTTATTTCGTTGATAGGTAGGGAGAATGCTGGTATTTCAAGTTGACCTTCAAACTGTTTACCTAACTCATGCAATCTTCCACTGAAGACAATAGAGGCTATTTTTGTATTGTATTTCTTTTCAGCAACTTCTATTGAAAACCTTATTTGCTCTATAAAAGCGTTGTACACGTCTTTATTGGTTATAATCTTTTCTTTGTTTATGCCCAATGTAGTGGCACCGATCTTCAGGTCTCTCGCAAGGAATAAGCCGTTCTCATTTATAAATGATAATGAAGTATGAGCGTGCCCTATATCTGCTATAATGAACGGTTTATCAAGCCTTAAATAAGTTGCAATATTGGCATACGCACAATGGGATATGTCCACAACGCCTGGATCTACACCAAACAATAACAATGTATCAAGCCATGCCTTCATGGTATCGTTGGTTATTGAAAAGGTAATAACAGAAGAACGTCCCTGTTCTCTCTGGATAACATTGTAGTCCATTACTGAGTCTTCAAGGCTCACAGTGCTTACCTCTTCTAATTCTGATGGTATGGCTCTTGATATAAATTTATCTTCTACAAATGGAACAGAAACTGTGTGTACAAATATTAAATCTGATGGAATGCCCACAATAATGTCTGAAGATGCCAATCCTTCAACTGCAAAGAAATCCTTAAGTGCATCTACATTTGAACCAGAAAATAGATCTGTTCCTTCAGGGAAAATAAACTCCTTAAACAGGTTGAGTTTAGCGCCCCTTATTGTTGTTCTGATACCAACTATTTTTATGGAGTATCTACCTATATCTATTCCAAGTATATCGCCCATATTTTATTGTTTTGTCCCCTCTTTAAACTGGCTTATGGATCTATATCTTTTATATCTATTTTTTACAAGCTCTTCAATGGGTAACATTTTTAGCTCTGCTATAGCACGAAGCAAAGCCTCTTTTATTGTTTGAGCCATTGCCTTTGGATCGTTGTGAGCCCCGCCAATAGGTTCTTTTAATATCTCATCAACAATGCCTGCCTTTTTTAGTTCATAAGAGGTTAATTTCAGTGCTTCTGCTGCATGAGGTGCTTTTGATTGATCCTTCCACAGGATGGACGCACATCCCTCAGGGGATATAACAGAATAAACCGCGTACTCAAGGATAAACATCCTGTCAACAAGCCCTATTGCAAGTGCTCCTCCACTGCTTCCCTCACCTATGATGCACCCAACCACAGGCACAGGGATGTCTGCCAGTTTCAGTATTGAGGCTGATATTGCTTCTGCCTGTCCACGTTCCTCTGCACCAATGCCAGGATATGCCCCTGGTGTGTCTATGAATGTAATAATAGGCAGGTTGAATTTTTTTGCTAAATCCATTGCACGCATAGCCTTTCTATAGCCCTCTGGATGGGGCATGCCAAAGTTTCTAAAGGCTCTGTCCTTTGCACCTCTGCCCTTTTGCTCACCTATAAAGACAACGGATTGGTTGTCCAGCATCCCAATTCCTGTAACTATAGCTGGATCATCTTTGAATCGTCTATCACCGTGTATCTCAACAAACTCGTTTAAGATAAGATAAATATAATCGTATGAATAAGGCCTTTCAGGATGTCTTGATAATTGAACAATCTTCCATGCATCCAGATTAGAAAATGTCTCCTCTCTGATCTTTTTGACCTTTTTTTCTAATCTCGCTATCTCATCAGAAAGGTCAATGCCTTCTGATGCAGACAACTGTCTAAATTCTTCTATCTTTTTTTCAAGCTCGAAAATCGGCTTTTCAAAGTCAAGCGGTTGACGGATCATATTAGATGATAAGATAACATCAGGTTTTTATTACGTCAATGCTTACCAATCGCCTACATCTATGCAAAAAGACTGAAAGGTTCAAAGATGTTCTGCCTATTTATATGATTTTACCAGAATACCCTGCC
>JBMFUY010000129.1:0-6646 GCA_049966275.1 bacterium
TCTGTGTAGTGAACTGTTGAGCGTCCCATAGTTTTTCTTTAAAATTTTCCCCTCATCAAATTAACAAAACCGCCTTCAATCCTGGTATCGATAAACACACCATGCAACGCCTTGTAACATTTTTGTTCCCTGGTCATAGTATGTGATATATAGGATATAATTTATTTATTCAATAACAAAAAGTAGTGCTAAGAGAAAAAGCTGTCTATATCCTGTTATAAAAAATTGGTGGTATCCTTCAACATCTCATATTGGCATCCGTTTAAGCTCTTTATTGATGAGTGGTTTTCTTTATTTCACCTCCTGTCAAATGGAGTGAAACACACAGATATTATATATAATGAGAACACCAGCTGCATAGCTCCGATGTATGGTGGCAGAATTGAGAGAAATACACAACAACTAATTAATTTTACTCTAAGTGAGGACTTTTTGTTATGAGTTATTTTAATACAAACGCATTTTCGGGTAAATGGACCTTCTAACTGAAGAACCATTTAGTTTATCCCTTACTGATCTGCTCTCCTATCCTCGTTGCCATACTCATTATAGTTATCTGGGGATTAATCCTCGTTGAAGTAGGAAATAATGATGCATCAGCAACATACAATCCTTTAATCTCATACGTTTCTCCATCAGGCTTCACAACAGCAAACTTTTCATCCTTACCCATCATTGCTGTTCCCATAGGATGAAATGCCATAAGCTCAAGTGACCATGCAGGGGGTAGTTTTTCTATAAGTTCATCTGCCTCTTTAGCACTATGAATAACAGGTTTTGTGGCTATCTGTGTATGAACCTCTGTTGCCCCTGCTGCAAACCAGACCTTAGAGGTAATTACAATTGATTTTACCATCTTTATGTGATCCTCTCTGGATAGATTGTAGAAGATTATAGGACTGCCAAAACCAGGTAACACGCGCCCGGCTCCTGTATCTGAAATTAAAGCCCCAAACGAACCAAGATAGGCATATCTGTTCATTAAATCTGAATGTGGTTTACCTACAAATGGTATTGACTGAGACAATACAGAGGGTGGAACGAATTGACCCTGTATGAAAATACCCTCATCTACATAGTGATGAATATTGTATCCCTGCGGTACACCAATCCAGCCTTCCACACGCTCATTAAACAAAGCAGATACCCTTGCTGCTGGATGTATGTGAAGGTTTTTGCCTATACGTGGATGCTTCAAACCACTCCTTTTTAACAGGATAGGTGTATTTATAGCTCCTGCAGATACAACAACTTTATCAGCGTAGATTGTAAACGTTTTGTTTGTAGGCTTTCCATGCTTATCCACAAACACACCATTCACACCTCTTATTCTGTTACCACTTTTGATCAGCCTTACGACCTTTGCATTGGAGTACAGAGTTGCTCCATTACTTATCGCATCAGGAATAAAGTTTAACATTGTAGCCTGCTTTGCATCCTTTGGACAACCAAATGCACAGAAAGCGCAGCCATCACACTCATAGGCATTCCTTGGAATAGGTGCACCTTCCAGACCAAGTGCCTGTGTACCCTTTCTGAAAAGAGCACTGTTCTTACCCAATATATGTTCAGGCACTGGTTCTACATGGATCTCCCTTTCTACAAAAGAAGCCAATCTGTTGTATTCGTCTTCTGTAAGCCAATCTATGCCATAGCTATCATGCCAGTTTTTTATAACAGATGATGGTAGTCTGTAACATGTACCTGAATTGATTGTAGTGGTTCCTCCAACAGCCTTCCCAAGGGGAATGATTATAGGTGGTAGACCATATGTGGTTATAAAACCATGATCCCTATAGGTAGTACTGAGGGCATCTACAGGCTTCTGCGTAAAATCCTCTCCAGTAAGATAGGCGCCTTCTTCAAGTATAATGGTTTTCATACCTGATTTTGCAACACTATATGCAACAGCTCCACCACCCGCGCCTGTTCCTATAACACATACATCTGTATTAAGGCTCAGATCATCTGATACCCTGCTTCCATCAATAAATGCTGGCTTTTTGAAACTGCTTTTTATGTTCTCACATTGCCTGGTAAACCCAAGTTCATGTTCTATTTCATCCACAGAATAATATGAGAGTGTAACAAATAGTTTAATCAGTACAAGGATATTCCCTCCTATTCTACCGCGAAAACCAGAGATGTATTTTACCCTTGTTTCTATGTCCATCTTTGAAAACCTTTTAAATCGCGTAAAAAGAGGAAGATACTCAACAAGATACAACAGAGTTGTAAAAAGGACTTTTACAATCACAGGTGCATCCTTTATGTAGCTTTCTATCTGAATAATCGATTTTTGTTTTATCTCTGCAGGAATATCTGTCTTCTGTACAATAGCCTCAAGCACACTTATAAATGGTTTCTTTGCTCTCATAAAATACCTCCCTAATTTTAAAATATCATTTTACAAAGATGCTGTCATTAAAAATTATCTAATCCAAAAAATTGCAATAGGAAAGTTTGCTCATTCGTTCAGGGTACCCATTACACAAACTTCCCTATTTCATAAACGCATTTTTCGGGTCTAATAAAGTAATAACATTTTCAAGCATTGCTTTTCAGGTTAAGTTCAGGATTATGGCTCATCGCGAGTGATTGACGAATACGAAATTTAAAGTAATAATAATTTTATGAAGGTTTTTGTGGCCGGGGGAACCGGTTATATAGGAAGTCATGTTATAGATCAACTTCTCAAAGATGGGTACAAGGTAAGGGCTCTTGTCCGCAAAGGATCTGAGTATAAACTCATGAATAGAGATGTTGAATTTGTTTATGGAGCAATAGATGATCCAGCCTCATTAAACAATGCTTTAGAAGGATGTGAAGCTATCATATACCTTATAGGGCTCATAAGGGAGTTTCCATCCAGAGGGATTTCTTTTGAGTTAGCCCATGTACAGGGGGTTAGATATATCTACGAAAGGGCAAAGGTTTACGGAATAAAAAGATGGATCCATATAAGTGCAAACGGTGTAAAGCCAGATACAAAGTATGGTTACATAAGAACCAAGTACAGGGCAGAAGAGTACATAAAGGCTCAGGATTTAAACTATACAATACTAAGACCTTCTGTAGTATTTGGTAATGAAACAGATAACACGGTTAATTTTGTAAACACCATAAAACATACCATTGAGCTTGTACCATTCTTTGTTCCAATTATTGGTAATGGCGAATACCAGCTACAACCAATACATGTTGAGGATATTGCAAGGGTTATCTCCATGATCATTGATAAACCAGAAACATTTAACAAAACATACAGCCTGTGTGGACAAAAGACACTTTCTTACAACGAGATCGTTGATATCATAACAAACAAATTCAACTTAAAAAAGAAGATGAAACTTCATTTACCGGTTAGTTTACTGAAGTTATCAGCCAGATTGTTTCAGAACTATGAATTTTTTCCCATAACCATTGAACAGATCAACATGCTCATAAAGGGGAATACGTGTTCTGACCAATATCTCTGTGAAGAGCTTGGAATAGTGCCAAAGGAATTTTACTGAAAATGCCCATAAAAAAAATACTGGAACCATTCCTCAAACAAGTAAATCAAAAGGTTGATATTGAACACTGTATAAATGCATTTGAGTTGTACCTTCAGGAACTCATAAGATGGAATAAAATAATCAACCTCACTGCAATAGAAGATGAGTCTGAGATCGTTATAAAACATTTCATAGATTCTTTGATTCCTATAACATTCATAAATGACAATGATTTTATCCTTGATATAGGAAGCGGGGCTGGATTTCCAGGCTTACCAATAAAGATTGTCAAACCATCTGTCAGATTGGTAATGATAGATTCAAGGTTAAAAAAAATAAATTTTATAAACAACATTATAAACCTTCTAAATATTCACGGCGCAACCGCGTTACACCAAAGGGCTGAGGCAGAGGATTTTCAGAAGGTTATGAAAGAAAGCTTTGATGTGGTAATTTCAAGGGCTTCATTTTCTATTGAAGAACTTGCTGAACTATCCAAACCATACTTAAAAAACAGGGGTAAACTTATAGCAATGAAATCAAAGAAGATTGAAGATGTTAAAGAGATGAATGGGTTTAAACAAACAGAGGAGCTTAAAACACACCTTCCTGATGGCTCATTCAGGAGAATAATCGTTTTTGAAAGGATAGAATAAATGTATGAAATAGCTATTACCCGAAGGTTTTCTGCTGCACACAGATTGAGGAATTATAAAGGTAAATGTGAGAACCTACATGGTCATAACTACAAGGTAGAACTGGCAGTACATGGTAAAAGGCTTGTCAATGGCATGCTTATAGACTTCGCTTTGCTCAAACAAAAACTTGATACAGTTATTAAAAAGCTTGATCATCAATACATCAATAAAATAAAACCATTTACCAGCACCGAACCATCAGCAGAGCTTATAGCAGAGTATATTTACAACTCCATGGTTGACAGACTACCAAAGAACGTCAGCATAAGTTATGTTAAGGTATGGGAATCTGAGGACAGCTATGCAATGTACACAACAAGCACTGATATTACCGCTTGATACTACTATGTTTATAGATTATCTTTATATACAAAACGAGGTGTCCCTTGGAATACAAAGATTATTATAAAATACTTGGTGTAAGTAAAAACGCTACACAGGAAGAGATCAAAAAGGCGTACAAAACGCTTGCAAGACAGTATCACCCTGATCTTAATCCAGACAACAGAAAACAGGCTGAAGAAAAATTTAAAGAGATCAATGAGGCATACCAGGTACTTGGAGATCCAGAAAAACGTGCAAGGTATGATCAATTGGGGTCTAATTGGGACAGGATCTCAAGCCAGGAACCATGGGGGAGAACCTATGCTGGAACAGGTTCAACCCACTTTGGAGGAACCAATTTTTCAGATTTCTTTGAAACATTTTTTGGTGGACGTGACGCCACCATAAACATAGAAGACCTGCTTGGAGGCTTTGGTGCAAGACATACAGAACAAGAACGCAGTCTGGATCAGGAATCAGAGATTGAGATCACGATTTCTGAGGCTGCCAATGGAGGAAAAAGATTGATAAACATACCTGCCACTGAGATATGCAATATGTGTGGAGGCAGTGGGTATATAGGACGCACTGCCACATTTAGAGGAAGAACAATATCCAGTCAGAATGTATGCCCTCAATGTGGTGGAACAGGTGTTACACAACGAACCAAAACTATTGAGTTAAAGATACCCAAAGGTGTAAAACACGGGGCAAAGATAAAACTCTCGGGCCAGGGTGCAGTTGATCCAGAAACAGGCAGAAAAGGGTCTCTTTACCTGAATGTAAAGATAAAACCTTCTCCACCCTTCACTGCAAAGGATGAAGATATTTATCTTGACCTACCTGTTTATCCATTCGAGGCTATACTTGGTAAAAGTGTAAATATTCCATCTCCATCCGGCGGTGAAATAACACTTAAAATACCAGCAGGCTCTCAAAATGGACAACTACTTAAATTAAAGGGTAAAGGGATACAATCCACCTCAAGGCTTGGGGATATGTATGTCAGGATTAACATTGTGGTGCCCAGTAACGTTTCGCCTGAAGAAAGAAAACTTTTAGAAGCATGGCAGGATTTAAGAAAAACAGATAATCCACGTAGCAGGCTTATATGAAAAGGCTATACCACTTAAAGATTAAACCAGAGGAGATATCAAGGTTTGTTCTATTGCCAGGAGATCCACATAGAGCCAAATATATAGCCACCAGATTTCTGACACAATCAAGGCTTATAAATGAATACAGAGGATTAGACGCTTATACTGGATTTTACAACAAGAAAGCAGTATCTGTAGTAACATCAGGTATGGGAGCTCCATCAGCGGGTATTGTAATAGAAGAGTTACAGAGGCTTGGCGTTAAAACTATTATAAGGACAGGCACATGCGGAGGCGTAAGTAAAAAAGTAAAACCATCTGATATTATAATTCCAACAGGTGCTGGAGCTTTAATAGGGTTTAAAAAGGTTTACGGTATTGATGAGATTCCCTCTGTTCCTGATTTTTTTGTATTAAAAAGGCTTGTTGAACAGGGTGAAGGTGTTTTACGCAAACAAAACAAATACAGACCCGCCATTCATGTTGGTCCTATTATGACTTCAGATGCATTCTTTTCTGAGAAAAAAGATGCAAAATCATTGGAATCAAAAGGCATTCTCGCTATGGAGATGGAATGTGCTGCACTGTTTGCACTTGGTCATGTACTTGGTATAAAAACAGGTGCCATCCTGCTTGCAACCGGTAACATTAACTATGCTCAACAGGTTATGGATTCACCGGAGATCAGAACATCCATGGACATCATGCTAACAATTGCTCTTGAGGCATTAACACTGGATTATACAGCAGCTTGATCTATATATATTAATTACTATGAAGATTGTAAAATGGATAATAATAATCGCAGTGATCCTGGTGGCTATTTTTCTGCTTAAGGATCTTGCTGGTCATGAGAAGAAGCATATTGAAGAAATCAATGCAAAGCACGCTGCAACAGCAGAAAAATACA
Source organism: bacterium (assembly GCA_049966275.1). Lineage (GTDB taxonomy): Bacteria > JAMCPX01 > JAMCPX01 > JAMCPX01 > JAMCPX01 > JBMFUY01. The sequence continues at coordinate 6,527 of JBMFUY010000129.1, forward strand.
CTATAGGCATTGAAAAGAACTTAAAACAGAAGATCAATCAGGCTGTTAACCCGAAAAATGCGTTTGCAAAATAGGGAAGTTTGTGTAATGAGTGATAACCCCGCGTCAAATATAGGTATT
>JBMFUY010000130.1:0-6645 GCA_049966275.1 bacterium
CAACAAAAAGTCTTTGTATCTTAGGTGGATCGTGGGGTTGAACGAATGAGCAAACTTCCCTATTGCATTTTTCGGGTCAATGGTTTTATGTTCATTTAGTGGTAATACCAACAGCTTCAAAAAGACCTCTGACATTTATATATTGTTTGATTACATCGTATCCCTTTTTAACCTGTTCTTCTCTGACTATCCTCATTTTGCCAATTATAGATTCAATCTTTGAAATAGTGGTTAATGTATCGTACTTTACATGTATAACCGGCACATTCATAGCCTTTGCCCTTCCAAGAACGATCTCGTTGGGAAGAATATCGCCTGTAAGAATAAGACATTTGGTTGATGTTTCAAGAGCTGCTATGATGATATCCGCACGATTCGCACCTGTTATAACAGCTTTATTCCTTTTCTTGATAAAATGTTTTAGTGCATTCTCAACATCCATAGCCCCTACGACAAGGTTCTCTATGAGCTCATCAAGCTTATCATGACCTGAAAGCATTTCACCACCAACAGCATCGCGTATCTGTCTCACAGTAACAGTTTCTAATTCAGATGTTCTCGGGATCATTCCAAAGACCCTTATACCCTGTTTCTCAAGGTACGGAATAATATTGTCAGCAACAAACTCCATGTCATCAAATGTCACCATATTAAGGATAACACCTGAAAGTCTTTTACCGAGTAGTTCTTTTGAGGATAGTATGCAGTCCACACAAACCTCATCCCTGTACGGATCTATCAATACAGCCTTTGCATCCAAAGCCTTTATGACTATCAAACTACTTATCTTCATAACCAATCCTTCATAAAGGTTGCCTGCTCCACTTATAAGAACAACATCTTTATCTGAAGAGACCTCCTCGTATGCTTCTTTAAACAAGCTTAAGCCATCGTAATCTTTACCCTTGAGTACAGATGTTATAAGGTCGTGTGTTAAAATCACTGGAGACATCTTTTCTACAGGATCATTGAGATTAAGTGTTCTTTTAACAAATTCTGCATCAACATCATAAAGCATGTCTGCCCTGCTTGCCACGGATTTACCAATGATTCGCATGTATCCAATTTTGTACCCCTGTTCCTGAAGCATCTTTCCAAGCACAACGGATAAAAGGGTTTTACCAGAATAATTATTTGTTGAGCCTATAAAAAAAGGAATTGCCTTTGTAGTCATATATACCTCCTCAAAGTTTTATTGAGATTCGCGCATCTACAGCTATCGCTCCTTCTCCTTCAGCCTGAACCAATAGTGGATTTATATCAAGTTCTACAATATCAGTATGGTTTATAACAAGCTGTGAAACCCTTAAAATTGCATCTACAATTGCATCTATGTCTCTTTTCTTTGCACCTCTGACGCCCTGTAGTAAAGGATATGACCTGATCTCTCTTATCATGTCATAAGCCTCTTCCTGGGATACCGGCGCTACTCTGAACGAAACATCCTTAAGTACTTCAACATAGATGCCTCCAAGTCCAAACATGATAAGTGGACCAAAATTTGGATCAATATGCATTCCAACAATGGTTTCAGTGCCTGTTGTCAACATCTCCTGAACAACAACGCCCCATATTCTTGCGGATGGCATAAACTTTTTAGCGTTGTTTGTTATTGATGAGAATGCCTGTTCAAGCTGGTGCTCATTGCTTATTCCAACAACAACACCACCAACATCTGTCTTATGAAGTATATCTGGTGAAGCGATCTTCATGACCAGAGGATAATCTATTTTCTCTGCAGATGCCTTTGCCTCTTCAATTGTAGATGCAAGAGCACTTTTAGGTGTTTTGAAACCATACATCTCTATAACCTGCCTTGCCTCAACATCAACAAGCCCTGACCTACCAGAAGCATGAACTACTTTGAGTTTTTCATTGACACCATTTTCATCAACATCGAACTTTTTGTATGTCTTTTCTGGTTTCTTTAACCATTCCCTGTAATCAAGCGCGATCCTGTATGCTCTTATTGCAGATTCCGGGAATACGTAGTTGGGCACCTTACCATTGTTGAGTATTTTTATGCCCCTGCTCACATCCCTGCCCCCCATAAAACCAGCCAGTACAGGTTTATCAGTATTTTTTGCTGAATCCACGACAATGTTTGCTGTCTTTTCTATCTCTGTCATATCCTGAGGGGTAAGAAGGACGAATATACCACCAACATCTTTATCCTTTATTATAATATCAATGGCAGATTTATATCTATCCGCCAGAGCGTCTCCAATGATATCAAATGGATTACCAAACGCTGCTGAAGGTGGTAGAACCTTTTTCAATGCCAGTATGTTTTCATCACTCAAATGCGCAAGTCTTATATTAGCCCTTTCAGTGGCATCTGCTGTGATTATACCAGGACCACCTGCATTTGTTATTATTGCAAGCCCTCCCTCAGCAGGCAAAGGCTGACTTTCCAGAAGTTTACCTATATCAAACAATTCTTCTATTGTGTGAGCCCTTATAACACCTGATTGTTTAAATGCAGCATCAAAAGCAGCATCAGAACCAGCAAGGGTTCCAGTATGGGACGAGGATGCCCTTGCACCAACCTTTGTTCCACCTGCTTTAATCAATATAACAGGCTTCTTCTTTGATGCTCTATAAGCCTTCTCAATGAATGATTTCCCATCCGAAACACCCTCTATATAACCGAGTATAACCCTTGTATCCGGATCATCAGCAAGATATTCAATAAAATCTGCCTCATTCAGATCCGCTTTGTTACCAAGACTGACAAACTTGGAAAAGCCCATATCATTCGCAAGTGCCCAATCAAGGATTGCTGTAAGTAATGCACCAGACTGGGAGATTATAGATATGTCACCCTTAAGAGGCATATCAGCAGCGAATGAGGCATTAAATTTAGCCTTTGTATCTATTATACCAAGACAGTTAGGCCCAACAATCCTTATATTATATTTATCAGCCTGTTCCTTTAATTGCCTTTCAAGTAAAGCGCCCTCCACACCAACTTCTTTGAACCCGGCAGATATAACAATAACAAATCTTGCTTTTTTTTCTGCACAGTCCTGTATAGAAGAAACTATTGCCTTTGGGGGTATCATGAATACAACGAGATCCAGTGTGTCTGGAATGCTCTTAATATCAGGATATACCTTTATGCCAAGTATCTCCTGTGCACTGGGATTGACAGGATAGATTTTACCTGTGAATCCTCCTTCTTTTATATTTTTAAGTAAACTGTATCCCACTTTTCCTGGTACCTTTGAAGCTCCTACAAGTGCAACACTTTTAGGTTTAAATATTGTATCAAGCATATCTATCTTTCCTTATAGTTTTCGGGTTTAAAAAACCTCTTAACAGCGTATTCCATATCCTGTTCTCTATATGCCTCTTCTGTAAAGATATATCTGTAATTTTGTATGTAGGTCATCAGGATACCATATGCATTGTTGATCTCTGCCATCTTTTTTGTACAGTATGCCTTATCCTTTTCAGCGCACCTATCAGGATGATACATCTCTACAAGTCTATAATAGGCAGATTTTATCTCCTCTACTGTTGCCATTTCCGGGAGCTCAAGGATCTTTCTTGCTCTATTTAGAGATTTGTAACTTGGTAGTTTTTCCATCTTCCTTTCTTGTCCTTGCCCAGAAAAATATGATCCAGCCTGCAATAAAAGTAGGTATTGCTATAAACTGTGATGTTGAGAGCTGGCTTGCTCCCCATGGCCAGTGTATAACAGGGCCAATAAATCCTCTGATGATATCGCCTCTAAAAAACTCTATTATAAATCTGTTGAAAGAATAAAGCACGAGCAATAATCCAACCAGCTCACCATTGTGTTTCTTTAAATGCTTTTCATACCATAAAAGAAAGAAGAACAGAATAAGTCCGTTTACAGATTCAAACAGCTCTGTTGAGAATAGCCTCTGTCCCGGGTAAGCAATGCCAGCGTCGCTGTTAGGTGCAAATACAGATCCTATGGGCCATGGTAAGGTTGTAGGCTTACCAAAGCAGCAGCCATTCATATAGCAACCAAATGCTCTATGAATCGCATAGCCCAATCCCATATATGGAGAGATAAGATCTCCAAGTTTAAAGAATTCCTGATGAACCCATTTTAAATAAATAAACATGGCAAGTATAGCACCAAACAAACCACCATAGAACACAAGCCCACCTTTCCATATCTCAAGCATCTCCAGAGGGTGTTGCATATAATAATCCCACATGGTTATGATGAATACAATTCTTGCCCCTATGATAGAACCGATCATGATCCAGAAACTCATATCAAGAACTATATTTGGGTCTATGCCTAATTTTTTACCTTTTCTTGTTGCCAGGTATATTGCCACAATGAATGCAGTTGCCATAGCAACACCGTACGTGTGAATGGTTATAGGACCATAGTGAAAAAGAATCGGGTGCATATTCTCTCCTTTAAAAATTTATTCACTTACAATAATCATATACATCGGTTTTTTCAACATTTCTTGCTCCTGGGACTTTAGCATAAATAAATTTTATTTGTTACCTGTGTATATTCTGGCTATGCCAAAGGTGAGATCTGTTACATGGATATTCCTGAAACCCTTTGATGAAAGCATCTGAATAAACATGCCAGGCTCTGGAAAAGCCTCTACAGATGAAGTGAGGTATGTATATGCATCTGTTCCTGAGATCAAATTGCCAAAATATGGCAGTATTCTATCAAAATAAATTCTGTATAACCTTCCAATTAAGCCCTCTGGCATGGAGAACTCAAGGATCATTATGATCCCATCAGGCTTTAGTACCCTGTAGAATTCCTGTATGCCCTGTTCTCTCGGATAAATGTTTCTTATACCAAATGCACAGCTAACAAGATCAAAAGTATTGTCCTTAAAAGGAAGATTTAAACCAGAGCCATTTATATACAACACATCCTGTGCCTTGTGCCTGGCTATTTGTAGCATCTTCATGCTTATATCCAATCCATATATGAGTAGCGTATTATCTGCACGCTTATAGGTTATGGCTAAATCACCTGTGCCTGTGGATACATCAAGTATTGTTTTTACATTGGGCTTCAGACTGATCCTTACTGCCTTTTTTCTCCATCGTATATCAGTAAAACCAGACAATAAATGGTTTAGAAGATCATATCGTTTAGATATACGATCAAACAAAACTGCAATGTCCTGTTCTTTTGGATCCATTTACAAAAAAATTCAGAGAGAAGTTTGTATTTCACAAACTTCTCTTCAGCTCAGCCTATATTTATAGGCTTTACATCCAGCGCGTGATTGTTCATGAATACAATCCCATTCTTTTGGCTATAATCTCCTTCATGATTTCTGATGTCCCTGCGCCAATGGTAAACATCCTTGCATCCCTGTAAGCCCTGGCAACAGGGTATTCTTCCATGTAACCATAACCTCCAAACACCTGAATCGCATCGTATGTTATTTTATTTGCGATCTCGCAGGAGTACAGTTTAGCCATGGAGATCTCCTTTGTTGCATCCACGCCATGATCAAGTAACCATGCACCATGGTATGCAAGCTGCCTTGCAGCTTCAAGCTGCGTAGCCATATCCACAAGCTTATGTGCTATTGCCTGATGTTGAGATATGGGTTTGCCGAATGTTGTTCTCTCTTTTGCATAGTTTACAGCATCTTCAAGAGCAACCTGTGCGAGGGCTATGACACCAACTGATCCCATGATCCTCTCTGTTTGAAATCCTTCCATTATATAATAAAACCCTTTATTTACCTCTCCTATGACCATGTCATCAGGAACAAAACAATCTTCAAAAAAAAGCTCTGCAGTGTGGGATGTATGATGTCCGAGTTTTTTCAACTTTCTGCCAACAGTAAAGCCTTTTGTTTTTGTGTCAAACAGGAACAGGGTAATGCCTTTGTGATCTTTTGTAACATCTGTTTTTGCTGCAACAATAATATAGTCTGCCCAGGTTCCATTGGTAATAAAGATCTTTGAACCATTGATTATGTACCCTCCATCCACCTTCTTTGCAGTACTTCTTATCCTTGCAACATCAGAACCAGCATTTGGTTCTGTGTATCCTATTGCAAATACAGCCTCACCTTTTATTGCCTTTGTAAGATATTTCATTTTTTGATCCTCTGTGCCATGCTTGAACAGAACAGGGGTTGCCATATCAGTATCCACCATAACATCAAGGCATAAACCCGGCATTCTACACCTATAAAGCTCCTCATAGAACACAATGTCATAAAATATATCCAGTCCCATACCACCATACTTCTCAGGGTATCTAATACCTAAAAAATTCATTTCACCCAATGTTTTAAACAGCTCTTTAGGATAATCCTGTGCTTCTTCCCACTCATTCGCATGTGGTAAAAGATTTTTTGTTACAAAGTCCCTCACTGTTTTTCTAAACATCTCGTGTTCTTCTGTAAAAAAGTAATGTTTCATATTACCTCCATAAATTATATTTTATCTTTAATATAAGCTACATTTATTAGAAAACGCAACGAAATACCTAATTAACCCGAAAAATGCAATAAGGAAATTTTCTATTCGTTCCGGGGGTGCCCAGGTAGCACACAGTAAAGCTGGATCATATTATGAGTGAATTTAACCCGAAAAATGCGTTTGCGAAATAGGGAAGTTTGTGTAATGAGTGATGGGGTACCCACCCGAAGGGAAGGG
>JBMFUY010000131.1:0-6642 GCA_049966275.1 bacterium
AAAGTCTTTGTATCTTAGGTGGATCTCAGGGTTGAACGAATGAGCAAACTTTCCTATTGCATTTTTCGGGTTAATAATCTCAGAAAACACATCATTATACCTGTATTCATGATTATCCTGATAATCCTTGTGTTATTTTGTATTACCTCTGCCAGTAAAGGGACAATATACGATTTGTTTAAAGATACAAGCTCTATTCTAAATAGTATGAATCCAAAAGTTATACATTTTAAGGTTAATGATCAGGATATGGATATGTTTGTTCACACAGAAGAAGACCGCGGTGCATTGCTTTCAAAACTTCGTAATAACAAATCTCTTCCATTTTACCGTGATAAAAGTGGTGGTTTATCTGTGCATGCTGGAGGTTTAAACAAACACGTATTAGCCTCACCTGGCTCTTTAATGGCTATTATAGAGCCGGTAATGGGATTTGTTAATGGTAGTTCTACAAAGTACGTAAGTCTTAAACTTGGGAATGGGTTTGATGCAAAAAGGTTCATGGATACCGGTATTCATGATTCAGATGATTTCCCTGTTTTCCCATCAGCGCAAAGGATCAATACTATTAAAACAGAACAATTTGCCATAGGTCATTATAAAGCACAGGCAACAGCAGGTGCTGTGCTGCTTTATTATGATGCAAGATTGAGAGCACAGGGCTACAGAAAATTGCAGCAAACCCATAATATGGGATTATATCAATCCAGTTCAAACATGTTTATAGTAGATGTGGAAGAGAAATCAAGTTATGTCTCAATTATTACATACTCGGCTAAAAACAAATAGCGGGCAGGCAATGCTGGAGTATCTTATTGTGACCGCAGTGGTTGCTATAAGCGCTGGTATAGCAGTTGATTTACTTGGGCATGCAATGTCTTCATATTTCAGTTTTCTTATCACATTTATTTCTTTGCCAGTACCTTAGGAGGATGTATGAATCTGGATAAAAATAAGAGGATACTGATCGGTGTAGGAAGTGGTGTGATCGCCATTGTTTTACTTCAACTATACCTTGCAATGTTCAGGCATAATGTTTACAGCGAGTTGGAAACAGTGGATGTGCTGGTTGCAAGGATTGATATCAAGCCCGGTACCATCCTTACAAAGGACATGCTAACATCCACCCCTCAGCCAAAGCGTTATCTTTCGCATAATACGGTTCAACAAAAAGACGAGGATGCAGTATTGGGACATAGACTTGTGATGCAGGTTGAAAAGGGTGAACCACTACAATGGACCATGTTAGGTGCAGGAAAAGGTTCAGGGTTTACGTCATTGATAAAGGATAATGAAAGGGCTATTTCTATTGCTGTGGACAATCAGACAAGTGTATCAGGATTGATACGCCCTGGTGACCATGTAGATATCCTTGGTACCTTTTCGTTTCCAGCATCAACCGGGGCAACAAGGCTTGCAACGATCACTTTATTACAGAATGTTACTGTACTTGCAACAGGTGGAATCTGGGGAAGGGGCTTGCAGGAATCAGAACCTTACAGCTACAATAGCCTGACACTTTCTGTGTCCCCTGAGGAGGCTGAGCTTTTAACATTTGCATCAGAAAGGGCAAGACTAAACTTTGTTTTAAGAAATGCAGATAATATCCAGGCAGAAGAGACCATGCCTGTGGTGGGCTGGGAAGATATTATGAAGATCGGCAATCTTAAACAGATCCAGCATGAGCGTAATATAAGGGTAATCAAAGGTAAAGGCGGAGAATAAATGATACATAAACAAAAAGGGATTATGCTTTTAATGGAAGTTATAGTGTTCGTGTTGATGTATGTTTGTTTTGAGCAAAATAAGGTGTATGCTGATCAAAATATTATCTCACTCGTTCAGGGACAGAGCAGGGTTATTGAACAATCTAACATATCAAAGGTGGGCATTGGTGATGCTACAGTTGCAAGTGTAAAGGTTATAAACAGTAATCAGCTTATGATCACAGGCATATCAAAGGGCATAACAAACCTATCTGTCTGGCTGGTTTCCGGGAGAAAGGTTGAATATACAATACGGGTTACTGAAGAGGATATTAAGCTTGTTGTCTATGATGTAAGAGAGCTTTTGCACGATGTTGAGGGTGTTAAGGTAGATATTATAGGCAACAGGATTGTACTTGAAGGTCAGGTAATAAAGGCAGATGATTATGAAAAGGTAGAAAAGATAATGGCTCTGTATCCCCAGGTAATCAACTTTGCAAAAAAGAACAATGTACGCCTTGATAAGATGGTACAAATAGATGTAAAAATGATGGAGGTTGATAAAGGATTTGCAAAAAATATCGGGATTGGTTGGCCACAAACAATACCACTTTCAGCCCAGTTCAGGGGGACGTATCCTGCATCGGATGGACAACCCCGAATAGGAGTATTCTCTATCAGCGGTTCCATACTCTCTGATTTTAGTTTTGTTTTCAACCTGATGATCGCAAATAATCTCGGCAGGGTTTTAAGCAATCCTATGCTTGTTTGTCGCTCCGGAGATCAGGCAAGTTTTGTAGCAGGTGGCGAAATTCCTATACCAACGACATCAACACTTGGACAAACCAATGTTAACTGGAAGGAATTTGGTGTAATCCTGAATATTCAACCAGTAACCGATGAGTTTAACAATATCAGTCTTAAGATTCATGCGGAAACAAGCGACATTGATATGGCTAATGCAGTTTCTGCAAATGGTATAAATCTACCAGCGTTTGTAACGAGAAAAACTGAGACAGTGGTTAACCTTGTTCAGGGAGAAACATTGGTTCTTTCAGAACTTTTAAGTGATAAGGGCTTTAAAAGTGTCGCAAAGTTTCCGGTAATTGGGAGTATACCCATTATAGGTGAGTTGTTCAAGTCAAGAAAATATCAGCAGTCACAATCTCAATTCCTTGTGTTTATAACACCCACTATCATAAGACCTGGGAGTATTGATACAACCAGGGTAAAAGATATGAACAAAAAGTACAATGATACGGATAAATCTCTTGGATACGATCCTCTGGATTAACCTTTTAATAAGACGGGTATGCTTGAAATAGAGATCATAAAGAACAATAAAAAAATCTTTGAAATTACAATACAGTCAGGTGTAGTAATTGGTAGATCAAAGGATGCGGACATCAAACTTGATGATAACCTATGTTCAAGAAGGCATCTTAAAATATACAGGGACGGTGTTAATTGGTTTGCATCTGACATGAACAGTTCAAATGGTACTTTTTACAATGGGCATATTTTATCCGAGGCAGTTGCTCTAAATACAGGCGACAGATTAAAAATAGGGGCTCATGAAATCTATATAAAGCAAATAAAGGCTATTGATGGTTCACAGAAACAGGTGGTAGATACTACTCCACAATATGTTGCTCCACACGAACCAATCCAGCCTTATGCTTTGTACAATGAGATTGAGTTTGAAAAGATTGATCATCTAAAACAGACAATACACACGCAGTTACTTGAGGAGCTTGACCTTAAAAAGCTTGACCTTTCAGCATTAAAGACAATCGAGGTAAGGATTAAATCAGAAGAGGTTGTTAAAAGAATTATATCAAGAATGAGAAAAGAAGGGCGTATAGATTTTCAAATTAATGAGGCAGATTTACTCAAAGAGGTGATCAATGAAGCACTTGGACTCGGCCCATTAGAGCCTTTGCTTGAAGACAAAAGTATTAACGAGATCATGGTAAATGCCAAAGACCAGATTTATATAGAAAGACATGGACTGCTTGAAAAGACAGCTTTGAGATTTTCCTCAGATACAGCAGTGTTAAATGTTATTGAAAGGATTGTCTCACCCATAGGCAGGAGGATAGACGAAAGCTCCCCTACAGTGGATGCTCGTTTGAAGGATGGCTCACGTGTGCACGTGATAATACCACCACTTGCTATAAAGGGACCAACCATAACCATAAGAAAATTCTCACATATACCATACACGATAGATGATCTGATAAGGTTTGGTTCTTTAACAGAGCATATTGCTGAGTTTTTGAGCATAGCAATAAAAGCACGAAAGAATATTGTTGTTTCTGGTGGAACAGGCTCAGGCAAAACTACTTTACTGAATGTTCTTTCAGGTTTTATCCCAGATGATGAGAGGATCATAACCATTGAGGATTCAGCAGAACTTAAATTGAATCAGCCACATGTTGTGTCTCTTGAGGCAAGGCCCCCGAACGTTGAAGGCAAAGGAGCAATAACCATACGTGAACTTGTACGCAATGCTTTAAGGATGAGACCCGATAGAATCATTGTTGGCGAATGCAGGGGTGGAGAAGCACTTGACATGCTTCAGGCAATGAACACAGGGCATGATGGTTCACTTACAACACTTCATGCAAATAGCCCGAGGGATGCTCTGTCAAGACTTGAAACAATGGTTCTAATGGCCGGTATGGAATTACCTGTTAAAGCGATAAGAGAACAGATCCGTTCTGCTATAGATCTTATTGTTCAACAAACAAGGTTTAAGGATGGATCAAGACGTGTATCCGCAATCTCAGAGGTTCAGGGCATGGAGGGTGATACTATTGTTTTACAGGATATATTTTTATATGAGATATCTGGAATCGAAAGGGATGGAAAGATAGCTGGTAGGTTTAAACCAACAGGTTTTGTCCCAAGGTTTGTAGAGGAACTGAGAGCACATCACATCAATATTTCTCAGGAGCTTTTTACATGATTTTGCTAATGCTTTGCGCTACAATTCTTACAGGCATAAGTGCATTTATTATTGTGTATGAGACGATTGATCTTGTCGAACATGGAAGCGAATTGTATAAAAATAAGGTGATGGATCAGGTGCGTGAGCTTGAAGAACTTTATGTTAAAATGGAACCAAGAAGATTATTTTATCTCAACATTGTATCGTGTTTTGCTGTGTTTGCCATTTCATCTATTTTACTATCCAGTTTTGTCATAGGCTTAATATGTGCGCCAATAGGATTGATTATTTCAAGGCTATGGATCAATTTTATGCGAAGAAGGCGTATAAAATTGTTTGATGAGCAATTTATAGATGCAATAGGCGTTATTAGTAATGCATTGAAATCAGGGTTGTCGCTTCAGCAGGCAATAGCAAGGGTTGCTGATCAATACCCTGCGCCTCTGTCTCAGGAACTTTCAATGGTTGGTAAGGAAGTAACGCTTGGTGTTCCTCTTGAACAGGCACTGACGAATTTAAGTAAAAGGATAGGAAGTGAGGATCTTGATCTGTTTGTAACAGCGACAGGTGTAGTTAAGGATGCAGGTGGGAATCTTTCAGAAATGTTTGATAGCATCGCAGATACAATAAGAGAGCGTAATACCATTCAGGGCAAGATCAAAGCACTCACATCACAGGGAAGATTACAGGGGATCGTGATTGGTTTCATGCCTGTTGTACTTGGTTTTATTTTGTACAAACTTGATCCAAATCTTATCATGCCTTTATTCAGGGACCCCATTGGTTGGTTTATTCTATTTATCATTGTGTTGTTTGAAGCTATTGGGGCTTTTTTCATAGTAAAGATCATAAGGATTGATGTATGAATCTTGTTTATGTTGTACTTTCAAGTTTATTTGCAGGTGTGTGTGGGTATATGTTGGTAACTGCGTTGCTTGATAGGACATATATAAAAAAGCAAAGCATTGTAAAACACGATCGTGAACAGTACCTGAAATCATCGTTGTACAGATTTTTTGTAAATATGGCAGGGATCATTATAAACATTCACCCTGAAAAAGAAAGGCTTTCAGGTTATTTCAAAAGGGTAAAGAAGAGGTTATCACTTGCTGGTGAGCCATTGTGTCTTATGCCGGAAGAACTACTGGTCATGAAAGAACTTACATGCATCATAACCCTGATTATATGTATTCTGCTTGGTTTTTCTATAGGTGTTAGTATAATACTATCTGTTGGTGCTTTCTTTTATCCTGACCTCTGGCTTAAAGAGCTCTACCAAAAAAGAAGAACAATAATACTCAAGGAGCTCCCTTATATTCTTGATCTTTTAACCCTATCTATTGAAGCCGGACTTGATCTTACAGGTAGTGTTAGCAGGATCCTTGATAAATCAAAACATGGTATACTTCGCATGGAGCTTTTTCAATTTTTACAGGAACTCAAAATGGGGAAGGCACGTAAACAGGCTTTAACAGATATGGCAGACCGCGTGGGCGTGCCTGAGATTACCTCACTTGTTAATGCTATCATTCAGAGTGATGAACTTGGTACAGGACTCGCGCGAACACTCAGAATACAGTCTCGTGAATATAGAACAAAACGCTTTCAGCGCGCAGAAAAGCTCGCAATGGAAGCCCCTGTTAAAATGACTTTCCCTTTGCTATTTATATTCAGCGCTGTATTCCTCCTCCTTTTCGGCTCATTTGTAGTTCAGGCGTTTAGAGGAAAATTATTCTGAAAAGAACTATTACAGCAATTCCATGAATATACCTATCAATAAAAACCGCACTAATTGGGAAACCCAGCAGATGCTTTATAGCCAGATCTTGCTGTCTTTATAAAATTATCATACCAATTATTAACCCGAAAAATGCGTTTGCGAAATAGGGAAGTTTGTGTAATGAGCGATGGGGTACCCACCCGAAGGGAAGGGTCACGCGTCAAATATAGGTATTCTTCGAATATTAGAAAAAAAGAAACGGA